>NZ_CM001165.1:6063610-6376944 GCF_000213055.1 Streptomyces sp. Tu6071 | reverse complement strand
CGAGGAGGCGGAGCGGTTCGCCCTCGGGGCCGCACAGATCCGTACCGTCCAGAGCGCGGTCGACGCCGAGGGCCGTCGCCAACCGGGCCGGGCCCTTGGCGAGTTCGTGGTCGCGGCGGGCCGTGGGGCGGCGCAGCCGGGCGATGTCGGCGCCCTCGACGACCTCGCCGGCGCGCAGCAGGATTCCGGAGGCGAGCCCCTCGGGACCGCAGACGACGTTCAGGCAGTGCCACATGCCGTACGTGAAGTAGACGTAGGCGTGCCCCGGAGGTCCGTACATGACGGCGTTGCGCGCGGTCCGGCCGCGGTAGGCGTGCGAGCCGGGGTCCGCCTCGCCCGCGTACGCCTCGACCTCGGTGAGGCGCAGGACGACGCGTCCCTCGGGGAGTTCACGGACGAGGAGCCGCCCCAGGAGGGCGGGGGCCGCCTCCAGGACCGGGCGGTCGAAGAAGGAGCGGGGCAGAGGCGTACGGTCATGGGCCGCGATCATGTCCTCCGGGGGTACAGGTACTGAAGGCATGGGCCCCGAGGGTACGGGAGGGCCGGTTCGCGGGCGCTGGAACCGGGAGGGCCGAAGGCGCGTTCGTATGAGCGAGTCCTGCGGCGCACCACCTGTACCGGACGCAGGGCGCCCGTGCGGAGGCACGGGCGCGTCTCCACGGAAAGTCAACGAGGGAAGAGGCGGACACATGGGGTTCAGGAAGCTGCTGGCGAGTCTCGGTTCGGGCGGGGCCGAGGTCGAGACGGTGCTGTTCGAGGAGAACGTGGTGCCCGGCGGTGTGGTGCAGGGCGAGGTCCGTATCCAGGGCGGTGCCGTGGACCAGCAGATCGAGGGGCTGTCGGTCGGGCTCCAGGCGCGGGTCGAGGTGGAGAGCGGCGACCAGGAGTACAAGCAGAACATCGAGTTCCACCGGGTGAGCCTCGGCGGGGCCTTCCTGCTGCACGAAGGGGCGACGCACGTCGTGCCCTTCGGCCTGGAAATCCCCTGGGAGACGCCGATCACGACCTTCGCGGGGCAGCACCTGCGCGGGATGAACGTCGGCGTGACCACCGAACTCCAGATCGCGCGCGCGGTGGACTCCAGCGACCTCGACCCGGTCACCGTGCACCCGCTCCCGGCGCAGGAGGCGATCCTCGACGCCTTCGGGCGGCTCGGCTTCCGGTTCAAGACCGCGGACCTGGAGCGCGGCTCGATCCGCGGGACGCGGCAGCGGCTCCCCTTCTACCAGGAGATCGAGTTCTACCCGCCGCAGCAGTACCGCGGTCTCAACCAGGTCGAGCTGAGCTTCGTCGCGGACGACCGTGAGATGGACGTCGTCCTGGAGATGGACAAGAAGGACGGGCTCTTCACGGAGGGCAGCGACTCCTTCCGCGCCTTCCGCGTCGGCCTGCACGACTTCGGCAACACCGACTGGGACGCGTACCTGCACCAGTGGATCTCCGAGGTCGGCAGCCGCCGCAGCTGGTTCTGACGGCCGCCGGTTCTCCCGGGCGGGCGCCGCACCTGGTTCGGGCGGCCGCTGGTTCCGGGGCGGGTGCGGCGGGGTACCCGCCGTGGGTGGCCGGCGGATCTAGGCTGGCCACCCGCGCCGTGGGCCGTTGTTCCCGCCCGCGGCCCCTGTCCTGTCCCGTACTGGAGGATTCGCGACGTGAGTGAGAAGAGGCCACCGCTCCCCTACGAGCTGTTGCCGCAGGTGCCCGCCTTCACCGTGGTGAGCGACGACGTGTCCGAGGGCGCGCCGCTCGGCGAGGCGCAGGCGCAGGACGGCGGGAACACCTCGCCGCACCTGCGTTGGGAGGGGGCGCCGGAGGGCACGAAGAGCTACGCGGTGACGTGTTACGACCCGGACGCGCCGACCGGCAGCGGTTTCTGGCACTGGGTGGTCTTCGACATCCCCGCGACGGTCACCGAGCTGCCTACGGGGGCGGGTACGGGTTCCTTCGCGGGGCTGCCCGCGGGTGCCGTGCAGGCGCGCAACGACTACGGCAGCGAGGACTTCGGCGGAGCGGCGCCGCCCCCGGGCGACCCGGCGCACCGCTACGTCTTCACGGTGCACGCGGTGGATCAGGAGAAGCTCGGCCCCGACGCCTCGGCGACGCCCGCGGTCGTCGGCTTCAACCTCCACTTCCACACCGTGGGCCGCGCGCAGCTCATCGGTACGTACGAGATCCCGGCGAGCTGACGAGCCGTCGCGCGCACCGGGGTCCGCCTCGGGTGTTTGCCCTCCCCCGGTCATGGAATTGATCAGGGGAGGGCACTTTTTATTGCGTTGTCCATCTCGTTGTGCCCGGCCAGAGTTGATCCCGACCGCCAGGGGGCGGCCGGTGAGCGGGGAGGTGGGCGAGATGCGGGACACGCTGGTGCTCAACGCGAGCTTCGAGCCGCTGTCGACGGTGACCTTGCATCGCGCGGTGGTGCTGGTGCTCACCGACAAGGCCGTCGTCGAGCGCGCGCACCCGGGGCTGCGGATGCGGGCCGCGACGCTGGATCTGCCGGTGCCGCAGGTGATCAGGCTCTGCCGGTACGTACGGGTGCCGTTCCGAAGACAAGCGCCGTGGTCGCGGCGGGGTGTTCTGGTGCGGGACCGGCACCGGTGCGCGTACTGCGGGCGGCGGGCGACGACGGTGGACCACGTGGTGCCCAAGTCCCGCGGCGGGGCGGACTCCTGGCTGAACACGGTGGCCTCCTGCGCGGAGGACAACCACCGCAAGGCGGACCGGACGCCCGAGCAGGCCGGGATGCCCTTGCTGCGGCAGCCGTTCGAGCCGACCCCCGCGGACGCGATGCTTCTCGCGCTGGGGCAGGACGACTTGCTGGGTCTCCCGGCGTGGCTGGGGCACGGGGTGGTGGCCTGAGGAGGCTGCCTCGTACGGAACGGGGGCGGTCCCCTGCCGGACGGTGATCCGGGAGGGGGCCGCCCCCGTTGTCGTGCGGGGGCTCAGTCGATGGGCGGGCGCTGTTCGCGCGGGAAGGGCTTGCCGCCGGTGCCGGGCGTGGTGGGCGCCGCCTTGGCGTCGCTGCCGCCCCCGCCTCCGCCGAGGTTGCCGAGGCCGCCGAAGTTGCCGACCGCGCCGCTCAGGCCCTTGAGGGCGTCGCCGATCTCGCTGGGCACGATCCACAGCTTGTTGGCGTCGCCCTCGGCGATCTTCGGGAGCATCTGGAGGTACTGGTACGAGAGGAGCTTCTGGTCGGGGTCGCCCGCGTGGATCGACTCGAAGACGGTACGGATCGCCTGGGCCTCGCCCTCGGCGCGCAGTGCGGCGGCCTTGGCCTCACCCTCGGCCCGCAGGATCGCGGACTGCTTCTCGCCCTCGGCGCGCAGGATCTCGGACTGCCGGACACCTTCGGCCTGGAGGATCGCGGCGCGCTTGTCGCGGTCGGCGCGCATCTGCTTCTCCATCGAGTCCTGGATGGAGGTGGGCGGCTCGATCGCCTTCAGTTCGACGCGGTTGACGCGGATGCCCCATTTGCCGGTGGCCTCGTCGAGTACGCCGCGCAGGGCCGCGTTGATCTCCTCGCGCGAGGTGAGGGTCCGTTCCAGGTCCATGCCGCCGATGATGTTGCGGAGCGTCGTGACGGTGAGCTGTTCGATCGCCTGGATGTAGCTGGCGACCTCGTACGTCGCGGCGCGGGCGTCGGTGACCTGGTAGTAGATGACCGTGTCGATGTTGACGACGAGGTTGTCCTGGGTGATCACCGGCTGGGGCGGGAAGGGGACGACCTGTTCGCGCAGGTCGATGCGGTTGCGGATGGTGTCGATGAAGGGGACGACGATGTTGAGGCCCGCGTTGAGGGTGCGGGTGTAGCGGCCGAAGCGCTCCACGATGGCGGCGCTCGCCTGGGGGATCACCTGGATCGTCTTGATCAGGGCGATGAAGACGAGCACCACCAGGATGATGAGGACGATGATGATCGGTGCCATCGTGTAGCCCGTGCCCTTCGTGCCGTGGTGGCTGACAAGCCTGCGTGCGGTGGATCTTGACGGTGAGTCTGTCAGAACGTCGCGGCCCCGGGGACCGTTTCGCGCGGGCCAGGGGCTGCGGGGCGGTAAAGGGCCGGGATTCGGCCTGATCGTGGCGGACGGTCCCGTACCGGCGGGCGGGGGGTGCTCACATGACCACCGCCGTGGCGCCGTCGATGTCGACGACGTCGACGGACTGGCCGGGCTCGAAGGTCTGCTCGGCGTCGAGGGAGCGGGCCGACCAGATCTCGCCCGCGAGCTTGACGCGGCCCTCGCCGCTCGCGTCGACGCGTGCGACGACGACGGCCTGACGGCCCTTGAGGGCGTCGATGCCGCTGGCGAGATGGGGGCGCTGGGCGCGCTGCCGGGCGGCGAGGGGGCGTACGACGGCGATACCCGCGACGGAGACGAGGACGAAGACCAGTACCTGGATCACGATGCCGCCGCCGACCGCGGCGGCGATCGCGCCCGCGACGGCGCCCGCCGCGAACATGCCGAACTCCGGCATGGCGGTCACCACGAGGGGAATCCCCAGTGCCACCGCGCCGATCAGCCACCACACCCACGCGTCGATGTCCACAGGGGCATGGTAGGCGCGCGACGCCCCCTGCGGACAGGGGGCGTTGAGGGCGTACGGGGGCGATTCCCGCCTGGGCGCGGTGCGGGGCCTCCGTCGGCCTCAGCCCAGGGGGAGGCCGCGGGCGGTCCAGCGTTCGCCTTGCTGCTCGACGACGAGCGGGAGGCCGAAGCAGCGGGAGAGGTTGCGCGAGGTGAGTTCGAGTTCGAGCGGGCCCGCGGCGAGCACCTTGCCCTGGCGGATCATGAGGACGTGCGTGAAGCCGGGGGCGATCTCCTCGACGTGGTGGGTCACCATGATCATCGAGGGGGCGATCGGGTCGCGTGCGAGGCGGCCGAGGCGGCGGACGAGGTCCTCGCGGCCCCCGAGGTCGAGACCGGCGGCGGGCTCGTCGAGGAGGAGCAGTTCGGGGTCCGTCATGAGGGCGCGGGCGATGAGCGTGCGCTTGCGCTCTCCCTCGGAGAGAGTGCCGAAGCGGCGGTCGAGGTACTCGGTCATGCCGAGGCGGTCGAGGAAGGCGCGGGCGCGCTGCTCGTCGATGTCCTCGTACGACTCCTGCCACGTCGCCGTCATGCCGTAGGCGGCGGTGAGGACGGTCTGGAGGACGGTCTGGCGGCGGGGCAGCTTCTCGGCCATGCCGACTCCGGCGACGCCGATGCGGGGGCGCAGCTCGAAGACGTCGACGCGGCCGAGGCGGTCGCCGAGGATGCTGACGGTGCCGGTGGTGGGGAAGAGGTAGCTGGAGGCCACGTTGAGGAGGGTGGTCTTGCCGGCGCCGTTGGGGCCGAGGATGACCCAGCGCTCCCCCTCCTTCACGGACCAGGAGACCTGGTCGATCAGAGCCCGGCCCTCGCGGACCACCGATACGTCCACCAGTTCCAGTACATCGCTCATGAGCGCCGTGTCTCCCATTGTCTCTCGCGGCTTGTCGCCGGCGTCGTCGGACGCCGCCCCCCAGGGATGTCCCCTGGAGAAAACCTACGCCACCGGCCGGGGGAAGCCGTGGCCTGTCCTGTCCTTAGGCTGGGGGGATGCGCGTTGAACCACGTTCCGGGCGGCTGACCGCTTGGGGGAATGCACTTTTCGCCGGTCTTGTCCCGCCGGATGATGCCGCGAGCGCGATCGTCGGCGAGGACGCCGTGCACCGGGTCACCGGGCTGCCGGGCGAGCCGGGCCCGGTCGGGCTGACGCTGGCGCTCGGGCGGTTGCGGGCGCTCGGCGCGCGCGGGCTGCGGCTCGCGCTGCCGGCTCCCGGGCATCCGCTCGGGCTCTCGGGTCCGCCGGAGTTCAATGCCGCGGCGCTGGACGCGGAGGAGGCCGTGGTGGCGGTGGGGGTTCCGTACGGGCTCGTGCCGGAGGTCTTCGAGGCGGGGCCCGCGGGCGATGTGCACGTGGAGGTGGAGTGGCGCTGTCTGCCGGTGCGCGAGGCGCCGCCCGCGGACGTGCCCTCGCTGGGCGAGGCGGAGCGGGAGCTGGCGGAGGCGATGCGGGAGGCGACGGCGGTGCTCTCGCGGCTCGATCTGGCGGCCTCGGGCCCGGTGGCCGAGGCGGCGATCGAGGCGTACCGGGCGCGGGTGCACGGGGCCGGGGCGGCCGAGGTCCTCGCGCCGGGGTATCCGCCGCGGGCCGTGCGGGTCGTGGAGCTGGGGCGGCGGATCGGGGTGCTGGTGTCGCTCGCGTACGAGAGCGGGCACGGGGCCGCGGTGAGCGCCGGGGAGATGGCGGCGCGGGCGGAGGCCCTGCGGCCCGTGGAGCGGACGGCCCGGCGGGCGCTCGTGGCGGCGTACAACGGGATGGTGGAGGAGCGGGAGCGGTGACGTCCTGAGGCGGTACGGGGGCGGGGCGGCGTTCGGCGGTGCCCCCCGGGGAACGGGACGGGGCCCGGCGCGCCTGGGTGGCGTGCCGGGCCCCGTGGGGTGTTGCTCGGGTCAGCTGTTGACCGCGGCGTTGCCGAAGGCCGGGTTCAGCAGGCCGATCACGTTGATGCTGTTGCCGGAAAGGTTGACCGGCACGTGCACGGGGACCTGGACCAGGTTGCCGGAGGCGACGCCGGGGGAACCGATGGCGGCGCCCTCGGCACCGGCGTCGGCGAAGGCGGCGCCCGCCGGGACGGCGGCGGCGAAGCCGGCGGCGGCGATGGTCAGGACGGCCTTCTTGGCGATGCTCATGGGTGTTACTCCTCCACAGATGCGTTTCACGGCCCCTGGCTGGGGGCCGCACGCTGGGAAACGCGCCGGGGGCGCGTGGGGTCACGGGACAGCGCCCGGTTGGGCGCTTTCACCACCGTTCGGGTGAAGAACGGCGGCGGAGGCGTCAGCGGTTGACGGCGCTGTTGCCGAAGGCGGGGTTGAGGAGACCGATCACGTTGATCGTGTTGCCGCTCACATTGACCGGGATGTTCACCGGGACCTGCACGAGGTTGCCGGAGAGGATGCCCGGGGAGCGGGTCGCGACACCGTTCGCGTGGGAGCCGCCGCCGGCGTGCGAGCCGCCGCCGTTGTGGCCGCCGCCGTGGTGACCGCCGTGGCCCGGGGCGTGGTGGCCGCCGTGTCCGCCGTGGGCGGGCGGGCAGTCGGTGGCGGAGGCCATACCGGTACCCGCGGCGAGCAGCCCCCCGGCCACCAGGGTCACGGTCGCGGCCTTCTTGAAGTTGATCACTTTCTCGTCCTCCTGAGTACCCAGGGGCCCATCGCCCCGGGGTGCACTGGAGAACGCGCGTCCGCCCCGTACGTTCCGCCGTCCGGGTGAGGTGCACCCGTCGGTATGAATCTCATCCTTTCGTGCAACCATCCGAGCACACCGCGTGCCACCAGGGGCTTCAGTCGCTGTAGCCGTGCCGTACGGCCCACAGGGCGGCCTGGGTGCGGTCGGCGAGGTCGAGTTTCATGAGGATGTTCGATACGTGCGTCTTCACCGTCTTCTCGGAGAGGACGAGCGCGCGGGCGATCTCGCGGTTGGAGCGGCCGTCCGCGATGAGGCCGAGCACCTCGCGCTCGCGTTCCGTGAGGGAGCCGCCGCGCGGCTGCTGCGGGGCCTGCTCCTCCTGGGCGAGGAGCATCCCCGCGACCTCCGGCTGGAGGAGGACGTGCCCGGCGTGCACGGAGCGGATCGCCCCGGCGAGGGCCTCGGGGTCGATGTCCTTGTACACGTAGCCGGCCGCTCCGGCGCGCAGCGCGGGCACCACGGTGCGCTGCTCGGTGAAGCTCGTCACGATCAGGACCCGTACCTCGTTGCCGAGGGCCCGCAGGGTGCGCAGTGCCTCGACGCCGTCGGTGCCGGGCATCTTCACGTCCATGAGGATCACGTCGGGGCGCAGCTCGCCCGCGCGCGCGACGCCCTCGTCGCCGTCCGCGGCCTCGCCGACCACCTCGATGTCGTCCTGGATCTCCAGGAAGGTGCGCAGGCCCCGGCGGACGACCTGGTGGTCGTCGACGATGAGCACCCGGATCGGGCGGGGGCCGCCGGGCGCGGCGCCCGCCTTCCCCTCTTCCGCGGGCACGGTGTCCGTACGGGCCGCCTGCGCGGGCCCCGGCCCCGTCGTACGGGCCGCCCACTCCCCTGTATCAGCCACCGGGTACCTCCATCTCGATCGTGGTGCCCTTGCCGGGCGCCGAGTCCACCGTGAGTGAGCCTCCGACGCCCGCCGCGCGGTCGCGCATGGAGACGAGGCCGAGGTGGCGCCCCGCCCGGCGCACCCCTCGCGCGTCGAAGCCGGAGCCGTCGTCCGTGACGCGGAGCACGGCGCCGCGCCCCGCCCGGCGCAGGACGACGTCGACGTGGGCGGCGCCGGAGTGGCGGAGCGCGTTGTGCAGCGCCTCCTGGGCCACGCGCAGCAGCGCCTCCTCCTGGGCGGCGGGCAGGGCCCGTGCTCCTTCTCCCCGGAAGGTGACGCGCGCGGCGTGGGCGCGGTCGAGCACGCGGATCTGGGTGCGCAGGGTCGCGACGAGGCCGTCCTCGTCGAGCGCGGCGGGCCGCAGCTCGACGACCGCGGCGCGCAGCTCGTCGGCGGCCTCGGCGGCGAGGGCCGCGACCTGGTGCAGCTCTTCCTTGGCGCGGGCCGGGTCGCGGTCGACGAGCGCGGTGGCGGCCTGGGCGGTGAGGCGGAGCGAGAAGAGCTTCTGGCTCACGGCGTCGTGCAGCTCGTGGGCGAGGCGGGAGCGCTCCTCGGCGATGGTCAGCTCGCGGCTGCGCTCGTAGAGGCGGGCGTTGGTGAGGGCGATGGCGGCGTGCTGGGCGAGCATCCCGAGGAGTTCCTCGTCCTCCTCGGTGAAGCCGCAGGTGTTCTCGGGGTGGGGGCAGCGTTTGTTGGCGAGGAAGAGGGCGGCGATGGTCTCGTCCCCGTGGCGGACCGGGAGGCCGATGAAGTCGCTCATGTCGGGGTGGGCGGCGGGCCAGCGCTTGAAGCGGGGGTCGCGGCGGACGTCGGCGAGGCGCTCGGTGCGGCCCTCCTCCAGCAGGGCCGCGAGGATGCCGTGGCGGCGCGGGAGGGGGCCGATGGCCTTCCACTGCTCCTCGCTCACGCCGTCGACGACGAACTGGGCGAAGCCGCCGTGGTCGTCGGGGACGCCGAGGGCCGCGTACTCGGCGTCGAGGAGTTCGCGGGCCGAGGCGACGATCGTGTGCAGGACGTCCTGGACCTCCAGCGGCCTGCTCATCGCGAGCAGTGCGGAGCTGACCGCGCGGAGGCCCGTGGGTGTGGCGGGCATGGGCTCACCGTAGCCGGGCGCCTCGCGCCGGGCATCGGCCTTGCGGCCGGGCGGGTAGCGCCGCCGGGCGTAGGTCTCGGGGTGGAAGCGGGGGGCGGAGTCCCGGGAGGGGCGCTCTTCGCACACCCTCTGCTTTGCGGTAGCAACCGTTCGTGAGATTCGGGTGAGCGGCTTGTGAGGACGGGCATAGGGCGCGCGTCACGTACGAACTTGCGTAGTACATGCCGTATGTCCGATACGAGCGGGGGTTTTGCGCTCCCATAGGGTCCAAAACGGACCCTTCATAACTAAGCCGCATCGTACGTCACATCTTTGCCACGGATTTTTGCGGCCGCTAACAATGGCACCCGTCGCTCGACGTCGGTCTCTACCCGGCGCCAGGCCGGGAAAACCATTCGTCCCCCACCGGGCCGAGAGCGACCTCCCCGCTTACACGAAGAGGTCACATCTGCCATGTCTGACATCTCCACTCGCATCCGCAACGCCCAGAAGCGAATCAACGACGGTCGTCGTCAGGTCACCAGCCAGCTCGGCTCGATCCAGCAGCGCGTTTCCTCCAGCAAGTTCGGCGAGCAGGTCGGCACCGCCCAGGCCAAGGTCGCGGGCGCCGTTCCGGCCGCACTGCGCGGCGGCAACCTGAGCCGCACCCAGAAGCTCCAGCTCGCGGGCATAGGCAGCGTCTCGGCCGCCGTCCTCGTCTGCGGCATCGCGATCCCCGCGACGAGCGGTTCCGGCTCCGCCTCGCAGAGCGTCGCCGCCTCCGAGCCGGCCGCGTACAGCAGCCTGACCGGCGGCAACACGCAGGCCAAGGAGCTGCACGCCAGCATCACCAACCAGCAGGCCGGTGCCTCCGAGCAGGCGAAGGCCGCCGAGGCGAAGATCAAGGCCGCGCAGGAGGCCAAGGCCGCCGAGACGAAGAAGAAGGCGCAGGCCACGAAGGACCGCGCCACGAAGCAGGCCGCGAGCCGCAACGCCGAGCGCAAGGCCGTCAAGACCTACCCGAACAACCTGGACGGCTGGATCCGCGAGTCGCTCGCCATCATGAAGGCGAAGGGCATCCCCGGCTCGTACGAGGGCCTGCACCGCAACATCATGCGCGAGTCCTCCGGCAACACCCGCGCGATCAACCTGTGGGACATCAACGCCCAGAACGGCATCCCCTCCAAGGGTCTGCTCCAGGTGATCCAGCCGACCTTCGAGCACTGGCACGTCGCGGGCACCTCGAACGACATCTACGACCCGGTCGCGAACATCACCGCCGCCGCCAACTACGCCGCCGAGCGTTACGGCTCGATGGACAACGTCAACTCGGCCTACTGAGCATTCCCCCGAGACCGCGCGGGCTGAGCCCGGCGGAGCCCCGGCAGAGACTCCACCACGCGCCGACCCGGCGTACGGGGAGTGCTGAGCGGGAGAGACGGGGTCGTGCCCACGGCCCCCTATTGACCAGCCGCGAGGGCGGCACCCGGATGCGGGTGCCGCCCTCGCGGCATGCGTGCGTGCGGGTCGCGGTGGTACGGGCGCGGAGGCGGTACGGGCCGGGGCGCCCGTACCGTGCGGGAGCCCGTACGGGACCGGGGCATCCCGTCCCCTGCGGGAGCCCTTACGGAACCGGGGCGACCTGTCCCGTGCGGGAGCCTCCGGCCCCTACTTCCGCATGACCTCCGGCTCGTGCCGGCGCAGGAGGCGCGAGACGACGAGGAGCAGGACGACGGCGATCCCCAGCAGGACGGCGATGTCCGTGCTCCACTGGGCCGTGGTGTGCTCCCACAGCGGGTCGAGGTCGCCGGGGCGCTTCTCGTCCCACGGCGGCATGAGGTGCGCCAGGTCGGTCGTGGCGCCCGCCGCGGCGACCCCCCAGCGCGAGGGCATGAGCCAGGCGAGCTGTTCGAGGCCGGGGCTGTCGAAGATCTGGAAGAGCGTGCCGGTGAAGACGAGCTGGACGATCGCGAACATCACGAGGAGCGGCATCGTCATCTCGCTCGTGCGCACGAGCGCGGAGATCACCAGGCCGACGACCATGGACGTGAGGCCCATCGCGATGACCGCGACGCCGATCTCGGCGGCGGGCGGCAGGACGAGGCCCTCGGCGGGCAGCGCGCGGCTGCTCGTGCCGATGAGGGTCATGATGACGCCCTGGAGCGCCGTGACCACGCCGAGGACGAGGACCTTCGACATGAGGTACGCGGAGCGGGAGAGCCCCGTGGCCCGTTCCCGTTCGTAGATGACGCGTTCCTTGATCAGTTCGCGTACGGAGTTGGCCGCTCCCGCGAGGCAGATGCCCACGACGAGGATCATGAGGATCATCCCGGCCGCGCTGTTGAAGCGCGAGGGCGGGGTCGGCGGGGCGAGGCCGAACTTCGCCGGGATGATCACCGAGACGACGCCCAGGACGACCGGCAGGACGACCATGAGCGCCATGAAGAAGCGGTCGGAGGCCAGCACCGCGAGGTAGCGCACGGTGAGGGTCCGCAACTGCGCGAACCAGCCCTGCGGCTTCGTCGGCCGCAGCGTCGCCGGGCTCTGCCCGACCACGGGTACGGGCTGCGAGGCGGCGACGTCCGCGTCGGCCGCGTACAGCTGGTAGTGCTGCGAGCCCTTCCAGCGGCCCGCCCAGTCGTACTCCCGGTACTCCTCGAAGGCGGAGAAGACGTCGGCCCAGCTCGTGTAGCCGAAGAAGTTGAGTGCCTCGGCCGGGGGCCCGAAGTAGGCGACGGCGCCGCCGGGCGCCATGACGAGCAGCTTGTCGCACAGTGACAGCTCGGCGACCGAGTGCGTCACGACGAGGACCGTGCGGCCGTCGTCGGCGAGCCCGCGCAGGAGCTGCATCACATCGCGGTCCATGCCCGGGTCGAGGCCCGAGGTCGGCTCGTCGAGGAAGATCAGCGAGGGCTTCGTGAGCAGTTCGAGCGCGACCGAGACGCGTTTGCGCTGGCCGCCGGAGAGCGAGGTGACCTTCTTGTCCTGGTGGATGTCGAGCTTCAGCTCGCGCAGCACCTCGCTGATGCGGTCCTGCCGCTCCTGCTCGCTCGTGTCGGCGGGGAAGCGGAGCTTGGCCGCGTAGCGGAGGGCGCGGCGCACGGTGAGCTCCTTGTGCAGGATGTCGTCCTGCGGGACGAGCCCGATGCGCTGGCGCAGTTCGGCGAACTGCTTGTACAGGTCGCGGTGGTCGTACAGGACCGTGCCCTGGTCGGCGGGGCGGTAGCCGGTGAGGGCCTTGAGCAGCGTGGACTTGCCCGAGCCGGAGGGGCCGATCACCGCGACGAGGGATTTCTCCGGGACGCCGAAGGAGACGTCCTTGAGGATCTGCTTGCCGCCGTCGACCTCGACGGTGAGATGGCGGGCCGTGAAGGAGACCTCACCGGAGTCGACGAACTCCTCCAGGCGGCCTTCGACGAGCCGGAAGGTCGAGTGGCCGACGCCGACGATGTCCTGCGCGCCGAGCAGGGCGCTCCCGGACTTGGGCAGCGGCTGCCCGTTGACGTACGTGCCGTTGTGCGAGCCGAGGTCGCGTATCTCGAAGCGGCCCTCGGGCGTCGCGTGGAACTCGGCGTGGTGCCGCGAGACCTGGAGGTCGGAGACGACGAGGTCGTTCTCCAGGGCACGGCCGATGCTCATGCGGCGGCCCAGGGCCATCTGATGGAAGGTCGTGGGGCTGCGGTCGCCGTAGGAGGGGCCGCCTTGGCGGGGGCGTGGGTCCACGGCCGGGCGCGGGTCCGCGACAGGGCGCGGGTCTGCGACAGGGCGCGGGCCCACGGCCGGGCCGGGTGCCGGGCGTGGGTCGGGGAACGCCGGCTGGTCCCGTACGGGCGGGGCGGGTTGCTCGGGAAGCGGCGCGGGCTGCTGGAAGGGGGGCGCGGGCTGCTCGCGTACGGGCTGCCGCGCGGCGGGCCCCTGTACGTGCTGCCGCGCCGGGGCCTGGTCGGCGGGCGGCTCCGCGTCCTGCCGCGGGGGCACGGGGCGGGCCGCCGGTCCGGCGGCGGGCTGCTCGGCGGGGCGGGCGGTGAGGCGTGGGCCGTCGCTCGCGTTGCCGAGGTGGACCACGGTGCCGGGGCCGAGCACGGCGCGGGTGATCCGGCGGCCGTCCGTGAAGGTGCCGTTGGTGCTGCCGCCGTCCTCGATCGTCCAGCCGGACGCGGTCCAGCCGAGGGTGGCGTGGCGCCAGGAGACCCTGGCGTCCTCGGCCACGATGTCTGCCTGCGGATCACGTCCCACCGTGTATGTCCTGGCCGGATCGAGCGTCCAGGTCCTGCCGTTCAGTTCCAGTACGTATGCCGGTACCGCGAGCCCCATATGCCTGTGTCCCCCATGGCCCCGTCGACGGGCTTGTCACTTTCCGCGTCCGAGGCAGATCTGCTCGGCGTGCGGCAGCACTATTCCAGGCGAAGGCGCCGGGGTGGAAGCCGGACGAGGTTCCGTCCCGGTAACGGCGGCGGGCGCGGACGGGGGAGGGACGGGGGCGGGGACGGCGGGGCCGACGGGGCGGGGACGGGGAGGTGAACGGGGCGCGGATCAGGTGTCCGGCCTGCGGGACGGCGTTCATCGGCGCGGCGGAGGCCGATACGGTAGGGGCACCATGAGCGCATCACTGTCTGCGGCGTCGGCGTCCGAGGACCTGCCGACTCTTCTCGTCAAGATCTTCGGCAAGGACCGCCCCGGCCTCACGGCCGGTCTCTTCGACACGCTCGCCGGGTACGGCGTGGACGTCGTGGACATCGAGCAGGTCGTCACGCGGGGCCGCATCGTGCTGTGCGCCCTCGTGACCGAGCCGCCCGGCGTCCAGGAGGGCGAGTTGCGGGCGACGGTCCACAGCTGGGCCGAGTCCTGGGGGCTCTCCGCCGAGATCATCTCCGGTACGGGCGACAACAGGCCGCGTGGCACGGGGCGTTCGCACGTCACCGTCCTCGGCAACCCGCTGACCGCCGAGTCGACCGCCGCGATCGCCGCGCGCATCACGGGGGCGGGCGCCAACATCGACCGCGTCTTCCGGCTCGCCAAGTACCCCGTGACGGCTGTGGAGTTCGCCGTCTCCGGGGTCCCCGCCGACACCCTCCGCTCGGCGCTCGCGCCGCGTGCCGGGGAGTTCGGCGTGGACATCGCCGTCGTCGCGGCCGGGCTCCAGCGGCGGGCGCAGCGGCTCGTCGTGATGGACGTCGACTCGACGCTCATCCAGGACGAGGTCATCGAGCTGTTCGCCGCGCACGCGGGGTGCGAGGCGGAGGTGGCCCGGGTCACCGAGTCGGCGATGCGCGGGGAACTGGACTTCGCGCAGTCTCTGCACGCGCGGGTCGCCCTGCTCGCGGGGCTCGACGCCTCTGTCGTGGAGAAGGTGCGTGCGGAGGTACGGCTCACGCCGGGCGCGCGCACACTGATCCGCACCCTGAAGCGGCTCGGCTACCAGGTCGGCGTGGTCTCGGGCGGCTTCACACAGGTCACCGACGAGCTGCGGGAACGCCTCGGCCTCGACTTCGCCGCCGCCAACACGCTGGAGATAGTGGACGGCAGACTCACCGGGCGGGTCACGGGCGAGATCGTGGACCGGGCGGGCAAGGCGCGACTGCTGCGGCGCTTCGCCGAACAGGCGGGGGTGCCGCTCGCGCAGACCGTCGCGATCGGCGACGGCGCCAACGACCTCGACATGCTCAACACGGCAGGGCTCGGCGTCGCCTTCAACGCGAAGCCGGTGGTGCGGGAGGCCGCGCACACCTCGGTGAACGTCCCCTTCCTCGACACCGTCCTCTACCTCCTCGGGATCACGCGGGAAGAGGTCGAGGCGGCGGACGGGGCGGTGGAGGACTGAGGGGGCTGAGGGGACGGGGCTCTGCGAGGGGTTGCTGAGCGGCCCCTCGGGGGCCGGGCGCCTTGGGGGGCCGGGCGCCTTGGGGGGCCGGGCGCCTCGGAGGTCGGGCGGCCACGGAGGTCGGGGCGCGAACGCCTCGGAGGGCCGAACAGCCACGGGGATCGCGCGGCCACGGGGATCGGGCGGGCTCGGAGGTCGGGGCGCCTCGGGGGCCTGAGTGGCGGGGGCCGAGCAGCCTCCGGTCCGGGTTCCGGCAGTCGGCAGCCGAGCGGTTCCTCGTTCCCGGTCGCTTCGGCTCCGTGGGCCCCGCTTCCCCGCGTACGGGAGCGGGGCCACGTCCGTCGGCGCGGCTCAGACCTCGTGCGGGGCCCAGTAGTCGGTGAGGGTCGCGACCCCTGGTTCGAGGGACTTCCAGGGTCCCGTGAACTCCAGGACCGAGAAGGCCGCCGTGGGGAAGTCGCGGCCGCTGAGGCGGGCCGCGCGTTCGCCCGCCACGCTGCCCGCGAGGATCTCGGTGAGGGCCTGGACGCCCGGGTTGTGTCCGATGAGGAGGACGGTGGCGGCCTCGTCGTCCACCTCGTTGAGGAGTTCGATGAGGGCGCCGGGAGCGGCCTCGTAGATCCGCTCCTCGTAGACCGTGCGCGGGCGCTCGGGAAGTTCGGGGACGGCGAGCTTCCAGGTCTCACGGGTACGGAGGGCGGTGGAGCACAGGGCGAGGTCGGCGGCGATGCCGAGGTCCGCGAGCCTGCGCCCGGCGGCGGGGGCGTCCTTGCGGCCCCGCTCGGCGAGCGGTCGCTCGTGGTCGGAGCCCTCGGGCCAGTCGGCCTTCGCGTGACGCAGCAGGACGAGCTTACGGGTGGTGGCGGGAGCGGGGGCGGACATCCCCCCGGAGGACACGGCGGCGCTCATACGTCCCAGCTTCGCACGAAAGGGGCTGCCCGGCGGAGGGAGTTGCGCACTCCCCCCGCAGGAGTGACAAGGGGCCGCCGCGGCTCAGCCGACGAGGCCGCCGAGGAAGGCGCCGAACCGGTCGAGGAGACCGGCGAGACCTGGGGAGGCGACCGCCGCGTGCGCCTCGCCCGGCTGCGCGACGAGGGCGAGCAGGACGAGGAAGGCGAGGGTGGGCAGGGCGAGCGCCCACCACGGCAGCCGGGACTGCGCGGGGGCGGCGGGCGCGGTCGGCTCGCCCCTGCTGTGAACCTGTGTGCTCATGCCGTCTCCCCCGGTCGCGGTGCACGCCGGAACGCCCGGCGCCTCACCTACGACGCTACGGCTCCGAAGCGCCCGCGCCTATCGGGTTTTCCCCCCACTCGACCCTGATATTTCCCGGCCGAACCCTTAAGGGTTGTCCCTGAGAGAACCCTGACGGCGCTCGAACGGATTCCCTAGGGGATGGGCGGGCCCCCTGTGGGCCTTGAACGGACGGCGGGGTGGCGGAGTTCCGGGAAGGGGCGCGGAGTTCGCGGGGTGTGGCGGGGTTCCGGGGCCGGGCGCGGAACCCTGGGGAGACAGAGGTCGGCGCGGCGTTCAGCGGTTCGCGCGGAGTTCCCGGGTGGCGGAGGTCGGCGCGGCGTTCAGCGGTCCGCGCGGAGTTCAGTTCGGGGGATGAGGCGGGGTTCCGGGGCCGGGCGCGGAACCCTGGGGAGACGGAGGTCGGCGCGTGTTCGCGGTCCGCGCGGCGTTCCCGGGTGGCGGAGGTCCGCACGGCGTTCCCGGGGGCGGAAGTCGGCGCGGCATTCCGCGGTCCGCGCGGAATTCCCGGGGTGGGGCGCGGAGTTCCGGGGACGGCGTCGTTCCGAGGTCGGCGCGGAGATCCCGGGGAGGCGGCGGTCGGCGCGGAGTCACGTGAGTCGGCGCGGCGTTCCGAGGTCGGCGCGTCGGTCCGGGAGTTAAGGGCGCGGGGAACCGCCCCGGCCGGGCAGCGGCGGAGAGAGTCGGTCCCGGCAGCGGGGTGCGGAGGGTAAGGGCACAGCCCGCATGGGCCCGGCCCGGCAGCGGCGGACGGAGCCTGTCCCGCGAGCGGGTCCCGGGCACGGTGCGGGGCCCGGATAGCGGCCTCCGTGGCGCGGCGAGACGTTCGTCGCGAGTGACGGCCTCCGTCACCCACCCAGACGCTCGCCACGAATGACGGCCTCCGTCACCCACCGAGACGCTCGCCACGAACGACGGCATCACCCACCCAGACGCTCGCCACGAACGACGGCCTCCGTCGCGCGCCGAGGCGCTCGTCGTGGGTGGCCCCCGACAGGCGGGCGCCGGGTCAGGCGAGGAAGCTTGCGAGGATGCCGATCACCACCGTGATGCCGATCATCGCGCCGAAGACCAGGAGGAGCTTCTTCTGGCCGCCTTGGGGATTGGGTTCGAGCACGGGCATGTGCGTAGTTTATGGGGCTTCTCGGCGGGGTCCCGCCCGGGGGCCTGTGTGGCGGCCGGGTCCCGGGCGGGAGGGGGGTCAGGCCGCCTTGGCGAGGTGTTCGTCCTCGATCGTGCGGTTCCGGCCGGCCAGGGTGCCGACGATGATCTGCGGGACCATGAGGCAGGCCATGAAGAGGATCGGGATGCCCCAGCCGCCCGTCGCGTCGTTGAGGACGCCGACGAGGAGCG
Organism: Streptomyces sp. Tu6071; assembly: GCF_000213055.1. NCBI lineage: Bacteria > Bacillati > Actinomycetota > Actinomycetes > Kitasatosporales > Streptomycetaceae > Streptomyces > Streptomyces sp. Tu6071. The sequence continues at coordinate 6,359,295 of NZ_CM001165.1, read as the reverse complement.
GGCCGGGGATGGAGATCAGGTAGCCGGTGCTCTGCGCGAAGGCGGAGAGCTTGACGACGCCCGGCCCGGTGCGGGCGCGCAGGCCGACCATCGTGAGGGCGAGCGGGAAGGCGCAGTTGCTGATGCCGATGAGGAAGGCCCAGATCCAGGCGCCTCCGGCGGGCGCGAGCGCGAGACCGAGGTAGCCGCCGAGTCCGCACAGGCCGAGGACGACCACGACGGGGCCCTGCTGCGGCAGGCGGATCGCGACGCGCGGGATGACGAAGGCGAGCGGGATGCCGAGCGCCATGGTCACGGCGAGGAGGACACCCGCGGTCCCGGCGGAGATGCCCGCGTCGCGGAAGATCTGCGGCATCCAGCCCATGGTGATGTAGGCGGCGGTGGACTGGAGCCCGAAGAAGCAGGCGAGCGACCACGCGGTGCGGCTGCGCGTGACGCGCAGGGCGTCCCCGGGCCCCGCCGGGGCGGGGTGCGCGGCGCTCTCGCGTTCAGCCGCGCGGCCCTGGCGGCTCAGCACGGCCCAGGGCAGTACGGCGACGGCGCCGAGTGCCGCCCAGATCGCGAGGCCGCCCTGCCAGCCACCGCCGAGCGCGTCGTTGAGCGGCACGGTGACGGCCGCGGCGAGGGAGGTGCCGACGGCGAGGGCCATCGAGTAGAGCCCGGTCATCGAGCCGACGCGGTCGGGGAACCAGTTCTTGACGACGACCGGCATGAGCACGTTGCTCACCGCGATGCCCGCGAGGGTGAGCGCGGTCGCGGCGAGGAAGCCCGGCGTGGACCCGGTGAAGGGCCGGATGATCAGCCCGGCGGTGATCGCGACCATGCCGCCGCAGACCACGGTGCCCGGGCCGAAGCGCCTGGACAGGCGCGGGGCGAGGGAGCCGAAGACGGCGAAGCAGAAGGGCGGTACGGAGGTGAGCAGCCCGGCGAGGGTCCCGTTCATGCCGAGCCCGTCGCGCACCTCCTCCAGGAGCGAGCCGAGGCTCGTGATGGCGGGGCGCAGGTTGAGCGCGGCGAGGACGATACCGACCGGCATGAGGACCGCGAGCAGGCCCTTGACCCGGGTGGGTCCCGGGGCGGGTCCGCTCGGTGCGGAAGTGGGGGACGGGGCGGTTTCTGACCGCAGGGACGTTGATTCCTCGGGTGCCATGCGCCCATCATAGAATCATGGGATGTTTGACTGTCCAGTCGTCCGGCCTCCCATACTGGTCACATCCCGCCCGCACGGCCCCCAGCTGCCCGCCCGCGACTCCTAGGACGCTCATGCCCTTGTCTTCCCCGCGCCGCTCGGCCCTCTCCGAGCAGGTCATCGCCGCCCTGCGGGCCCCGATCTCCTCGGGCGAGTGGCCGATCGGCTCGCGCATCCCGACCGAGTCCGAGCTGGTCGAGCAGCTGGGTGTGGCGCGCAACACGGTCCGCGAGGCGGTCCGGGCGCTCGCGCACAACGGGCTGCTCGACATCCGGCAGGGCTCGGGCACCTACGTCGTGGCGACGAGCGAACTGGCCGGGGTCATGCAGCGTCGCTTCGCCGCGGCCGACCCGCGCGACTTCGCCGAGCTGCGGGTCGCGCTGGAGTCGACGGCGGCGCGGCTCGCGGCCCAGCGCCGTACCGCGAAGGACGTGGGGCTCCTGGAGAACGCGCTGGAGCGCAGGGACGCCGCGTGGAAGGCGGGGGACGCGGAGGACTTCGTCGTCGCGGACGCGTCCTTCCACCTCGCGGTCGTCGCGGCCTCGCACAACTCCGTGATCACCGAGGTGTACGCGGACCTCGGCCAGGTGTTGCGGGACTGGCTGCGCGAGGACATCGGCGAGATGACCCCCGAGCACGATCTCGACCACCACGCGCTCCTGCAGGCGATCGCGGACCAGGACGGCGAGAAGGCCGCGAACGAGGCGGGCGGCATCCCCTACATGTGCCGCCCCGCGCTCCTCGGTGAGGGCGACCGCGTGGAACGCGAGGCCCGCGCGGCGGCGCACGCGGCGAAGCGCGGCTGAGGCGGAAGGCCGCCCCCGCGTCCGCCGCAGAGCCGCCGTACGCGCGCGAAGGGCGCCCCTCCTCCGTACCGGGAAAGCCTCGTACGGGAGAAGGGCGCCCTTCGTGAATGACGGGGCTCAGGCCCCCATCATGTGGACGCCGCCGTCCACGTGGACGATCTCGCCCGTCGTGCGCGGGAAGAAGTCCGAGAGCAGCGCGACGACGCCGCGGCCCGCGGGCTCCGGGTCGGACATCTCCCAGCCGATCGGGGCGCGCGTGTTCCACACGTCGGACAGTTCCTCGAAGCCCGGGATGGACTTCGCGGCCATCGACTTGATGGGACCGGCGGAGATGAGGTTGCACCGCACGTTCTTCTCGCCGAGGTCGCGGGCGAGGTAGCGGTTGGTGGACTCCAGGGCGGCCTTCGCGACGCCCATCCAGTCGTACTTGGGCCAGGCGATCGTGGCGTCGAAGGTGAGGCCGACGACCGAGCCGCCGCGCGGCATGAGCGGCAGGCAGGCCATCGTGAGCGACTTGAGCGAGTACGCGGAGACGTGCACGGCGGTGGCGACGTCCTCCCACTCGGCTTCGAGGAAGTTGAAGACCGGCTGCGGGCCGAAGGCGATCGAGTGCACGATGCCGTCCAGGTGGCCGTCGTCGCCGAAGTGCTCCTGGATACGGCCCGGGAGGGCGTCCAGGTGCTCCTTGTTGGTGACGTCCATCTCGATGACGGGCGCGGGCTTGGGCAGGCGCTTCGCGATGCGCTCGACGAGGCTCAGGCGGCCGAAGCCGGTGAGGACGACCTCGGCGCCCTCCTCCTGCGCGACCTTGGCCGCGTGGAAGGCGATCGAGCCCTCCGTGAGGACGCCCGTGACGAGTACGCGCTTGCCCGCGAGGATTCCGCTCATGTGATCAGTGACCCATGCCCAATCCGCCGTCAACCGGGATGACGGCTCCAGTGATGTACGAGGCGTCGTCGGAGGCGAGGAAACGCACCGTCGCGGCGATCTCCTTCGGCTCCGCGTAGCGGCCGAGCGGCACCTGCGCGACGATCCCCGCGCGCTGCTCCTCGCTGAGCACCTTGGTCATGTCGGTGTCGACGAAACCGGGTGCCACGACGTTGAAGGTGATGTTGCGCGAGCCCAGCTCCCGGGCGAGCGAGCGCGCGAAGCCGACGAGCCCGGCCTTGGACGCGGCGTAGTTGGCCTGTCCGGCGGAGCCGAGGAGCCCGACGACGGAGGAGATGAGGACGACCCTGCCCTTGCGGGCCCGCAGCATCGCGCGGTTGGCGCGCTTGACGACGCGGAAGGCGCCCGTGAGGTTCGTGTCGATGACCGAGCCGAAGTCGTCCTCGGACATGCGCATGAGGAGCTGGTCCTTGGTGACACCGGCGTTGCACACCAGCACCTCCACGGGCCCCTGCTTCTCCTCGACCTCCTTGAAGGCCAGGTCGACCTGCTCGGCGTCGGTGATGTCGCACTTGACGCCGAGGAAGCCGGCGGGCGGCTCCCCGGAACGGTAGGTGACGGCGACCTGGTCACCGGCGTCGGCGAAGGCCCGGGCGATGGCGAGGCCGATGCCCCGGTTGCCTCCAGTGACGAGAACCGAGCGGCTCAACGGATCACCCTTTCGACGGTGGTCTGATACGGACAAGACGGTTGCGGGCCGCGTGCGCCGTGCGGCGGCGGCCCCGGGACCGTCTCGTCCCGCACTTGTCCTGCTCGAAACTATCGCTAGGGGGGCGCACCCACCCAATCGGCCCCCGACAGCACGTGCGACGACGTTTGGTGGGGTTCCCACAGTTCCGGCGCGAGAGGGGTGCGGGCCCGGCGCGCACGGAGCGGGAAAACCGGTGCCGGGGCGTGTACGGGTCCCCCATACACTGGACGCACCATCCCGCGCCCGGTTCTCACCGTCCGCGCGCGACCGAAGCCGAGGAGTACACGACCGTGACGGACATCGTCGACGACCTCAAGTGGCGCGGGCTCTTCGCCCAGTCCACCGACGAGGAAGCCCTGCGCAAGGCGCTCGCGAACGGTCCCGTCACCTTCTATTGCGGCTTCGACCCGACGGCGGCCTCGCTCCACGTCGGGCACCTCGTGCAGGTCCTCACGGTGCGCCGCCTCCAGCGGGCCGGGCACCACCCGCTCGCCCTCGTCGGCGGCGCCACCGGGCAGATCGGCGACCCGCGCCCGACCGCCGAGCGCACGCTCAACGACCCCGCGACGATCGCGGAGTGGGTGAACCGGCTGCGCGCGCAGATCGAGCCCTTCCTCGACTTCGACGGGCCGAGCGCGGCGCGCATGGTCAACAACCTCGACTGGACCTCCGGGCTCAGCGCGATCGCGTTCCTGCGCGACATCGGCAAGCACTTCCGGGTCAACAAGATGCTCACGAAGGAGTCCGTGGCCCGCCGCCTGGAGTCCGAACAGGGCATCTCCTACACGGAGTTCAGCTACCAGCTGCTCCAGGCGATGGACTTCCTGGAGCTGTACAGGCGGCATGGCTGCGTGCTCCAGCAGGGCGGCAGCGACCAGTGGGGCAACCTCACGGCCGGTGTCGACCTCATCCACCGCGTGGAGCCCGAGGCCCAGGTGCACGCGCTCGCGACGCCGCTCATGACGAAGGCGGACGGCACGAAGTTCGGCAAGTCCGAGAGCGGCGCCGTGTGGCTCGACCCGGCGATGACGACGCCGTACGCCTTCTACCAGTTCTGGCTCAACGTCGACGACCGCGACATCAGCCGGTACACGCGCATCCTCAGCTTCCGCCCGCGCGCCGAGCTGGAGGAGCTGGAGGCCGTGACGGCCGAGCGTCCGCAGGCGCGGACCGCGCAGCGCGCGCTCGCCGAGGAGCTGACGACGCTCGTGCACGGCGAGGCGCAGACCCGGGCCGTCGTCGCCGCCTCGCGCGCGCTCTTCGGGCAGGGCGAGCTGGCGGAGCTGGACGAGGCGACGCTCGCGGCGGCGCTCGGCGAGCTGCCCCGGGCGAGCGTGGCCGAGCCCGCGAGCGTCGTGGACCTGCTCGTCGAGACGGGACTCGTCGCGAGCAAGTCCGCCGCGCGCCGCACGATCAAGGAGGGCGGCGCGTACGTGAACAACGCGAAGGTCACCGCCGAGGACGCCGTCCCGGCCGCGAGCGAGCTGCTGCACGGCCGCTGGCTCGTGCTGCGCCGTGGCAAGAAGAACCTGGCCGCGGTGGAGGTCACCGGAGCCTGAGGGGCCTTTCCGCCGGTACGGGTACGGGGCCGCTCGCGCACACGTCGCGGGCGGCCCCGTACCCGTACCGGTGTCCCGGCACCTTGTCGGCGCGGTGTCAGCGCCTGACGCTGTTGCCCTTCACCGCCTTGTACACCGACTCCCCCACCGCGACGAGGACGATCGCGGCGACGAGCTGGAAGACGTGGCGGCTCCAGTCGATGCCGTGCGTGTAGCGGACGCCGAAGGCGGAGGCGATCGCGTTGCCGACGAGACCGCCGATGGTGCCCATCACGACGACGAGCCACAGCGGGCTGTGCTGCTTGCCGGGCAGGACGAGCTTGGCGATGAAGCCAAGGACGAAGCCGACGATGATCGCCCAGATCCAGCCCATGTGCCACTCCCTCGACCGGTGCCGTCCGCCGGGCGGCGGATGCCGATTCCCAGCATCGGCCCGGATGCCGTACGCCGCACGCCGGAGCGGTCCGTACGGTGCGGGGCACCCCGCCCGGCGGCCCCGGTCTCGTCGGCGCGTGCCGCGCGGCGTACCGTGAGACGGGTTCGTCGAAGGATGGTGGAACGTGGCGGGGAAACGGTCGGAACACGAGGTCTTCCGGATCACCGGGGCCCGCGCGGGACTCCAGGACGACGTGCGCGGCCGGCAACGGCGGTACGTCATCTCGATGCTGGTGCGCACCGCGTCGGTCATCGCGGCGATGCTGCTGTGGAACGTGGAACGGTACGTGGCGATCGTGGCGCTCGTCCTGGGCACTTTCCTCCCCTACGTCGCCGTCGTCATCGCCAACGCGGGCCGCGAGAACGCCCCTTCGCTGCCCGGTACCTATGTGCCGCCGCCGCCCCGCCCGGTACTGGAGGGCCCGGCCCGGCAGGCGCCGGCCGAGCCGGGCGAGCCGCACGACCAGCGGGCCTGACCGGCCCGGCGAGGTCCCGGAACGGCCCGTGCGGAAGGGCCCGTGCCGGGGGGATTCCACGCCAATCCCTGAGTTCGGCTGCACCCGGGCAGGGGGCTCGTGCCATACTTTCAGCGCGCTCCGCATCCCCCGTCGGAGCGACGGACCGACGCCGGGCAGCTCCCCCCGTGGCTGCTCGGCGTCGCCTTTTCCGGGGCCTCCGCAGAGCCCCGCTCCCCTCGTTCCCGTACCGAAAGCACCCCTGTCATGTCCGAGGACTCCCCGCTCGTCTGCTCCGCCAAGGGCTGCCGCGCGCCCGCCGCGTGGGTGCTCGCCTGGAACAACCCGAAGCTGCACACCCCGGAGCGGCGCAAGACGTGGCTCGCGTGCGGGGAGCACAGGGAGACGCTGGGCCAGTTCCTCGGGGTGCGGGGCTTCCTGAAGGACGTCGTGCCGCTCGCGGAGTGGCAGGAGCGGGAAGGCGCCTGACGGCGCCGGGGCCGGAACGCGGCAGCCGGGCGCCCGGCCCGCCTCTCAGCCGCCGATCGCCGACATCGGCCTGCTCGGCTGGAGGAAGGCCGGGTCGTCGAGGCCCGAGCCCGCCTTCTTGCCCCACATCGCCGCGCGCCACAGCTCCGCGACGGCCTCGTCGTCGGCGCCCGAGCGCAGCAGCGCGCGCAGGTCGGTCTCCTCGGTCGCGAAGAGACACGTGCGGATCTGGCCGTCCGCGGTGAGACGGGTGCGGTCGCACGCCGCGCAGAACGGGCGCGTGACGGAGCCGATGACCCCGACGCTGCCCGGTCCCCCGTCCACGAGCCAGCGTTCGGCGGGCGCCGAGCCGCGCGCCGCGCCGGGCTCGGGGGTGAGGGTGAAGCGGGTGCGCAGGGACGTCAGGATGTCCTCCGCGGTGATCATCCCGGAGCGCTTCCAGCCGTGCTGCGCGTCGAGCGGCATCTGCTCGATGAAGCGCAGCTCGTAGCCCTCGGCGAGGGCCCAGGCGAGGAGGGCGGGGGCCTCGTCCTCGTTGAGGCCCGGCATGAGGACGGTGTTGACCTTGACGGGCGTGAGCCCGGCGTCGCGCGCGGCGGCGAGCCCCGCGAGGACGTCGTGGTGGCGGTCGCGGCGGGTGAGGCGGTGGAAGACCTCCGCGTCCAGGGTGTCGAGCGAGACGTTGACGCGGTCGAGCCCCGCCTCCGCGAGCGCGGTCGCGGTGCGGGCGAGGCCGATGCCGTTGGTCGTGAGGGAGAGCTTCGGGCGCGGGTCGAGCAGCGCGCAGCGCCGTACGAGGTCCACGAGGCCGCGTCGCAGGAGGGGTTCGCCGCCCGTGAAGCGGACGTCGGTGATGCCGAGGCGGGTCACGGCGAGGCGGACGAGCCGGACGATCTCCTCGTCCGTGAGCAGCTCGGGCTTCCCGAGCCACTGGAGCCCTTCCTCCGGCATGCAGTACGTGCAGCGCAGATTGCACCGGTCCGTGAGGGAGACCCGCAGATCGGTGGCGGTCCTGCCGTAGGTGTCGAGGAGCATGCGGGCCGCCTCCCTTTCGTACGACGGACGGGCTTCGAGCGTACGTGACCCGAGCGGCGGACGGGGCGGCCGAGACCGGCGGCTTCTCCCCGCGGACGGCGGAGGCCGCGCCGCACCCGCCGCGGGGGCGGGGACGGCGCGGCCTCGGCACGGGTGCGGTGCGCGCCCGCGCGGGGTGTCGGTGCGCTCGCGTACGGGAGGTCAGTGCGCTCCCGCGCGGGGTGTCAGTGCGCCCCCGTGCCGGTGAGGGAACGGACCTCCAGCTCCGCGTACTTGCCCTTGTCCGGCTCGTCCTTGGAGAGGAGCGTGCCGAGGATGCCGAGCAGGAAGCCGAGCGGGATGGAGATGAGCCCCGGGTTCTCCAGCGGGAACCAGGCGAAGTCGACGTCCGGGAACATCGAGCTGGGCTTGGAGGAGACGACCGGCGAGAAGAGCACGAGGAGGACCGAGGAGGCGAGGCCGCCGTAGATCGACCACAGGGCGCCCTGGGTGGTGAAGCGCTTCCAGAAGAGGCTGTAGAGGATCGTCGGGAGGTTCGCCGAGGCGGCGACCGCGAAGGCGAGGGCGACGAGCCCGGCCACGTTGAGGTCGCGGGCGAGGGCGCCGAGGCCGATCGAGACGATGCCGATCGCGACGGTGGCCCAGCGCGCGGCGCGGACCTCCTCCTTGTCGGTCGCCTTGCCCTTGCGGATGACGTTCGCGTAGATGTCGTGCGCGAAGGACGAGGACGAGGCGAGGGTGAGCCCGGCGACGACGGCGAGGATCGTCGCGAAGGCGACCGCGGAGATGACGGCGAGGAGGATCGCGCCGCCCGTCGAGCCCGAGCCGCCGCCGATCTCCAGCGCCGCGAGCGGTGCCGCGGTGTTCCCCGCCGGGTTGGAGTCGGTGATCTCCTTCGGCTTGAGGAGCGCCGCGGCGCCGAAGCCGAGGACGATCGTCATGAGGTAGAAGACGCCGATGATGCCGATCGCCCAGTTGACGGACTTCCGCGCGGCCTTGGCGGTGGGCACGGTGTAGAACCGGATCAGGATGTGCGGGAGCCCGGCGGTGCCGAGTACGAGGGCGATGCCGAGCGAGAGGAAGTCGAGCTTCGAGGTCGCGGTCGCGCCGTACTTGAGCCCCGGCTCCAGGAAGGCCGAGCCCTTTCCGCTGTTCTCGGCGGCCTTGCCGAGGAGTTCGGAGACGTTGAAGTGGAACTTCCACAGGATGAGCACGGTGATGAGGACGGTGCCGACGATGAGCAGCACGGCCTTGACCATCTGCACCCAGGTGGTGCCCTTCATGCCGCCGATCGTCACGTAGACGATCATCAGCACGCCGACGAGCGCGACGATCGCGACCTTGCCGCCGTCGCTCGTGATGCCGAGGAGCAGGGAGACGAGGACACCCGCCCCGGCCATCTGGGCGAGCAGGTAGAAGATCGACACGACGATCGTGGAGGCGCCGGCGGCGGTGCGGACCGGGCGCTGGCGCATGCGGTAGGCGAGGACGTCGCCCATCGTGTAGCGCCCAGAGTTGCGCAGGGGTTCGGCGACCAGGAGGAGGGCGACGAGCCAGGCGACGAGGAAGCCGATGGAGTAGAGGAAGCCGTCGTAGCCGAAGAGCGCGATCGCCCCGGCGATGCCGAGGAAGGAGGCGGCCGACATGTAGTCGCCGGAGACGGCGAGGCCGTTCTGGAAGCCCGTGAACTGGCGTCCGCCCGCGTAGAAGTCGGCGGCGTTGCGGGTCTGGCGGCCCGCCCAGACGGTGATGACAAGAGTCGCGACGACGAAGATCGCGAAGAGCGTGATGATCAGCGGGCGGTGCTCGCCGGCGCCCTCCGCGGCGAGCGGGAACCCGGTCGCGAGGTTGAGCGGCTGGCTCATTCCTGGCCCTCCAGACGGGACTTGATCGCCTGCGCCTTGGGGTCGAGCTTGGTCGCGGCGTGGCGGGAGTACCACCAGGCGATGAGGAAGGTGGTGAGGAACTGGCCGAGGCCGAGGACCAGAGCCACGTTGATGTTGCCGACGACCTTGGTGCCCATGAAGTCGCCGGCGTAGTTCGACAGCAGGACGTAGAGCAGGTACCAGAGCACGAAGGCGACGGTGAGCGGGAAGGCGAAGGAGCGGTGCGTACGCCGGAGTTCTGCGAACTCCGCGCTCTCCTGCACCTCCACGAACTGCTCCGTCGAGGGTGCGTCGGCACCGCGCGGCGAGCCGGTGTGCGGCTCGGGCGTCTCGGTGGCCACGGAATCTCCTCGCGATGCGGGGGCGGGTGGTGGGGACAAGGGTGAGGAACTGGACATGGTGCTCTCTGGGCAACGGGTGGGCGGGGACTGGTGTTGCCGCCCCCTGCACAACGGCACGGCGGCGCTCGCGACCCGGTTCAACGCGACGTAATTTTCGGGGCACCTGATTTTGGGAAAAGATTGCCGAGCACGAGTGAGGGGAATAGCTTCACTTTGCCGAGGCTCACGCGCTTGTCCGAACGCACCCGCCGGACAGGCCCGTTGCCCTTCTGCCCCGGTGCGCCACCGCTCGGCTCGCCCCGTACCGGACGCCCGCAGGGCGCGCCCGTACGGCGCGCGCACACCGCACGGCCCGTACCACTTCAGCGCAGACGCCTCGTACCCGAACTGGAGACCCCATGCCGGTGCTGTTCGTCCGTTCCCGCCGCGCCCTCGCGATACCCGTGGGGCTCGGCCTCGCCACCGCGCTCGCGGTGGTGCCCGCCACGGTGGCCACGGCCGCGCCCCCGACCGTGAGCGAGGTGGGCACGCCGACGAGTTACGTCGTCAACGTGCTCCCCGGGCTCGCCGATTCGCCCTTCTACCGCAAGGCGGTGGAGAGAGCGGGCGGCGACGTGGTGTACGCGTACGACAGGATCGGCGTGATCGTCGCGCACTCCGACCGGACCGGCTTCGCGCCCGCGATCCGCAAGGTGCTCGGCGTGCAGAGCGCGGGTGCGACGCGGACGGCTCCGCTGCCCGCCCAGTCGACGACCGACACCGGCAGCCCGATCAAGCTCTCCGCGGCCGACGTCGCGGCGGCGGCGAGGAGCAACGCGGCGGCGACGGACAAGGACCCGCTCGAAGGGCTCCAGTGGGACCTGGCCGCGATCAAGGCGGACAAGGCCCACGAGAAGTACCTCGGCAGCAGCAAGGTGACGGTCGGCGTCATCGACACGGGCGTGGACGACACGCACCCGGACCTCGCGGCCAACTTCGACCGGGGCGCCTCCGTCAACTGCGTGAAGGGCAAGCCGGACACGAGCGAGGGGGCGTGGCGGCCGGGCGCGGCCGAGAGCCCGCACGGCACGCACGTGGCCGGGGAGATCGCCGCCGCGAAGAACGGCATCGGCATGAGCGGGGTCGCGCCGGGCGTGAAGGTCGCGGGCATCAAGGTCTCGACGACCGAGGGCTTCTTCTACACCGAGGCCGTCGTGTGCGGCTTCATGTGGGCGGCGGACCACGGTGTGGACGTGACCAACAACAGCTATTACACGGACCCTTGGTACTTCAACTGCACCAACGACCCGGACCAGAAGGCCCTCGTCGAGGCGATCACGCGGGCGACGCGGTACGCCGAGCTGAAGGGCACGGTCAACGTCGCGGCGGCCGGGAACGAGAACTACGACCTCGCGAGCGACAAGATCACCGACCCGTCGAGCCCCAACGACTCGACGCCCGGTGACCGCGTGGTCGACCCCTCGAAGTGCTTCGACATCCCGACCCAGCTCCCCGGTGTCGTCACCGTCGCCTCGACGGGCGCGAAGGGCCTGAAGTCCTCGTTCTCGAACTACGGCAACGGGCAGATCGACATCGCGGCCCCCGGCGGCGACTCGACGGTCTACCAGACCCCGGCCCCGCCCGCCACGAGCGGCCTCATCCTCGGCACGCTGCCCGGCGGCGGCTACGGCTACATGGCCGGTACGTCGATGGCGTCCCCGCACGTCGCGGGCGTCGCCGCGCTCATCAAGTCCCGCCACCCGCACGCCCCGGCGGCCCTCGTCAAGGCGCTCCTGTACGCGGGCGCCGACGACACGGCCTGCGGAGCGGCGTACGACATCGACGGAGACGGCGAGGTCGACGCGGTGTGCGAGGGCGGCAAGAAGAAGAACGGCTTCTACGGCGAGGGCGTGGCGAACGCGCTCAACGCGGTGAAGTAGCCGGTCTCCGGGACGGGGTCCCGGGTTTCCGGTTCGGGGCGGGGCGGCCTCTCGCGGGCGGCCCCGCCCCTTCACGCTCTCGCGGGCGGCCCCACCCCCTTCGCGCTCTCGCACCCCTTCGCGCTCCGCGAATATCTTCCCCGGCGTGGCACTCAGTGCCATAGTGGCGCCTATGGAAACTCCCGCCTCACCCGGCCTCGCCTCCACCTGGGCGGCACTGAGTGGCGACCCCGCTCTGCTCGCCCGCGTCACCCGCCACGAGGACACCGGCGTACTCGCCGCGCGCCTCCCGGTCCGTGAGCTGGCCGCCGCGTGCGCGGGTGCCTGCGCGCTCGCCGCCGCCGAACTCGTCTCCGTACGGGACGGGGCCGCCGTACCCGCCGTACGGCTCGACGACCGGGCCGTGGCCGCCGCCTTCGCGAGCGAGCGGCTCCTGCGCGTCGAGGGGCGCGCGCCCGAGAGCTTCGCGCCGCTCTCGCGGTTCTGGCGCACGGCGGACGGCTGGGTCCGTACGCACGCCAACTACCCGCACCACGAAGCCCGGTTGCTCAAGGCGCTCGGGCTCGGCGCGGGGGCCGGGCCCGAGGAGGTCGCCGCCGTCCTGCGGCGGCGCGCGGCGCGGGAGACCGAGGAGGCGGTGTACGCGGCCGGGGGTCTCGCCGTGGCGCTGCGGGCGCCCGAGGAGTGGCGCGCGGGGCCGCAGGCGAGGGTCCTGGAGGCGCTGCCGCTCGTGAGCGCGGGCCGCATCGACGCCGCGCCCCGCCGCGTGTTCCGTGCGCGGGGCGGCGGGCTGCCGCTCGCGGGGATACGGGTGCTCGATCTGACGCGGGTCCTCGCGGGCCCCGTCGCGACCCGCGCGCTCGCGCTGCTCGGCGCGGACGTCCTGCGCGTCGACCCGCCGGGGATGCCCGAACTCGCCGACCAGCAGACCGACACGGGCCTCGGCAAGCACAGCGCGCTGCTGGACCTCGCCGACTGCGCGGGGCTGCGGCGCTTCGAGGAACTGCTCGCCGAGGCCGATGTCGTGGTGACCGGCTACCGGCCCGGGGCCCTGGAGCGGTTCGGGCTCACGCCGGACGGGCTCGCCGCGCGGCGCCCCGGGCTGGTGCTCGCGCAGGTCTCGGCGTGGGGGCGCTCGGGTCCGTGGGGGCAGCGGCGCGGCTTCGACAGCCTGGTGCAGGTGGCGACGGGGATCGCGGCCGTCGAGGCGAACCGCGAGGGCCGCCCGGGGGCTCTGCCCGCCCAGGCGCTCGACCACGGTACGGGGTACCTCCTCGCGGCCGGAGTGCTCCGCGCCCTGACGGAGCAGACCCGCACGGGTGGCTCCCGCCTCGTCCGCCTCGCCCTGGCCCGTACCGCCGCCTGGCTCCTGGACGGCCCCCGCGCCCCGCTCCCCGCCACCGTCCCGCCCCCGCCGGAGGAGCACACGGCGGAGCGCGACAGCGAGTGGGGCCGCCTGCGGTACGCGCTCCCGGCGTTCTCGTACGAGGGCGGCCCGGCGGACTGGGCACGGGCGTCGGTGCCGAGTGGGACGGACGCGGCGGAGTGGGGGTGAGGCGAGGGCGCGGGTGAGGCGGGAGCGGAGGTGAGACGGGGCGGGGGTGCGGCGGGAACCAGGATGAGGGAGACCGTTCGTTCTTCCGGGCTCCGGCCGACGCGTGGAGCGGCGCCCCGCTCCGGTACCCCGCACTTCGGGCGCATCGCTTGCGGGGCGTCCGGTTCGTCCGGGAACATCCTCGGGTGGGTGCGGGCAAGGGGGCGGGCGTGGTCGCGGAGCCGTACGACGGGGCGGGGGCCGTACGGCGGTCGGGGGTGTTCCTCGGGCTGCTGCTCGTGGGGGCGTTCCTCGTGCCCCTGCTCGGGCCGGACCTCGCCCTGCGCGGGACCGGGGAGGCCGCCGCGCCGGCCGTGCGGGAGGTGGGGTGGCTGCGCGGGGCCGTGCTCGTGGCCCTGTGCGTGCAGGCCGGGGAGGTGTGGCTGAGGCGCGGGCCCGCGCTCCCCCGTCCCCTCGCGCCCGCCGCCGCCCTGCTCGGCACCCTCGCCGCCTCCGGGCTCGCCGTCGTCGTCGCCGCCGGGAACCTGCTGCCCCGCTCCCTCAGCGCGCTCGATCCCGGCGCGCTCGCGCAGAGCGGGGACGGGCAACTCGCGCTGCTCGAGGTGAACGCCTTCGGGGCCGCCTGGCTCTGCGCGCTCGGGCGACGCCGGGGGCTCGCCGCCGTACCGCTCGCGCTCGTCGTGCTCGCCGAAGCCGTGCGCGCCCACCCCGAGCCGTCCACGCCGTGGCTCGGCTCCCTCCTCACCTTCGTCCACCTGAGCTGCGCCGCCCTGTGGGCGGGCGGGCTGCTCGCCGTGGTGCGGACGGTGCCCCGGCTGCCCGCCCCCGAGGGGGCGCGGCTGCTCGGGCGGTACGCGCGGACGGCCGCGTACCTGCTCGCCGCGCTCACCGCGACGGGCATCGCGAGCACCCTGCGCCGGATGCCGCCGGGCACGGTGGCCGGGCAGCTCACCGACACCGCCTACGGCCGTGTCCTCCTCGCGAAGACCGTGCTCGTCGCCGGGGTCGCCGCGCTCGCCTGGCGGGCGCGGCGGCGCCTGCGCGGAGACGGCGGGGCGGCGGCCGGAGCGGTCGTGCCCGCGCGCGCCGAACTCCTCGCCCTGGCCCTCGTCGTGCTCGTGTCGGCGCTGCTCACCGCGCTGCCGCTGCCGATCCGGTGGTGACGGGCGTGCCGCGCGAGATGCCGGTGACGAGCAGGTACTGAGCGAGCGCGTAGGTGAGCATGATCCAGAAGTCGGCGGGCGCGGGGCGGGTCAGGTCTGCCGCGCCGAGCGCGATGAGCAGGTCCGAGACGAGGAAGAGCGCGCCGCCCGCCGCCGCGCGCGTCCCGCACCGCTGCGCCGCGAGCGCCGTCGCCGTGAGCAGCACGCTGTACACGGCCATCGGCACCCGCAGCCCCGCCGGGAGTCGCGGCCACAGCACGAGGAGCGCGGCGGCGAGGACGAGGACGGCGCCGACGAGCCGGGCGGGCAGAGCGCGTGGAGTGGCGCCGTGCCGCAGGAAGGTGACGAGGTAGCAGACGTGCCCGGCGGCGAAGGCGGCCATCCCCGCGAGGAAGGCGGGGTCGGCCGGGGAGAGCAGGAGGAGATCGCCGAGCCATCCGGCGGCGAGCGCGGCGAGCAGGGAGCGGGGGGCGCCCGCGCGCACCGCGTACCAGGCGAGGAGGGGCAGGAGCAGGGCCTTGCAGACGGCGTGCGCGGGCCAGGCGTGGAACCGGGTGTCGAGGAGAAGGGCGAGGAGGTCGGCGCAAGCGGCGAGGGCGAAGAGGCGCAGGGGCAGCGGGACGCGGGTCACCCGGCGGCCTCGGTGGGGGCGGGACTCGCGGCGGAGGTCACGGCGGGAGACACGCCCGTCCCCGTCCCCGAGCCCGCACCCGCACCCGCACCCGCACCCGCACCCGCACCCGCACCCGCACCCGGGCCGCCCGTACCCGCCGCCTCCCCCGGTCGCCACCCCGGCCCGTTCACCAGGTGCCGGAGCCGGTCGCGCCATGTGCGGGCCGCGCGCAGGTCGCGGGCGAGCGCCACGTATTCGTGGGTCGCGACGCGCAGCGGGTTGTATGTCGTGATGTTCTTCGTGAGGCCGTAGACGGGGCGTTCCGTCTCGGGGGTGAAGGAGCCGAAGAGGCGGTCCCAGACGATGAGGATGCCGCCGAAGTTGCGGTCGAGGTAGCTGCCCTGCGAGGCGTGGTGGACGCGGTGGTGCGAGGGCGTGTTGAAGACGTACTCGACCGGCGCGGGCAGTTTGTGGACGCGCTCGGTGTGAATCCAGAACTGGTAGACGAGGTTCGCCGAGGAGCAGAAGGCGAGCGCGGCCGGGTGCACGCCGAGCGCGATGAGCGGCAGGTAGAAGGGCCAGGAGGTGAGGCTCGTCCAGGGCTGGCGCAGCGCGGTGGTGAGGTTGAAGGCGCGGCTGGAGTGGTGCACGACGTGGCAGGCCCACAGGAGGCGGATGACGTGGTGGCCCCGGTGCGACCAGTAGTAGAAGAAGTCCTGTGCGAGGAGCATGAGGAGGACCGTCCACCACAGCACCGGTATCCGCAGCGGGGTCAGCGCGTAGAGCGCGGAGTAGACGGCGACGATCGGGATCTTCCAGACGAAGTCGGTGACGAGGCTCCCGAGCCCCATCGTGACGCTCGTCGCCGCGTCCTTCGCCTCGTACCCGGCGTCGTCGTCGTCGGGGTGGAGGCGCACGGTGACGATCTCGACGACGGTGAGCAGGACGAACGCCGGGACGGACCACAGCACGACATCGGGCAGGTTCGGCATACGGGCAAGGTAAGGCCGCCGCGCGGTGCTTGAACAGGGGTCGTTACCGACGAGTATTACTTGCGGTAAGTCGTGGTGGCCGCAAGGGAGTCGACGGAGGCGGGGTCCACTCCCCCGGCCCCGCGCGCCCTCGGTCCCCCGCACCGTACGCCCTGCCCGCTCACGCCCCCGCGGCCCCGAGCAGCGCCCCCACCGCGTACGTGATCGCCATCGCCGCCGCGCCGCCCGCCACGTTGCGCACGACCGCGCGGCCGGGCGGGGCGCCGCCGAGGCGGGCGCTGGCCCAGCCGGTGAGGACGAGCGCCGCGAGGACGGAGCAGACGGTGACGGCGAGGCGCGCGCTCGCGGGCGGCAGCACGATGGCGAGGAGCGGGAGCAGGGCGCCCGCGGTGAAGGAGAGGAAGCTCGCCCAGGCGGCGTGCCAGGGGTTGGTGAGCGCGTCCGGGTCGATGCCGAGTTCGACGTCGGCGTGGGCGCGCAGCGCGTCGCGCGCGGTGAGCTGTTCGGCGGCCTCGCGCGCGACGTCGTGGCTCAGGCCGCGCGCGGCGAGGAGGCGGGTGAGTTCGTCGAGTTCGGCCTCCGGGTCCTCGCGCAGTTCGCGCCGCTCGACGGCGAGCGCGGCCTTCTCGGCGTCGCGCTGGGTGTTCACCGAGACGTACTCGCCCGCCGCCATCGACATCGACCCGGCGAGGAGACCCGCGAGTCCGGCGGTCAGGAGTGTGCCCCGGTCCGCGCTCGCGCCCGCGACGCCGACGACGAGCCCGGCGGTGGAGACGACGCCGTCGTTGGCGCCGAGCACACCGGCGCGCAGCCAGTTGAGCCTGGTGCCGAGCGCCCCGCCGTGGCTCTCCTCGTGGCGCCCTTCCCGCTCTCCGTCACTCATTGCGCGATCTTCACATCCCGCGGGGCGCACGGCGGGCTTTTCGGCGGCGCCCCGTGTCCTGGTGGCGCGACCCCGTCCGGCCGCGCCCGATGGCGGTCGCCCGGCCGCACACCCAGGGGCGGTCGCCCGCGCTCCCGCTGACCGCACGCCAGTTCCCGTACGACCGCGCGGCGAACGGGCGTCCGGCGCGATGCGGCACGCAATCCGGACATCGCGCCTGATTCGGTACGGGCCCGGGGCCGGGGCGCGGGCGCTGTCGGACCGGCCCCGTATCCTCAGTGACCATGCTCGAAGACCGTACGACCGACACCTCCTGGCCGTCCGCCTACCCCGAGGGGTACGCGGTGGTCGACGTGGAGACGACCGGTCTGGCCCGCGACGACCGGATCGTCTCCGCCGCCGTGTACCGCGTGGACGCGCGCGGCGAGGTCGAGGACCACTGGTACACGCTGGTCAACCCGGAGCGCGATCCGGGCCCGGTGTGGATACACGGCCTGACGAGCGAGGTCCTGGAGGGCGCGCCGCTCTTCCCCGAGATCGCCGAGGAGCTGTCCCGGCGGCTCGACGGCCGGGTCCTCGTCGCGCACAACGCGGTCTTCGACTGGTCGATGCTCGCGCGCGAGTACGCGCGGGCGGGGATCACGGCCCCCGTGCGGCGCAGGCTGTGCACGATCGCGCTCGCCAAGGAGCTGGCGCTCCCGCTGCCGAACCACAAGCTGGAGACGCTCGCCGCGCACTTCGGCGTCGAGCAGCGCCGCGCGCACCACGCGCTCGACGACGCGCGGGTCCTCGCCGAGGCGTTCCGGCCGAGCCTGCGGGCCGCGGCGCTCGGGGGCGTACGGCTGCCGCTCCTGGAGTGCAGGCCGCTCACCGAGTGGTCCGACAGCCCGGCCCGTCCCACCATCGGCCGCCAGTACGGGGGCCAGTACGGGTCCCGCCCGGCGGCGGGGAACTGGCGCCCCTCGCGCAAGCGCCCCCCGTGCCCGTACCCGAACCCGGGCCGCTGGCAGGACGGGCAGCCGCTCGTGCAGGGGATGCGGATCGCCTTCTCGGGCGACACGTCCACGGAGCGCGAGCTCTTGGAGGACCGGGCGACGGAGGCGGGGCTGCACGTCGCGGGCAGCATCTCGCGGCTCACGAGCCTGCTCGTCACCAACGACCCCGACTCGGGCACGTCGAAGACGGTCCGCGCCCGGCAGTACGGCACCCCGGTGATCGACGAGGCGGCCTTCGGGCAGCTCCTGCGGGACGTGGCGCCCGCGGTGCGCGTGGAGGGCTGAGCCGGAGGCCCCCGCGCCCCCGCCGCCCCCGCGCCCCCGCCGCCCCCACGCCCCGCCCGCCCTCGCGCCTCCGCCCGGACACACCACCCCTCCCGCCGGGGACAGGTCGGGCGAGTTGTACCTTCATGGGGTGTACCGCTTCCTGTTGTCGTGGCAGTGGCTGATCATCACCCTGGTCGGCCTCGTCCTCATCCCCGTGATGATCGAGCTGGGCTTCTGGCAGCTCCACCGTCACGAGCACAAGGTCGCGCAGAACGAGCGGATCACGGCGGCGGTCGAGGCCCCGCCCGTGCCCGCCGAGGAGCTGACCTCACCCGGGCACACGGTGCCGACGCCCGAGGTGTGGCGCCGCGTCACGGGGACGGGCCGCTTCGACGCCGCGCACGAGGTCGTCGTCCGCCGCCGTACCAACGACGACGGCTCGATCGGCTTCCACGTCCTCACCCCGCTCGTGCTGCGCGACGGCAAGGTGCTGCTCGTCAACCGGGGCTGGATTCCGGCGAACGGCGCGCAGACCGAGTTCCCGAAGATCCCCGCGCCGCCCACCGGCGAGGTCACCGTCACCGGGCGGCTCAAGGCCGACGAGACGAGCGCGGCGAGCGGCATCAAGAACCTCAGGGACCTGCCGCCGCGCCAGATCATGCTGATCGACAGCGCGGAGGAGAGCGCGCGCCTGCACCGGCAGGTCCTCGGCGGCTACATCGAGCAGATCGACCCGAAGCCCTCCGGGCACACGCCGCAGCTCCTCGCCGAGCCCGACCACAGCGGTATCGGCCCGCACATGGCGTACGCGGTGCAGTGGTGGATGTTCTCGGCCGCCGTCCCGCTCGGCTGGTGGATTCTCGTACGGCGCGAGCGGCGCGACCGCGAGGCGGCGGCGCGCGAGGCGGAGCAGGCGGAAGCGGCCGAGCCGGAGCCCGCGGGGGTCTGAGCGCCGGGGCCCGGTGTGACGTGCGGCCTTTTGGGCGTGCGTTCGATTGGGCGCGCGGGCGGCGGGGAAGCCGCTTCCCGTGGCCCAACGTACCGAGAACACCCAGCCCATCGAGAACTACGCCCTGATCGGCGATCACCAGACCGCGGCCCTCGTCGGGCGCAACGGCTCGATGGACTGGCTGTGCCTGCCCCGCTTCGATTCGGCGGCCTGTTTCGCCGCCCTCGTCGGTTCGCACGAGAACGGGCACTGGCTCCTCGCCCCGAAGGGCGAGGGCGACTGCACCCACCGCGCCTACCGGACCGACTCGCTCGTCCTCGACTCGGTGTGGGAGACACCCGGGGGCACGGTCCGCGTCACCGATTTCATGCCGCAGCGCGACAAGGCGCCCGACGTCGTCCGGATCGTGGAGTGCCTGGACGGCGAGGTGACGATGCACTCGACGCTGCGGCTGCGCTTCGACTACGGCTCGATCGTGCCGTGGATGCGCAAGGTCGACGGGCACCGGGTCGCCGTCGCGGGGCCGGACGCGGTGTGGCTGCGCAGCGAGCCCGAAGTGCCCAGCTGGGGCGAGAAGTTCAGCACGCACGCCGAGTTCTCGCTCACGGCGGGCGAGAAGGTCGCCTTCGTCCTCACCTGGTACCCCTCGCACAAGAAGCACCCGCGGCTCATCGACCCGTACAAGGCGCTGGAGGAGAGCCTCGCCGACTGGCGCGCGTGGGTCGGGCAGTGCGCGTACGAGGGTCCGTACCGGGAGGTCGTGGTCCGCTCCCTCATCACCCTCAAGGCCCTCACCTACGCCCCGACGGGCGGAATCGTCGCCGCGCCCACGACCTCGCTGCCCGAGACGCCGGGCGGTGTGCGCAACTGGGACTACCGCTACTGCTGGCTGCGGGACTCGACCCTCACGCTCGGCGCGATGATCGCCGCCGGGTACCTCGACGAGGCGCGCGCCTGGCGCGACTGGCTGCTGCGCGCCGTCGCGGGCGACCCCTCGACGCTCCAGATCATGTACGGACTCGGGGGCGAGCGGCGCATCCCCGAGTTCGAGGTGCCCTGGCTCAGCGGCTACGACGGCGCCGCGCCGGTACGCGTCGGCAACGACGCCGCCCACCAGCTCCAGCTCGACGTCTACGGCGAGGTCATCGACTCGCTCTACCTCGCCGACCGCGCGGGCCTGCCCGCCAAGCACCACGCCTGGCAGCTCCAGCTCAAGCTCATGGAGTACCTGGAGAAGACGTGGCAGCAGCCCGACGAGGGACTGTGGGAGGTGCGGGGCCCGCGCCGCCAGTTCGTGCACTCCAAGGTCATGGCCTGGGTGGCCGCCGACCGCACCGTCAGGGCGATGGAGGCCACGCCGGAGCTCGGCGGGGACGTCGCGCGCTGGCGGCGGATGCGGGACGCGATCCACGCCGAGGTGTGCGAGAAGGGCTACGACCCGGTGCGGAACACCTTCACGCAGTCGTACGGCTCGCAGGGGCTCGACGCGGCGCTCCTCCTCATCCCGCGCGCCGGCTTCCTGCCGCCCGACGACCCGCGCGTGCTCGGCACGATCGAGGCGGTCCGCGACGAACTCGGCGCGGAAGGCGGGCTGTTGCTGCGCTACAGCCCGGGACAGGGCGAGGTGGACGGGCTGCCGGGCGAGGAGGGCGCCTTCCTCGTGTGCTCCTTCTGGCTCGCCGACGCGCTGCACCTCGCGGGGCGCACGAAGGAGGCGGAGGCGCTCTTCCGGCAGTTGCTCTCGTACACGAACGACGTGGGGCTGCTCGCGGAGGAGTACGACGTGCGCACGGGCCGGCAGCTCGGCAACTTCCCGCAGGCGTTCAGCCACATCGGGCTCGTCGGCACGGCGCTCGGGCTGTCGGGGCGCGGCGGGAGCGCGGGCCCCGGCGCGGCGGACTGAACCCGGGGCGGCCCGGGGGCGGGGCCCGGTGAAGAATGGCCCCATGGATCTTGGACTGAGGGACCGCGTGTTCGCTGTCACCGGGGCGACGCGCGGTCTCGGCCACGCGACCGCCGAGGCGCTCGTCGCCGACGGCGCGAAAGTCGTCGTGACGGGCAGGGAGCAGGAGAGCGCGGACGCCGCCGCGGCGAGGCTGGGCGCCGGTGCGGTCGGTGTCGGCGGGGACAACGCGGACCCCGGGCTGGCCGGGCGGCTCGTCGCGACCGCGCGGGAGCGCTTCGGGCGCTTCGACGGTGTCCTCGTGAGCGTGGGCGGCCCGCCGCCCGGCTTCCTCGGCGACCTGGACGACGAGCGGTGGCGCGCGTCCTTCGAGTCGGTCTTCCTCGGCGCGGTGCGGCTCGCGCGGACGGCGGCGGCCGAGCTGGGCGAGGGCGGCGCGATCGGGTTCGTGCTCTCGTCCTCGGTGCACGAGCCGATCCCCGGGCTCACGCTCTCCAACGGCCTGCGCCCCGCCCTCGCGGGCGTCGCGAAGTCCCTCGCGACCGAACTCGGCCCCCGGGGCATCCGCGTCTTCGGCGTCCTGCCGGGCAGAATCGCGACGGATCGCATCCGCGAGTTGCACGGGGGCGGGGAGCCGGACGCGGGCGGGATTCCCCTGGGGCGGCTCGGCGCGCCCGAGGAGTTCGGACGGGTGGCGGCGTTCCTGCTCTCCCCCGCCGCCTCCTACATGACGGGCGTGATGGTCCCGGTGGACGGCGGGGCGCGGCACGGGTTCTGACGATCCAGCTCCCGGGCGCGCCCGCGGGCGGCTACTGCACCCGCTCCGCCCCGTGCGGTACGCCGTTCATCCGGACCTCGGCCCGCATGTTCCCCTGGCCCGTCGCCTCCTTCGCCGCTCTCAGCGTCTCCGTCACCGCGTGGTGCTGGACGAGCAGGGGGGCGGCGTCGGGGGCGAGCGTCAGGTGAAGGTGGGCGACCGGGGAGCCGGGGCGACCGCGGAGGCGGACGCGGGCGCGTTCGACGCCGTCGAGGCGTTCGGTGTGGGCGGCGAGGGCCTGTTCGAGTGCCGAGCCGCGCAGGTTGGCGCTGTCGCCGTTGCCGGTGTCGAGCGGGAGCGCGGACAGGTGCCTGCGGCGCAGCCCGGCGGCGAGCCACCACAGGGCGAGCAGCAGGAGCACCGCGAGCGCGGCGATGACGACGGGCCACCACCAGCCCTCCTCGCGCCAGCGGGTCCGCTCCCCCGCCGTGAGCAGGACGTCGTGCTCGCTCTGGTGCACCCACCAGTGCGGCGGGTTCACGCCGTAGCCCACGGCGAGGACGGAGCCGCCCAGCGCGATGAGGACCAGCCCGGCGAGGGCGAGCAGGACGCGGTTGAGGGTGCGCAGCATGCCGCTCAGTCCTTCCCCGGGCGCCGTACCCGCACGACGAGGCGCGGGGTACGGGCGAGGCCGAGTTCCGTGAGGGTGGAGCCGAGGGTCTGGGAGAGTTCGGCCCGTACCTGGTCGAGATCGCGGAAGTGCGCGAGCGCGCGCACCTTGACCTTGTGGCGGCGCACGGTGACGTGGGCCGAGCGGATGCCGGAGACCTGGGTGGCCCGGTCCCGTACGACCATCGCGGCGGCCTGCCGGTGGAGCGCGCCGCGCACCCCTTCGTAGGGCCTGCGCATCGGCAGGAGCCGGCGGCGGCCCGGGGTGAGGGCGAGGAGGAGGAGCCACAGGCCGAGCGCGGCGGCGACGCCCGCGCCGACGAGGACCCAGGTGTCGTCCAGGCGGTGGTCCGCGAGTCCCCGGGCGAGTTCCTTGCGCCAGCTCATCGCGGAGTGCCCGGCGCGCACGGCGACGACGTCGTAGAGGAAGAGGCCCGAGGCGCCGGTGAGGACCAGCGCGAGGATCGTCGCGGGGACGCGGCGCGCCGACCAGAAGCGCCCGGCGCGGGCCACGGGGCGGGCGTCCGGGTCGGGGAGCGGCGCCGCCGCGTGGGCGCCGGTCCTCGCCGCGGAGGCGCCGGTCTTCTCCAGGACCGGCGGGCGCGGGCTGTCCGCGGTGCTCACGGGGCTGCCTCCGGGGATGGTTCCTGAGCGTCCGGCGGGGACCCGGCCGACGGTACGGGTGCGGGCGACAACTGCGGGGCGAGATGCAGCCGTTCGACCTGCACGGCGACCTCGGGGACCCGCATCCCCGCGAGGTCGCCGACGCGTTCGGCGACCCGCTGGCGCACCGCGCCGCACTGGGCGCCGAGGTCGCCCGGATAGGCCAGCTCGACGCTGACCCGGACGCGCGCGGTGTCGCGGTGCACGGAGACGGCCGTGCGCGGGGCGCGCGCTCCCGGGGGTACGGGGGCGATCGCCTCGCGGGCGGCCTGCGCGGCAATCTTGGCGACGACGCGGTCGGCGATGCGGGTCGCCCCGCGCTCAGCGGGCTCGACGGCGTCCTGACCCTGCACTCCCCCTCACCGCCGGTCGCCGCGATCGCGCGGCCGGAAGAACTCCCCGGGCTCCAGGTCCCCGTCCAGGAACCTGCCCACGACGAAGCCCACGGCGCCGAGCGCCGCGACCAGCAAGAACGCGCCGAAGCCGCCGAAGTACCCGGCGAAGCCCAGCGCCATGCCGACGATCAGACCGAGCACGGCCCAGCTCATGGTGTCCTCTCCCGTTCCACCCGGCCCCGCGTCACTGGACGCGCGAGCCGGCGTTGTCGTCCTCGTCGTCGCTCTCGTCGGGCAGCTTGACGTCGCTGACGAGGATGTTGACCTCGACGACCTCCAGGCCCGTCATCCGCTCGACCGCCGTGACGACGTTCTCGCGGACGTTGCGCGCCACCTCCGCGATCCGCTCGCCGTACTCGACGACGATCTCCAGGTCGATCGCGGCCTGCTTCTCGCCGACCTCGGCCTTGACGCCGCGCGTGACCGACTTGGAGTTGCTCGCGCCGGGGACGCGGTCGCGCATCGCGCCGAAGGTGCGGGCCGCGCCGCTGCCCATCGCGTGCACACCGTAGACGTCGCGGGCCGCGAGACCGGCGATCTTCTCGACGACACCGTCCGCGATGGTGGTCTTGCCGCGCACCGCGGCCTCGCCGCTGCTCTGGTTCTGCGTGTTCTCGCTCATGGGGCTCCAGCCTTCCTCGAAAGGGGCACTGAAAGGGGCACTCCTTCGAGCACACTAAGGGGCCACGCGCCGCTTCGCGCCTCGACGCGGCGCCCTGTACGGCACGCTGGGCCCATGACGGAACGGCGATGGGACCGCACAGTACGTGATCAGCTCGCGCTCGGCAGGCTGTTGCCCCTGGCCGGGGCGCCCGGCGGCGCCTGGCTCACGGAATCGGCCGCTTCGGCGGCGTTGCGCCGGACGGGTGAGGGCGTGCCCGGGGCGGAGCTCGTGAAGGTCTCCTTCACGGCGGCCGGGGAGGAGGGCGCGGCCCCGGGCGGGGGCTTCCCCGCTCCCGCGACGGCTCCCCCGCCCGGCCCCCTCGTGCTCACGGCGACGTGCGGGGTGCACGCCCGGGGAGCGCTCACCGAGGTGACGGACGCGCTGCGCGCGGCGCTCGCCCGGACGGCTCGCGACGGCCTCGGGCTCGATGTCGCGGCCGTGGACCTGCGGGTCGCCGAGCTGCTCGACGAGGCGCCGGAGCCCGCGCCCCGCGCCGAGGAGGCGTCCGGCGGGGACACGGAGCCGGGCGGGGACGGGGAGGAGGCCGCGGTGGGGCGCGCCGTGCTCGCGGTGCCCGGTGTCGCGGGGCTCGCGCGGCGCTTCGGTACGGGCGGGCGCGCGGTGCGGCTCGGGACGGCGGCGGACGGGGCGCGGGCGGTGCGCGTGGAGCTGACCGCCTCGGGAGGGCGCCCGCTGCCCGGCACGGTCGGCGCGGTGCGCGAGGCGGCGGCCGGGGTGCTCGGGGCGGGCACGGACGTGGCGGTGCTGGTCACCGGGTGGCGGGGGTGAGGGGCCGCACCGGGTGAGGGCGATACAGCGTAAGGCCGTACGGCGGCGGGGGCCGTACGGGGTGGGCGTCGCGGCCCGTCCCGTACGGCCCCGGGCCGCTCGCCGCTACTCGCCGCCCATCAGTTCCCGCAGGCGGCGGCCCTGGGCCTGGCGCTCCGCGGCGCGCTGCTCCTCGAAGGGGCGGTGGACCGCGCCCTGGAGGAGCGCCTTGGTCTCGTTGACCGCGTTCCGCGGCGCCGCGAGGAGCGCGCTCGTGAACTCGGTGACGGCCGCGTCGAGGGCCTCGGCGGGGACGACGAGGTTGGCGAGGCCGATACGGGCCGCCTCGGCCGCATCGACGTACCGTCCCGTCGCGCAGATCTCCAGCGCGCGCCCGTAGCCGACGAGGCCGACGAGGGGGCTCGTGCCGGTGAGGTCGGGGACGAGGCCGAGGCTGGTCTCGCGCATCGCGAAGCGCGCGTCCTCGGCGCAGACGCGCAGGTCGCAGGCGAGGGCGAGCTGGAAGCCCGCGCCGATGGCGTGGCCCTGGACGACGGCGACCGAGACGAGGTCGGGACGCCGCCACCAGGTGAACGCCTCCTGGTAGAAGGCGATCGTCTCGTCGAGTTCGGCCTCGGGGGCCTTGGCCAGGGTGAAGAAGGAGATGTCGCCCGGGAAGCCCTCGGGCGTGAAGGCACGCCGGTCGAGCCCCGCGGAGAAGGACTGGCCCTCGCCGCGCAGCACCACGACGCGCACGCTGCCGGGGAGTTCCCGTCCGGCACGCGCGAGCGCCCGCCACAGCGCGGGAGTCTGGGCGTTCCGCTTGGCCGGATTGGTCAGCGTGACGACGGCGATCTCGTCCCGTACCGCGAGGCGGACGCCGTCCTCCTCGAAGACGAGGTCGCCGGGTGCGGGGCTTGCCGTGTCCTGGGCGGGTGTGGTCATCGCGGGCCTCCGGGTGCCTGTGCCGTCGTAAGTGACTGCACAGTAACCACCCGGCCGGGGATCCGGACACCCGGGTGGTCACCGCGTGGAGCCCACTCCTCGCGAGGTACGCGAGGCGTCAGGACGTGCGGCGACAGCTCAGCTCGCGCCGCTCGTCTTCTTGCCCCGGGTCGCTCCGCCGCGTCCGCGCAGCGTCACGCCCGATTCCTTGAGCATGCGGTGGACGAATCCGTAGCTCCGGCCCGTTTCCTCGGCCAGTGCACGGATACTCGCTCCGCCGTCGTACTTCTTCTTCAGGTCTGCCGCGAGCGTGTCGCGCGCGGCGCCGGTCACCCGGCTGCCCTTCTTCAGAGTCTCGGCCACCCGTGCCTCCTCATGGGAAGTGCGCTCTGGACTCTCATGATCACCCCTGTCGGCAATCCTGGCCACCCATTCGGCAAGGTCCACAGGAGGAGCTTTGGGTAAAGCACTGCGGTCCGCAGGGGTGGAATTCCCGGTTCCGTCCGCGCGCGGCTGTGTTCACACACGGAATTACCCGGGGAAACCGCTGGTGGGAGCGGTGCGGGCGGAATTGGTCGCGGAACTTCGCGGGGACGGGAATATCACTCGCCGACACTCCCGGATACGAGGTGTTCTCACCCAGATGACGGAGTTCCGGCACGGCCGAATGATCGAGTGGTCATCGATCATTCGGCCGTGCCGGGAGTGATCTCGTGCGTCCGCAGGGGCGCGAGCGCGCGGGTGCGGGCGGTGCGCGGCCCGCTCAGGCGAGGGCGACGAGGTCGCGGTAGCCCGCGCCCCACAGGTCCTCGATGCCGTCGGGGAGCATGATGATCCGCTCGGGCGAGAGCGCCTCGACGGCGCCCTCGTCGTGGGTGACGAGGACGACGGCGCCCTTGTACGTGCGCAGGGCGCCGAGGATCTCCTCGCGGCTGGCGGGGTCGAGGTTGTTCGTCGGCTCGTCGAGGAGGAGGACGTTGGCGGCCGAGACGACGAGCGTCGCGAGCGCGAGGCGGGTCTTCTCGCCGCCGGAGAGGACCGCGGCGGGCTTGTCGACGTCGTCGCCCGAGAAGAGGAAGGAGCCGAGCACCTTGCGCACCTCGACGAGGTCGAGGTCGGGCGCCGAGGAGCGCATGTTCTCCAGGACCGTGCGCTCGGGGTCGAGCGTCTCGTGCTCCTGCGCGTAGTAGCCGAGCTTGAGGCCGTGGCCCTCGACGACCTCGCCCGTGTCGGGCTGCTCGACGCCCGCGAGGAGGCGCAGGAGCGTCGTCTTGCCCGCGCCGTTGAGGCCGAGGATGACGACGCGGGAGCCCTTGTCGATCGCGAGGTCCACGTCCGTGAAGATCTCCAGGGACCCGTACGACTTCGAGAGGCCCTCGGCGGTGAGCGGGGTCTTGCCGCAGGGCGAGGGGTCGGGGAAGCGGAGCTTGGCCACCTTGTCGGACTGGCGCACGTCCTCCAGCCCGGCGAGCAGGCGTTCGGCGCGGCGGGCCATGTTCTGCGCGGCGACGGTCTTGGTCGCCTTGGCACGCATCTTGTCGGCCTGCGCGTTGAGCGCGGACGCCTTCTTCTCGGCGTTCTGGCGCTCGCGCTTGCGGCGCTTCTCGTCGGCCTCGCGCTGCTGCTGGTAGAGCTTCCAGCCCATGTTGTAGATGTCGATCTGGGAGCGGTTCGCGTCGAGGTAGAAGACCTTGTTGACGACCGTCTCGACGAGTTCGACGTCGTGGGAGATCACGATGAAGCCGCCGCGGTAGGTCCGCAGGTAGTCGCGGAGCCACACGATCGAGTCGGCGTCGAGGTGGTTGGTCGGCTCGTCGAGCAGGAGGACGTCCGCGTCGGAGAAGAGGATGCGGGCGAGCTCGATGCGACGGCGCTGACCACCGGAGAGGGTGTGCAGCGGCTGTCCGAGCACGCGGTCCGGCAGGCTCAGCGCGGCGGCGATCGTGGCGGCCTCGGCCTCGGCCGCGTACCCGCCCTTGGTGAGGAACTCGGTCTCCAGGCGCTCGTACCGCTTCATCGCCTTCTCGCGCGTGGCGCCCTGCCCGTTCGCCATGCGCTCCTCGTTCTCGCGCATCTTGCGCAGCGTCACGTCAAGGCCGCGGGCGGAGAGGATGCGGTCGCGGGCGAGGATGTCGAGGTCGCCGGTACGGGGGTCCTGCGGGAGGTAGCCGACCTCGCCCGAGCTGGTGATGGTGCCGCCGGCGGGCTGGCCCTCGCCCGCGAGGCACTTGGTGAGCGTGGTCTTGCCCGCCCCGTTGCGGCCGACGAGGCCGATGCGGTCGCCCTTGGCGACGCGGAAGCTGGCGTTCTCGATGAGGATGCGGGCGCCGGCGCGCAGCTCGATGCCGGTGGCGGTGATCATGGACGTACTCCTGGGCGTGTGGGACGGCGGGGGGCGGGGCGGGGCGGAATGCCGTCGCGCTAATGCGCAAGGAGGAGGGCCATGGCTTCAGTCTAACCGGGGACGAAGGCTGCCCTTTCTGCGGGCCGAGGTCGCGGGGCTCCGCCCCGGGCCCCGCTCCTCGACCGCCGCGGGGGCTGGATCGCGGGCCCCGCTCCCCGATCGCCGGAGGGGCTGGAGAGCGGTCCGCCGGGACGGGAACCCTCGTTCCGGTCAGCCCCCCGTGTGGACCTGGAAGGCCGCTCTGCGGACCGCTTTGGCGAGGGCCGGGTCGGGATGGGCCGCCGCGAGGGCCAGGAGGACCTGCACGGTGAGGGGGTGGCCCGCGGCGCGTACCTCGTCGAGGAGGGCCGGGATCGTGGGCTGGTGGGCGGCCTCGATGTGGCGCACGAGGAGTTCGGTGTCGCCGTGGTCGTTGAGGGCCGCCGCCGTGTCGATCCACAGCCAGGTCGACTCCTCGCGGGTGAGGAGCGCGTGCGCGTCCTCGGCGTCGCCGCCCTCCTGCTCGGCGAGCCAGAGGAGCGCGTACGGGCGCAGCGGCAGGTCCGCGCTGACCTCGCGGACGCCCGGCTCGGCGGGGGCGCCGACCGCGCGCAACGCCTCGAAGGCGAGCTGGCGCAGCAGCGCGTCGTCGCCGCGCGCGGCGTCGAGGAGCTCCTGCACGGCGGTGCCCACGGTGCGGGCGGCGATCCAGGCGCGGTACTCGGCACGGGCCTCGCCGGGGCGCAGCCGTACGCAGCCGCGCAGCATGTCCTCGGCGGACTGCTCGATGTTCCCGGCCGGGGACTGCGCGGCGACGCAGATCTGTTCGAGCTTGACCCACACCGCCCAGCTCCCGAGCGGGGTGAGCGCGATGTCCCCGCCGTCCCCCTCGGGGAGCGTGAGGGCGCCGACGCCCGCGAGCCGGTCGAGCGCCCAGTCGAACAACTCGGGGAGCGGGGCCGGCGCGGGCACGGTGAGGCCGGGCGCGGGAAGTTCGCAACGCGCGTCACGCAGCTCGGTGATCCGCTGGTCGAGGAGGTCGAGCAGCTCTTCGCGGGGGGCCGTGCCGGCCGAGAGCTGGAGCACCGAGAGGAGCTGCGGCATCGCCTCGACGACCTCGGCGACGGCCGTGGGGTCGATGGGGGTCGCGGACTCGGCGTGCGCGGGGTGGAAGAGCGACCAGGCGTCGAAGAGCGCGACCCAGCCGCGCAGCACCGCCATGTCGTCGCGGTCCCAGGCCCGCAGCCGCCAGCCGGGGCGGGCGTGGCCGCCGTGGGTCTCGACGAGACCGGCGAGCCGGGCGGCGTCCCAGTGGGCGCGCACCTCGGCGGGCCGGAGGCCGAGCGCCGCCGCGGCCTGGCCGGCCTGGGCGGGGCTGAGCGTGCCCTCGTGGCCGCGGGGGGCCGGGGGTGGGGTGCGCAGGGGGCCGGTGGCGGCGGGGCGGAGGGCTTCGGCGCTCCAGCGGGCGAGCGCGGCGGCGCCGGCGAGGACGGTGCGGGCCGCGCGGGCCAGTTCGGTGGGGGGCGGGGTGCCCTCCGGCGGGCGGGGAGCGGGACGGCGTGGCCGCCCTTCCGCGACCGTACGGACGGGAGCCGCGAGCGGGGCGCGGCCGACGAGTCGGAGCCTGGAGTCGCGCGGGATACGGGACGTCACGCAAGGCAGTCTCCCCGTTGACGGCCCGAAAGCCCAAACGGAATGCGCGAGACCGGTACGAAAGGGGTGTTCGGGGGTGGGTCCGGGCCGGGCGGGGCGTCGCGGGGCTCTGCCCCGGGCCCCGCTCCTCAAGCGCCGGAGGGGCTGAATTTCGGTCGGCCCGAACGGTTGGGGACTGGCCCGCCGGGCGTGCCCCTCGGGGCTCCGCCCCCGGCCCCGCTCCTCAAGCGCCGGAGGGGCTGGGATGTGGGGAGCGGCTGGGATGGGGGGCTGTTACATCAAGGGGGTCAGGAAGCGGCGGAGGGCTTCCTCGTAGGTGGTCGGGTCGCGGTTCCAGGCGGCGCTGTGGGGGGCCTTGTCGACCGTGTGGGTGACGATCAGGTCGGGGCGGGAGCGGGCGAAGGCGCGGGCCAGGGGGTAGGGGGCGAGGGCGTCGTCCTCGCTCTGGGCGAGGAAGACCGGGACGCGCAGGGCCTGCGGGTCGGCCGCCCTGTCGACGCGTTCCTTCGGCAGGCCCGCGCGGCCCTCCGCCGCCCGTACCGCGAGCGGCAGCACGAAGCCCGGGGTGCGGCGGGCCCTGGCGAGCCCTTCGAGCGCGTACTGCCAGCTCAGGACAGGTGAGTCGAGGACCAGGCCCGCGATGCGGTCGCGGTGCTCCGAGCGCGCCGCGACGCGCAGCGCCATCGACGCCCCCGTGGACCAGCCGAGCAGGACGACGCGCCGCGCCCCGTGCCGCACGGCCCACCGCACCGCCGCTTCGAGGTCCTGCCACTCGTCCGCGCCGAACCGCGAGAGGCCGCCCTCGGCCGCCGGGGCGCCCGGGTCGCCGCGGTAGGCGAGGGCGAGCACGGGGAACTGCTGCCGGTGCAGGAAGTCCATGAGCACGAGCGCGTGTTCCCGGGTCGTGCCGAGTCCGTGCGCGGCGATCACCCACGTCGCGCGGGCCGCCGGGACGAACCACGCGGGCAGCGCGCCCGGCAGGCCCGCGATCTCGACGTCCTCGTAGTCGAGGCCCAGCGCCGTGCGCGGTGTGCCCGTGTAGACCTGCGGGGTGAGCTGCGCGTGCGCTCCTGGCTTGAACTCACCTGCTCCGTCGAGGAGTTCGCGTACCACCGTGTCCGCCTTGTGCGCCTCCGCCTCGAGCACCCGCCCGACGGAGGCGTGCCTGCCGTCCTCGCCCGCGAGGCCGTAGACGCCGGGGCGGAGCGAGGCGAGGGCGCGGGTGAGGGTGACGCGGTCGGCGGTCGCGGTGTGCACGGTGAGTTTCGGCTCGGTGGGGAGCGGGCGGCCGGGGCGGGGCCGCAGGCCCGCCTCGCCCGCGAGCCGCCCGGCGGCGACGGCCGCGGCACCGGCGCCGAGCAGGGCGGTCAGCGCCGCCGCGGTCGCTTGGGCGGTGGTCTTCACGGTGCGCACCCCGCCAGTCTCCGCCCGCCCGCGCGACCCGGCCACCGGACGGCCGCGGGTGGGTGAGGACGGTGCGGGGGGACGAGGGCGCCGGGGGCACGGGAAGGGGGCCGCGTGCGGCCGGGCGGGGTGGGGCGGGGGGCCGCCAGCCTTTGGCGGGGCGGCGGCTCGGGCGGTGGCGGCGGGCCAGCCGGGCGAGACGCACCAGGCGGCGGGCGGTGAGGGCCGGGCCGACGACGGGGAGGCGGCGGGCGACGAGGAGGACGCGGAAGCGGGTGGGGAGGCGGCGGGTGAGATGGCGGCCGAGGTGGTGGGGGGCGGGGATGCGGGGCAGGGCGGTACGGCTCGGTTTCGGCACGGGACGATTCCTCTCCGGGCACCTGCGGGATGCGGAGCGCCTTCCAGGCGTCTTCCCCTTCTCGGGCGCTCCTCCCGCCCCGGCCCGGCAGTGCGCCCGTGCGGCGCAGTGGCGACCCGGCGGTGAGGGCACGAGGGGGCGGGGCTCGTACCGTGCGGGCCGGGAGACGCCGGACGGCTCATGCCCGGGGCCCCGGCCCCTTCGGGCCCTGCGCCTCTGTCAGTCCGCCGTCCCGCCCGGCGGCTGTCCGTAGCCGCTCAGTGCGCGGGCCGCCTCCGCCAGCTCGTCCGGGGACAGGACGCGCGGTGTGCGGTCCGGGAGCGCGGCGGCCGTGAGCCAGACGTGGCAGAGCCAGTCGAGCTGGCTGGTGCGGTCGTAGGCCGTGGGGAGGTCGGGCCCGAGGGTCAGGGTGCCGTGGTGGGCGAGGAGGCAGGCGGTGCGGTCCGTCAGGGCGGTGCGGACCGCCTCGGCCAGGGCCTCGCTGCCGTAGAGGGCGTACGGGGCGACGCGGACCGGGCCGCCGAAGAGGGCCGTGACGTAGTGGACGGGCGGGATCTCGTCGACCAGGAGCGAGGCCGCCGTCGCGTGCACCGCGTGCGTGTGGACGACGGCCCTGGCCTCGGGGCGGTCCCGGTGGACGGCGAGGTGGAGCGGGAGTTCGCTCGTCGGGCGCAGGGTGCCGAGCACCTGCCGGCCCGCCGGGTCGACGGCCACGAGGTCGTCCGGGCCGAGTTCCCCGTACGGGACGCCCGTCGGGGTGACGAGGACGAGCGTGCCGAGCGCCGGGTCCTCGACGCGTACGGAGACGTTGCCGGAGGTGCCCGTGACGAGTCCGTCCGCGACGCTGCGGCGCGCCGTGGCGAGCAGTTCCGCCCAGGCGGCGCGGGTGTCGGATCCCGGGGTCCGTGTCATGCCCGTATCCTCGCAGCCGCTTTTCCGGGGACGCGGACGGATGAGCATCGCGAATCGCGGGCTTATTTACCGTTTTGCATATGTATCAGCCGTTACGCTCGGCAGGATTTCCGTTCGTCCTCTTCCCGCCGGGGGCTCCATGAGGCTTCTTCGCCGCACCCGTTCCGTCCTGCTCGGCCCGGCGGTCCTCGCCGCCGCGGCCCTCTCCGCGACCCCGGCCCTCGCGGCCGGGCCCGAGGGGCCGCGCGGGCACGACGTCTCCGCGCACCAGGAGAAGGTGAACTTCGCCGACGCGCGCGCCAAGGGCGCGCGGTTCACGTACGTGAAGGCGACCGAGTCGACCACGTACCGCAGCCCGGTCTTCCGGAAGCAGTACGACGACGCGGCGAAAGCGGGGCTGCTGCGCGGCGCGTACCACTTCGCGCTGCCCGACCGCTCCTCCGGCGCCGATCAGGCCGCCTACTTCGTGCGCAACGGGGGCGACTGGCGGCCGGACGGGCGGACGCTGCCGCCCGCGCTCGACCTGGAGGCGAACCCGTACAACACCCAGCACAAGTGCTACGGCATCAGCAAGCAGAGGATGCGCGCCTGGATCAGCGACTTCAGCGACGAGACGCTGCGGCTGACCGGGCGGCGGCCGATGATCTACACGAGCGCGCACTGGTGGAACACCTGCACCGGGCGCAGCACGGCCTTCGCCGACACGCACCCGCTGTGGCTCGCGAACTGGGCAGACAGCCCGGGGACGCTGCCGGCGGGGTGGGCGTACTGGACGCTGTGGCAGTACGCGGTGAAGGGACCGCTGCCCGGTGACCAGAACGTGTTCAACGGGTCCCAGGGGGACCTGGAGCGCTTCACGGACGGCTGAGGGGGCGTCGAGGGAAGGGGCGCGGGGCGCGGTGGTGCGGGAGGGGCGGCGGACGGGTACGGGGCGCAAGCGGAACCCGCGCCGGCGGCGCCCCGGGTCCCGCGCACGGGCCCGCGCGAGGGGCCGCTCCGGACGGGGTCACCACAGCGCCCGCCCCAGTTCATCTTCCGTTCACTCGGATTGCTTACGTTCGGCGTGACATTGACGTCCAACAGAAGCCTGGGTAAATGGAACACATCACGCTTCTCCTCGGGATCGTGATCGTCACCGCTCTCGTGTTCGACTTCACGAACGGTTTCCACGACACCGCCAACGCGATGGCGACCACCATCTCCACCGGCGCCCTCAAGCCCAAGACGGCCGTGGCGATGTCCGCGGCGCTCAACCTCGTGGGTGCCTTCCTCTCGGTGGAGGTCGCCAAGACGATCTCCGGGGGAATCGTCGACGAGTCCGGGCTCAGGACGGAAGTGATCTTCGCGGCGCTCGTCGGCGCCATCCTGTGGAACCTCCTCACCTGGCTGCTCGGCCTGCCCTCCAGCTCCTCGCACGCCCTCTTCGGCGGGCTCATCGGGGCGGCCGTCATGTCGGCGGGCTTCTCCAGCATCAACGGCGGCACGATCGTCACCAAGATCGTGATCCCCGCCGTGGCGGCGCCCGTCGTCGCGGGGCTCGCCGCCTTCGCGGCCACCCGGCTGACGTACCGGCTGACCCGCGGTGTCGACGAGAAGACCGGGGCGAAGGGCTACAGGGTGGGGCAGATCGCCTCGGCCGGGCTCGTCTCGCTCGCGCACGGGACCAACGACGCGCAGAAGACGATGGGCATCATCACGCTCGCCCTCGTCACGGGCGATGTGCTCAAGCCGGGGGCCAACCCGCCGGTGTGGGTGATCCTCTCGGCCGGGTGCGCGATCGCGCTCGGCACGTACCTCGGCGGCTGGCGCATCATCCGCACGATGGGCACCGGACTCACCGACCTCGAACCGCCGCAGGGCTTCGCCTCGCAGACCGGCGCGGCGACCGTCATCCTCGCCTCCTCGCACCTCGGCTTCTCGCTCTCCACGACCCAGGCGTGCTCCGGCTCGGTGATGGGCGCGGGCCTCGGGCGCAAGGGCGGCACGGTGCGCTGGTCCACGGCCGGGCGGATGGCGATCGCCTGGCTGCTCACGCTCCCCGCCGCCGCGCTCGTCGGCGCGGGCGCCGAGTTCCTGACCCGCCAGGGCACATGGGGCGTCGTGCTCACCGGGGTGCTGCTCCTCGCGGGAGCCGCGACGATCTACGTCCTGTCGCGGCGCCGGCCGGTGAGCCACCACGACGTGACCGGCGACGCCGAGCCCGCCGGAGTGATCACCCAGGCCCTCGCCTCGGTCGCGCCGCCGCCCGCCGGGACGCTCACGGTGCCGGTCCAGCCGACGGCCGCCGAGGCGCCCGACGCACTCCACCCCCCGCTCACGGCGGAACTCCCCGCCCCGGCGACGGCCGAGACCCCGCGTCACACCGCGGGCTCCGGCACCGCGGCCTGAAAGGAACCGGCATGAACATCGACTGGGCGGCACTCGGCTCCGTCTTCGGCGTGAGCCTGCTCGTCACCGTGGGCCTCGGCGGCGCCTTCGCCCTCGGCATCGCGGGCCTCTCGCGCGCCTCGGCGGCGACGGCGGCGGAGGACGGCGGTACGGGCGGCGGTACGGGCGCGGGCGGGCAGGCGCTGCTCGCCCGGCTCGGCGCGTACGCGTGCTTCGGCGTGTGCCTCGCGGCCGTCGCGTTCGGGATCTACGTGATCGTGGCCTGAGACGGACCGGCACCACGGGCCCCGCGAGGCCCCCCGCACGGGGGGCGGCGCGGGGCTTTCGCGTGGGCGGGCGGGGCGTCCGTGCGACGTGGGCGGGGGCGCGGGGGGCCGGACGTCCGGACCGGGCGATGTGCCCGGAGTGCGTCAAGTGCGAGTTGACGCCCGGTCTCGGGGCGTGATGCACTGCCGGGGCCATTTCGGCGGCTGTGGAGGAAGTACCGGTGCGAATCCGGCGCGGTCCCGCCACTGTGAGCGGGGAGTGATCCCCGTGAGTCAGGAACTCCCGGCGCCGAATCACGTCGTACCAGGGCGCGGACCCTGAGAGTAGGACACCCCCATGCCCGGCATCCGCCGCAGTGCGCACCCGCCAGCCCGCCCGTTCCCCCGGCGAGGCGTGACGGCGGACTGACGCCATGTCCGCCGGACGTGTTTTCGCGGTCGGCGCCACCGCCGGTCTGCTCGGCGACTCCCTCTTCGGCGATCCGCGCCGCGGCCACCCCGTCGCGGCGTACGGGTCTCTCGCGGGCGTCGCCGAGAAGGCGTTGTGGCGCGACCAGCGCGGTGCGGGCGCCCTGCACACCCTGCTGTGCGCGGGCGGCGCCACCGCGCTCGCCGCCGTCGCCTCCCGTACCGCCGCGCGCCGCTCCCCCGCCGCGTCCGCCGCGCTCACCGCGCTCGTGACGTGGGCCGTCGTGGGCGGTACGTCGCTCGCGCGCGAGGGCCGCGCGCTCGCCGCCGCGCTCGAAGCGGACGATCTCGCCGCCGCGCGCGAGCGCCTGCCGCACCTGTGCGGGCGCGATCCCCGCCGGCTCGACGCGGACGGCATCGCGCGCGCCGTCGTCGAGTCCGTCGCCGAGAACACCTCGGACGCGGTCGTCGGGGCGCTCGTGTGGGGCGCGCTCGGCGGCGTGCCCGGACTCGTCGCCTTCCGGGCCGTCAACACGCTCGACGCGATGGTGGGCCACAAGTCGCCGCGCCACCTGCGGTTCGGCTGGTCCGCCGCGCG
The DNA here is from genome assembly GCF_000213055.1 of Streptomyces sp. Tu6071. Taxonomy (NCBI): domain Bacteria; kingdom Bacillati; phylum Actinomycetota; class Actinomycetes; order Kitasatosporales; family Streptomycetaceae; genus Streptomyces; species Streptomyces sp. Tu6071. The sequence goes on along the minus strand of NZ_CM001165.1, from coordinate 6,322,991 downwards.
GCTCGACGACGTCATGGGCTTCCCGGGCGCCCGGCTCACCGCCGGGCTCGCCGCACTCGTGGGCGGCGCGCCCCGTACCGCGCTCGCCGCCGTGCGGGAGGACGCGCACCGGCACCCGAGCCCCAACGCGGGGCCCGTCGAGGCGGCCTTCGCGGGCGCGCTCGGGGTGCGGCTCGGCGGGACGCTGTCGTACGGGGGCCGGGTCGAGCACCGGCCCGTGCTCAACGCGCGGCGCGGGCGGCCGGTCGCCGTGGCGGACGTCGAGCGGGCGGTGCGGCTCTCGCGGCGGGTGACGTGGGCGGCGCTCGGGGTGTGCGTCGCGGCGCGGCTCGTCGTCGCGCGGCGCCCGGGGGGTGCGCGGTGACCGGGGGCGGGCTGCTCGTCGCCGGGACGACCTCGGACGCGGGCAAGAGCGTCGTGACGGCCGGGATCTGCCGGTGGCTCGTGCGGCGGGGGGTGAGCGTCGCGCCGTTCAAGGGGCAGAACATGTCCCTCAACTCCTTCGTCACGCGCGAAGGCGCCGAGATCGGCCGCGCGCAGGCGATGCAGGCGCAGGCCGCGCGCGTCGAGCCGAGCGCGCTCATGAACCCGGTGCTGCTCAAGCCGGGCGGGGAGCGGTCGAGCCAGGTCGTGCTCCTCGGGAAGCCGCTCGGCGAGCTGAGCGCGCGCGGCTACCACGGGGGGAAGCAGGCGGAGCTGTTCGGGACGGTCGTGGACTGCCTCGCGGAGCTGCGGCGCACGTACGACGCGGTGATCTGCGAGGGCGCGGGGAGCCCGGCGGAGATCAACCTGCGCCGTACCGACCTCGTCAACATGGGGATCGCGCGGGCGGCCCGACTGCCGGTCGTGGTGGTCGGGGACATCGACAGGGGCGGTGTCTTCGCCTCGTTCTTCGGGACGACGGCGCTGCTCTCGGCGGAGGACCAGGCGCTCGTCGCGGGGTACCTCGTCAACAAGTTCCGAGGCGATGTCTCGCTGCTCGAACCGGGCCTGCGGATGCTGCGGGACCTGACGGGGCGGGACACCTTCGGGGTGCTGCCGTTCCGGCCGGGGCTCGGCATCGACGAGGAGGACGGCATGGCCGTCTCCCTGCGCGGCGCGGTGCGCGAGTCGCGGCTCGCGGAGCCGTTCGGGGAAGAGGTGCTGCGGGTCGCCGTGTGCGCCGTGCCGCTCATGTCGAACTTCACCGACGTGGACGCGCTCGCTGCCGAACCGGGCGTCGTCGTGCGGTTCGTGGACCGGGCGGCGGACCTCGTGGACGCGGACCTCGTGGTGGTGCCGGGGACGCGGGGGACGGTGCGGGCGCTGGAGTGGCTGCGCGAGCGGGGGCTCGCGGACGCGCTCGCCCGGCGGGCGGCCGAGGGGCGGCCCGTGCTCGGGATCTGCGGCGGCTTCCAGTTGCTCGGCGAGCTGATCGAGGACGAGGTCGAGTCGCGGGCCGGGACCGTGGCGGGGCTCGGGCTGCTGCCGGTACGGGTGCGGTTCGCGCGCGGGAAGACGCTCGCCCGGCCCTCGGGGACCGCGCTCGGGGAGGCCGTGGACGGCTACGAGATCCACCACGGGGTCGCGGAGGTGAGGGGCGGCGACGAGCCGTTCCTCGACGGGTGCCGGGTCGGATCGGTGTGGGGGACGCACTGGCACGGGTCGCTGGAGAGCGACGGCTTCCGGCGGGCCTTCCTGCGGAGGGTCGCCGCGCAGGCGGGGCGGAGGTTCGTACCGGCGCCGGACACGGAGTTCGGGGCCCTGCGGGAGGAGCAGCTGGAGGCGCTCGCGGATCTGATCGAGGAGCACGCCGACACGCGTGCGCTGCTGCGACTGATCGAGCGGGGGGCTCCGCCGGGACTGCCCTTCGTGCCGCCGGGAGCACCGGGGTGACCCCGCGGGGCCCGCTCCCCACCTGCCCGAAGGGCGCGATCACGCGTGCCCGGGCCGTGCCGCAATCCTCACGAAAGGAAGACCCCCGCATGACCACCGCCGACCATCCCTACCCCTTCACCGCCCTCGTCGGGCAGGACGATCTCCGGCTCGCCCTCCTCCTCAACGCCGTCTCCGCCCGCGTCGGCGGGGTGCTCGTGCGCGGCGAGAAGGGGACGGCCAAGTCCACCGCCGTGCGGGCGCTCACCGCGCTGCTGCCCGAGGCCGACGTCGTGGCGGGGTGCCGGTTCTCGTGCGATCCGGCCGCTCCCGATCCGCGCTGCCCCGACGGGCCGCACGCTCCCGCCCAGGCGGAGTCGCGGCGCCCCGCGCGGATGGTCGAGCTGCCCGTGGGGGCCTCCGAGGACCGGCTCGTTGGCGCGCTCGACATCGAGCGGGCGCTCGCCGAGGGCGTCAAGGCGTTCGAGCCGGGACTGCTCGCCGCCGCGCACCGCGGCATCCTCTACGTCGACGAGGTCAACCTTCTCGGCGACCACCTCGTGGACCTCCTGCTCGACGCCGCCGCCATGGGTGTCTCCTCCGTGGAGCGCGAGGGCGTCTCCGTGCGGCACGCCGCGCGGTTCCTGCTCGTCGGGACGATGAACCCCGAGGAGGGCGAGCTGCGCCCGCAGCTCCTCGACCGCTTCGGGCTCACCGTCGAGGTCGCCGCCTCGCGCGAGACCGACGAGCGCGTCGAGGTCGTACGGCGCCGGATGGCGTACGAGGACGACCCCGCCGCCTTCGCCGCGCGCTTCGCCGGGGACGAGGCGGCGCTGCGCAGCCGGATCGCCGAGGCCCGCGCGCTGCTGCCCCGCGTCGTCCTCGGGGACACCGCGCTGCGGCAGATCGCCGCGACGTGCGCCGCCTTCGAGGTGGACGGGATGCGCGCCGACCTCGTCATGGCCCGTACCGCGACGGCCCTCGCCGCCTGGGCCGGGCGCGAGAGCGTGCTCGCCGAGGACGTGCGGCAGGCCGCGCTCCTCGCCCTGCCGCACCGGGGGCGCCGCAACCCCTTCGACGCCCCCGGGCTCGACGAGGACAAGCTCGACGAGGTGCTCGACGAGAACGCCGGGCCCGAGGAGGAGCCGGAGGGCCCCGGCGACGGGGACGGCCCGGACGGGCCCGGCGGCGGGGGCGATGTCCCGCCGCAGGGCGGGGATCCGGAGGACCGCACCGACCGGGGTGAGGACGGCGGTTCCTCGGACGCGCCCGGCGACGCGCCCACCGGCCCCGCGGACGCCCCGGACGCCGACGCCCCGGCCCCCTCGGACGCCTCCGCCCCCTCGGACGCCGAGGGAAAAGGCCGCGCGGGCGCCGCTGAGCAGCCCGCCGCCTCCGCCTCCGCCCCCTTCCGCACGAAGAAGCTGACCGTTCCCGGGCTCGGTGAGGGCGCCGCCGGGCGGCGGTCGCGGGCGCGGACCGCGCACGGCAGGACGACGGGCTCGTACCGCCCGCGCGGGGGCGCGCTCGGCTCGCTGCACCTCGCCGCGACGGTCCGCGCCGCCGCCCCGTACCAGAAGGCGCGCGGGCGCACCGGCGCCGGGCTCCTGGTGCGCAAGGACGATTTGCGGCTCGCGAGCAGGGAGGGGCGCGAGGGCAATCTCGTGCTCTTCGTCGTGGACGCCTCCGGGTCGATGGCGGCGCGGCAGCGGATGGGCGTGGTCAAGGGCGCGGTGCTCTCGCTGCTCCTCGACGCCTATCAGCGGCGCGACAAGGTGGGGCTCGTGACGTTCCGGGGGCGCGAGGCGGGTCTCGCGCTGCCGCCCACGTCGTCGGTGGACACGGCGGCGGCCCGGCTCGAATCCCTGCCGACCGGGGGCCGGACGCCGCTCGCGGCGGGCCTGCTGAAGGCGCGCGACGTGCTGCGGATCGAGCGGCTGCGCGATCCGGCGCGGCGCGCGCTGCTCGTCGTCGTGACGGACGGGCGGGCGACGGGCGGTCCCGAGCCGCTGCCGCTCGCGCGGCGCGCGGCCGGGCTGCTCGCGGCGGACGGGACGGCCTCGGTCGTCGTGGACTGCGAGACGGGGCCCGTGCGGCTCGGGCTCGCTGCCGATCTCGCGGGGCGGCTCGGGGGGAGCGCGGTGACGCTGGACGAGCTGCGCGCGGACGCGCTCGCGGGGCTCGTGAAGGACGTACGGGGCGGACAGGGCTCGACAACAGGGAGGGCGGCGTAATGCCGCAGGGACAGCCGGCCGTCGTGCCGGACGACGGGATGACGACACGCCAGCGGCGCAACAGGCCGCTCCTCGCGGTCCACACGGGACCGGGCAAGGGCAAGTCGACGGCCGCCTTCGGGCTCGCGCTGCGGGCCTGGAACCAGGGGTGGCCGATCGGGGTGTTCCAGTTCGTCAAGTCGGCGAAGTGGAAGGTCGGCGAGGAGAACGCGCTGCGCGTGCTCGGGACCTCGGGCGAGGGCGGCACGGTCGCCTGGCACAAGATGGGCGAGGGCTGGTCCTGGGTCCAGCGCGACGGCCAGGACTCCAACGAGGACAAGGCCCGCGAGGGCTGGGAACAGGTCAAGCGGGACCTGGCCGCCGAGACGTACAAGCTGTACGTCCTCGACGAGTTCGCCTACCCGCTGCACTGGGGCTGGATCGACACCGCCGAGGTCGTCGAGACCCTGCGTACCCGCCCCGGCAACCAGCACGTCGTCGTCACGGGGCGCAACGCGCCGCGTGAGCTGATCGACGCGGCGGACCTCGTGACCGAGATGACGAAGGTCAAGCACCCGATGGACGCGGGGCAGAAGGGGCAGCGGGGCATCGAGTGGTGACGCTCCCGCAGGGGCGGGGCGGGGGCCGCGAGGCGTGACGCGGGGCCGGTCGCCCGGCCCCGCCGCCCCGCGCTCCCCGGTGGCCGCGAGGCCGCGCCGCCCCGTCCCGTACCACCGATCCGCCCTCCCGGGCCGCAGCTCCCGGGCCCTGAAAGCAGCACACGATGACCGCACAACCCAGCCCCGCGCCCCTGCCCCTGCCCCTGCCGCCCCGGCTCGTCGTCGCCGCGCCCTCCTCGAACAGTGGCAAGACGACCGTCGCGACCGGGCTCATGGCCGCCTTCCGCGCCGCCGGGCTCTCCGTGTCGCCGCACAAGGTCGGGCCGGACTACATCGACCCGGGGTACCACGCGCTCGCGACGGGGCGGCCCGGCCGCAACCTCGACGCCTACCTGTGCGGCACCGACGCGCTCGTGCCGCTCTTCGCGCACGGCGCGCGCGACGCCGACCTCGCCGTCGTCGAAGGCGTCATGGGGCTGTACGACGGCGCCGCGGGGCAGGGCGAGCTGGCGTCGACCGCGCAGGTCGCGAAGGTGCTCGGGGCGCCCGTCGTGCTCGTCGTGGACGCCTCGGCGCAGTCGCGCTCGGTCGCGGCCCTCGTGCACGGCTTCGCCTCCTTCGACCCGGAGGTGCGGATCGGCGGGGTGATCCTCAACAAGGTCGGCTCCGACCGGCACGAGGAGTTGCTGCGGGCCGCGCTCGACGAGGCGGGGGTGCCCGTGCTCGGAGTACTGCGCCGGACGAAGGAGCTGTTCACGCCCTCGCGGCACCTCGGACTCGTCCCGGCGGCCGAGCGGCGCGCGGAGGCGGTCGACGCGGTCGCCGCGCTCGCCGCGCACGTACGGGAGGGCTGCGACCTGCCCGCGCTGCTCCGCCTCGCGCACTCCGCGGCGACGCGGAGCGCGGTGCCCTGGCAGCCGCCGCTCGCCCCGGTGCCGGACGGCGGGCGGCCCGTCGTGGCGGTCGCGGGCGGGCCCGCGTTCACGTTCTCGTACGCGGAGCAGACCGAGGCGCTGACGGCGGCGGGCGCGGAGGTCGTGAGCGTGGACCCGCTGCGCGCCGAGGAACTGCCCGAGGGGACGCGCGCCTTCGTCGTCGGCGGGGGCTTTCCCGAGGTGTACGCGCCCGAGCTGGCCGCCAACGCGCCGCTGCGCGCGGCCGTCGCGGGCCTCGCGCGGGCGGGCGGGCCGGTGTGGGCGGAGTGCGCGGGGCTGCTCTACCTGGCGCGCTCGCTCGACGGGGCGCCGATGTGCGGCGTGCTCGACGCGGACGCGCGCATGACGGAGCGCCTGACGCTCGGATACCGCGAGGCGGTCGCGGTCGGCGACAGCGCGGTGGCCGCCGCGGGGACGCGGACGCGGGGGCACGAGTTCCACCGCACGGTGATCGAGCCGGGCGCGGGCCCGGCCCCGGCGTGGGGGCTGCGGCAGCCGCGCGCCCGCCTGGAGGGCTTCGTCCGGGCCGAGATCCACGCCAGCTACCTGCACACCCACCCGGCGGGCCTCCCCGAGGCGGCGGCACGGTTCGTGGCGCGGGCGGCGGGGGCGGGACGGGTGACGGGGTGAGCGGGGCCCCGCTACTCCCCCGCGAAGCCGATCACGAGCCACATCAGGGCCACGCCCGCGACCGTGCACAGGAGGGTGGAGCGGGCCGGGTGGCTGTGGCTGGCCTCGGGCAGGATCTCGGCGGCGGCGATGTAGAGGAGGACGCCGCCGAAGAAGCCGAGGTAGCAGGCGAGCGCTTCGCCCGGAATGGTGAACAGGAGCGTCGACGCGGCGCCCGCGACAGGGGCGACGGCGTCGGCGCCGAGCATCGCGAACGCCTTGCGGCGGGCGTTGCCCGTGGCGCGCGTGAGCGTGTACGTGTTGAAGCCGTCCGCGAAGTCGTGGCTGATGACGGCGAGCGCGACGGTGAAGCCGATCGCCTCGCCGACCTGGAACGAGGCGCCGATCGCGATGCCGTCGGCGACGCTGTGCCCGACCATCGCGGCGGCGGCGCCGATGCCGACCTGCGGGACCTGCTCGGGGTTCTTCGCCCCGTGGGCGGCGCGGCGCAGCGCGAGGAGGCGTTCGACGACGTGCGCGGTGAGGAAGCCCGCGACGAAGAGGAGCAGCGCGGCGGGCACGCCCCACACCTTGCGCCCCGCCCCCTCGACGGCCTCGGGCAGCAGGTCCAGCCCGACGACGCCGAGCATGAGCCCGCCCGCGAAGCCCAGGACGAGGTGGCGCCGGTCGGTGACGTGGTGCGCGGCCCAGCCGCCGACCAGCGTCATCACGAAGGAGCCGAGGGCCACGAGCACGACCATGCCTCCTTGCTAGCGGACGGCGCGCCCCGCCGCACCTCGTCCCTCGTGGTCGGTGTCGGCGCGGCGACGGGCGCGACGGCCGCCGAGATCGAGGCGCTGGTACGGGGCGCGCTCGGCGCGGCCGGGCTGCCGCTCGCGCGCGTACGTGCCGTGGCGACCGTCGACCGACGCGCGGAGGCGCCCGCCGTCGTGGCGCTCGCGGCGCGGCTCGGCGTGCCGGTACGGGCGTACGCGCCGCACGAGCTGGCGGCGGTCTCCGTACCCCGTCCGTCGCGCGCGCCGCGCGCCGCGCTCGGCACCGGGTCGGTCGCGGAGGCGGCGGCGCTCGCGGAGGCGGGGGGTCGCGGGCGGCTGCTCGTGGCGAAACAGAAGTCCGCGCGGGCGACGTGCGCCGTGGCGGAGGACCCACGGGAGGGACGTGTCATGCCGTCGTACGAGCTGCGCCACCACGGGGACGCGGAGGTGCGCGGGGCCGGGCTCACCGATCTCGCGGTGAACGTGCGCGCCGGGACGCCGCCCGCGTGGCTGCGGGAGCGGCTCGCGGACGCGCTCGGCTCGCTCGCCGCGTACCCGGACGACCGGGCGGCGCGCGCGGCGGTCGCGGCGCGGCACGGGCTGGCGCCGGAGCGGGTGCTGCTCACGGCGGGCGCCGCGGAGGCGTTCGTGCTGCTGGCGCGGACGCTGCCGGTGCGGCGGCCCGTCGTCGTGCACCCGCAGTTCACGGAGCCGGAGGCGGCGCTGCGGGCGGCGGGGCACGCGGTGGAGCGGGTGCTCCTGCGCGAGGAGGACGGCTTCCGGCTCGATCCGGCGCTCGTGCCCGCCGGGGCGGATCTCGTGGTGCTCGGGAACCCGACGAACCCGACGTCGGTGCTGCACCCGGCGGACGTGATCGCCTCGCTCGCGCGTCCCGGGCGGACGCTCGTCGTGGACGAGGCGTTCGTCGACACGGTGCCGGGCGAGCGCGAGTCGCTCGCCTCGCGCACGGACGTCCCCGGGCTCCTCGTCCTGCGGAGCCTCACGAAGACGTGGGGGCTCGCGGGGCTGCGGATCGGCTACGTGCTCGGCGCGCCCGCGACGCTCGCGCGGCTCGCGCGGGCGCAGCCGCTGTGGCCGGTCTCGACGCCCGCGCTCGTGGCGGCCGAGGCGTGCTCGGCGCCCGGGGCGCTCGCGGAGGCGGAGGCGGCGGCGCGGGACCTCGCGGGCGACAGGGACTTCCTCGCGGCGGGGCTCGCGGAGCTGCCGGAGGCGCGGGTCGTGGGTCCGGCGTCGGCGTCGTTCCTATTGGTGCGGCTGCCGGGCGCGGCCGGGGTGCGGGAGCGGCTGCGCGGCGCGGGGTGGGCGGTGCGGCGCGGGGACACGTTCCCGGGGCTCGGGGACGAGTGGCTGCGGGTGGCGGTGCGGGACCGGGGGACGAGCGAGCGGTTCCTGGCGGCGGTGCGGGGCGTGGTGGGGGCCGAAATGCCGGGGGCAGGGGGCTGAGGTGTCGCGGGGGCGGGGCGGGCCGGTGGGTCGGCCCGCCCCGCCCCCGCGTGGTGTCAGTTGCCGCGCGCGGCGCGGCGGGTGCGCGCGAACCAGACGGCGCCCGCGCCGCCCACGAGGAGGACGGCGGCGCCGCCCGCGAGGTAGGGGGTGGTCGAGCTGCCGCCGGTCTCGGCGAGGTTCTCGCCGTCGTCGGAGCCCGCGGCGGCGGTGGTCACCTCGGCGCCCTTGGCGCCGTTGCTCTTCGCGCCCTCGTCGTCCTTGCCGCCGCCCGGCGCGGCCGGGGACGGGCTCGCGGCGCCGTCGGAGTCGTCGTCGGCAGGGGCCGAGGCGGGCGGCTCGGAGGCCGGGGTGCCGGGGCCGGCGCCGTCCGTCCTCGGAGTCTCGCAGGTGGCTCCGGCGAGTGTGACGGTGCCCTCGACCTGGGCGACGCCGAGTTTGAGCGGGTCGACGGAGACCTTCAGCTCCAGCGCGGCGGCGGCGGCCGTGGTGGCGGTGGTGGTGCGCTGGGAGAGGTCGAGGGTGACCTCGCCCACGCCGGGGACCTCGACGTGCGTGGTGCCTCCGGCGGACAGGCTCACGGTCTTGCCGAGGACCTTGACGTGCCCGAGGACGTTCGCCTCGGCGACGGGGTGCCGCCCCGCCTCGCACACGGCCTTCGACGTGACCTTCTCGACCTCGACGAGCGAGAGGAACGGGAGTCCGGGGACGTGGACGCGGGCGCCGACGAGTTCGGTCGCGCCCTCCGCCTTGTGGCCGTCGGCGGTGGCCTTCGCCTGGGCGACGCGGGCGTCGAGGACGCGGAAGGGGCGGCCCTTGTCGACGCCGTCGAGTGTGGCGGTGAGCGCGGTCTTGTCGGCGTCGCCTGGGGCGCTCACCTCGTTGAGCGAGACGTTGAGCGGCAGGTCGACGGTCTTCCGCAGGAGGGAGACGTCGAGTCCGGTGCGCAGGACGACGGCGCCGGACTTCCCCCCGTGGCCCTCGGTGGCGTGCGCGGTGCCCGCGGCGGTGAGCACGGCGGGCGCGCCGACGAGGAGCGCGGCCGTGGTGGCGGCGGCGAGTCGGCGCACGGGCAGGCCGAAGGTGGTGCTGTTCACAGCGGTGTTACCCCCACAAGAGACATGGAGCCGCCGGCGCGTCCCGGGGACACGGGGGCCGGCGGCCTCGATGCGGGAATCCTCGCGGAACGGGGGTGAAAGAACGACAGACCGCAGCACGTTCACCCTAAAGGGTGGTTTCCGGCATGGTGTTCGAAAAAGGAATCGCTTCGCTGCGCACGCGTTCGCCCACGTCACAGCGGTACGTCCCCCGCGAGGAGGGGCGCTCGACGACCTCTCGCGCGCCCCTGACGGCTCCTCACACGCCCTCGACGGCTCTGTACACGCCCCCGGGGGACGCGCGTGCCGCCCCCTACGCCACCACCCGCCCCGACATCACGACGCGCCGAGGCGCCGTCAGAACCCGCACGTCGGCGCGCGGGTCGCTCTCGTACACCACGAGGTCCGCCGGGGCGCCCTCCTCCAGGCCCGGCCTGCCCAGCCAGGCGCGGGCGTCCCAGACGGCGGCGGAGAGGGCCGCGAGCGGCGGGAGGCCCGCGCGGACGAGTTCGGCCACCTCGGCGCCGATGAGGCCGTGCGGGAGGCTGCCGCCCGCGTCGGTGCCCGTGAAGACGGGGACGCCCGCGTCGAAGGCGGCGCGCACCGTCTCGTAGCGCCGGGCGTGCAGGCGGCGCATGTGGGCCGACCAGCGGGGGAACTTGGCCTCGCCGCCGTCCGCGAGGCGCGGGAACGTCGCGATATTGACCAGGGTCGGGACGATCGCGACGCCGCGCTCGGCGAAGAGCGGGATCGTCTCCTCGGTGAGCCCCGTCGCGTGCTCTACGCAGTCGATGCCCGCTTCGACGAGGTCGGCGAGCGAGTCCTCGGCGAAGCAGTGCGCGGTGACGCGCGCGCCGAGCCGGTGCGCCTCGGCGATCGCCGCCTCGACGGCGCCGCGCGGCCAGCACGCCGTCAGGTCGCCCTCCTCGCGGTCGATCCAGTCGCCGACGAGCTTGACCCAGCCGTCGCCGCGCCGCGCCTCGCGCGCCACGTAGGCGACGAGGTCCTCGGGCTCGATCTCGTGCGCGAAGTTCCGGATGTAGCGGCGGGTGCGGGCGATGTGGCGCCCGGCGCGGATGATGCGGGGCAGGTCCTCGCGCGCGTCCGTCCAGTGCGTGTCGGAGGGCGAGCCCGCGTCGCGGAGCAGCAGCGCGCCCGCGTCCCGCTCGGTGAGCGCCTGCTTCTCGGCCTCCTCGGCGGGCACGGCCCCGTGCGCGTCGAGCCCGACGTGGCAGTGCGCGTCGACGAGTCCGGGCAGCGCCCAGCCCTCGACGGTCCGCACGTCCCGCGCCCCGGCCGGCGCGGTGAGGGCGACCCGCCCGCCGACCACCCACACCTCGTCCCGCACGTCCTCGGGCCCGACGAGTACGGCCCCCTTCACCCGCAGCACCGGCGGCGTCGCCCCACTCACGTCACTCATGACCGGCACCCTAGAAGGCGGCCCGCCCCGCTCTCTCCCCCGCACCCCCCTGAGTACGCTCACAACCGGCCCGCACGGCCATCCGTCCCCGTACCGCCGCACGACACACGCGCAAGCCGCACGCGCACACGCAGAAAGAGCCACCTCGTGACACACCCCCTGCTTGACCTCACTCCCCTGACCGCCCACCACTTCGCCACGATCGAACGCAAGGTCGCCGCCCTGCTCGGGCTCGACGCGCCCGGGAGCGGGGGGCACGAACTCGTCGTGACGCAGGGCGAGGCGCTGCTGCCGCTCGAAGGGTGCATCCGGGGCGTCGCCGGTCCGGGGACGGTGGCGCTGAACATCGTGACGGGCCCGTACGGGCAGACCTTCGGCAACTGGCTGCGCGACTGCGGCGCCACCGTGCACGACCTCGCGGTGCCCTTCGACACGGCGGTGAGCGCGGCGCAGGTGCGCGAGGCGCTCGCGGCGCACCCGGAGACGGACTTCGTCTCGCTCGTGCACGCGGAGGCCGCGACGGGCAACACGAACCCGGTGGCCGGGATCGGCGAGGTGGTGCGGGAGCACGGCGCGCTGCTCATGCTCGACGCCGTCGCCTCGGTGGGCGCGGAGCCGCTGCTGCCCGCCGAGTGGGGCGTGGACCTGTGCGTGATCGGGGCGCAGAAGGCGCTCGGCGGGCCCGCCGGGGTCTCGGTGGCGGCACTGAGCCCGCGCGCCTGGGAGCGCCTGGAGGCGAACCCGGCGGGCCCGCGCGGCTCGTACCTCTCCCTGCTCGACTGGAAGCACCGGTGGATCGACGCGGGCCGCAAGGCGCTCCCGCACGCCCCGGCCCAGCTGGAGATGCTCGCGCTCGAAGCGTGCCTGGAGCGCTTCGCGGCGGAGGGCCCCGACCTCGTGCGCGGGCGGCACGCGCGCGCCGCGGCGGCGGTACGGGCCGGGCTCGCCGCGCTCGGGACGCCGCTGACCCCGTACGTGACCGAGGCGCGCGACGCCGCGCCGGTCGCGACGACGGTCCGGGTGCCGGTGACGGGGACGGGCCCGGACGCGGCCACGCTCGTCGCGAAGGCGCTCGCCGCGCACCCCTCGCTGCCGCTCGCGGCGGGCGGCGGCGCGCTCGCGGCCGAGATGGTCCGCGTCAACCACTACGGTCCGCTGGCGGCGGAGAACGTCGTACGGGACAGCCTGCGCGCGCTCGCCGCCGCGTGGAGCGAGGCGACGGGCGAGCGGGCCGACACGCGCGCGGCCGACCGCGCGGTGGCGGAGACCTGGGCGGCCGGACAGGCGTGAGGCACGCGGGGTGCCGGGGGCGGATGTGCTGCCGGGAAGCCGGGGTGCCGGGACAGGTGCGCGACGGTGCCGGGCGGTCGGCCGGGGCTCCGGCACCCGTGGCGCTCCCGGCACCCGGTGCCACTTCCGGCATTCGTCCCCCGGCATCGCGGAAATGCCCCACACACATTCGGCACGGTATAAACTCCGGATTAATTCCCGGTGCATTCTTTCGCGCAGCTTCCCACATTCTTCTGCCCGCTTTCCCGGGGGCTAAACAAGAAGTTTTGACCCCCGCACATTTTCCATAATTCGGACAGGTTCCACGGGTGTTACTTCTTTGTGACCGAGTCCACAAAGAGGCACCATTCATCCCCTATGCCCGCCGCATACCAGGCATTTCGCAAGGGATTTCGCGCCCGAGCACCCGCACGCGCGATAACACAGAACACCCTTTCACCCAACCCTGGCACCCGATGCATTTTCTGCGCCTGCTGGGTAAGTTCAAATCCCATGACCGCCGCACAAGCAGACCTCACCGCACCCCGTGCCGCATTCCGGGAAATGCCGGAGGGACTACGCCTTGACGGCCCACGCGTGCAGGACGGCGCCGCGCTGTGGCGCCTCGCCCGCGACTCGGGAAAGCTCGACCTGAACTCCTCGTACAGCTACCTGCTGTGGTGTCGCGACTTCGCCGCGACCTCCGTGGTGGCACGCGACGCCGCCGGGGACCCGGTCGGTTTCGTCACCGGCTACATCCGGCCCGAACGCCCCGGCGTCCTCGTCGTCTGGCAGGTCGCCGTGGCCGCCTCGCAGCAGGGCAGGGGCCTGGCCGCCGCGCTGCTCGACGGGCTCGCCGCGCGCGTCGCCGCGAGCACGGAGCTGCACGGCCTGGAGACCACCATCACGCCCGGCAACGTGCCCTCCGAGCGCCTGTTCACCTCCTTCGCCGCGCGCCACGGCGCGGACCTGGAGCGCGAGGTGCTCTTCGACGCGGAGCTGTTCCCGGCGGACGACGAGGCCGGACACGAGCCCGAAGTGCTGTACCGCATCGGCCCGCTCGCCCTCGCGGCGGCCCGCGCCGAGGCGGCCTGAGCCGAGCGGTCGGGCCGTCCCCCACCCGGGGGCGGCCCGTACACCGGACGGCACCCCCGGGCCCGTACCGCCGACCGGCACCACGGCCCCGCATCCGTACCCGTACCGCAGTCCACACTCCCTGCTCCGCTCCACCCTCTTCCTCCCAGGAGACAGCTGTGACCATCGCCCCGCCCGCCCTGAGCGTCTTCGAGACCCTTGAGTCGGAGGTGCGCAGTTACTGCCGAAGCTGGCCCGCCGTGTTCGACCGCGCGCAGGGCAGCCGCCTCTACGACGAGGACGGCCACGCGTACCTGGACTTCTTCTCCGGGGCCGGCGCCCTCAACTACGGCCACAACAACCCGGTCCTGAAACGCGCGCTGATCGACTACATCGAGCGCGACGGCATCACGCACGGCCTCGACATGGGCACCACGGCCAAGCGCGCGTTCCTCGAAACCTTCCAGAACGTGATCCTGCGCCCCCGCGACCTGCCCTACAAGGTCATGTTCCCCGGCCCGACAGGGACCAACGCGGTCGAGGCGGCGCTCAAGCTGGCCCGCAAGGTCAAGGGCCGCGAGTCGATCGTCTCCTTCACCAACGCCTTCCACGGCATGTCGCTCGGCTCCCTCGCCGTCACGGGCAACGCCTTCAAGCGCGCGGGCGCCGGCATCCCCCTCGTGCACGGCACGCCGATGCCCTTCGACAACTACCTCGACGGGCAGACCCCCGACTTCCTCTGGTTCGAGCGGCTGCTCGACGACCAGGGCTCCGGGCTCAACAAGCCCGCGGCCGTCATCGTCGAGACCGTGCAGGGCGAGGGCGGCATCAACGTCGCGCGGCCCGAGTGGCTGCGCGCGCTCTCCGAGCTGTGCAAGCGGCAGGACATGCTGCTCATCGTCGACGACATCCAGATGGGCTGCGGCCGGACCGGTGCCTTCTTCTCCTTCGAGGAGTCGGGCATCACGCCGGACATCGTCACGCTGTCGAAGTCCATCGGCGGCTACGGGATGCCGATGTCGCTGTGCCTCTTCCGCCCCGAGCTGGACGTGTGGGAGCCGGGCGAGCACAACGGCACCTTCCGCGGCAACAACCCGGCCTTCGTCACGGCGGCGGCAGCCCTGGAGGCGTACTGGGCGGACGGCCAGATGGAGAAGCAGACCCTCGCCCGCGGCGAGCAGGTCGAGGCGGCGCTGCGCGCGATCTGCCTCGAACACGCCCAGCTCGGCGCCTCCTACCGGGGCCGCGGCCTCGTGTGGGGCATGGAGTTCGAGGACGCGGAGCAGGCGACGAAGGTGTGCCGCCGCGCCTTCGAGCACGGGCTGCTCCTGGAGACCTCGGGCCCGCGCAGCGAGGTCGTCAAGCTGCTGCCCGCGCTCACCACGACCCCCGAGGAGCTGGACGAGGGGCTGCGCATCCTCGCCCGCTCGGTCCGCGAGACCGCCTAGGCCCGCGGGACCACCACCGGTCCGCGGGACCACCCCGGTCCAGCAGACCGCACGCGTCCGCGGACCGGCCGAAATCCGGTACGGGGCCGGGCCGTCCGACGCGACGCGGCCCGCCCCGTACCCGTAGAGAAACAACCGCACCACGGAAGAGAGGCACAGGGACACCGTGCTCATTCGCTCGTTCAAGGACATCGAGGGCACCGACCGGCACATCGTCGCCGAGTCGGGCACCTGGGAGAGCAAGCGCATCGTGCTCGCCAAGGAGAAGGTCGGCTTCTCGCTGCACGAAACGATCATGTACGCCGGCACCGAGACGACGATGCACTACGCCAATCACATCGAGGCGGTGCTCTGTGTCGAGGGCGAGGCGGAGCTGACCGACGAGGCCACGGGGGAGAAGCACTGGATCACCCCCGGCACGATGTACCTGCTCAACAACCACGACCTGCACACGATGCGGCCCAAGACCGACTTCCGCTGCGTCTGCGTCTTCAACCCGCCCGTCACCGGGCGCGAGGAGCACGACGAGAACGGTGTCTACCCGCTGCTGACCGAGGAGGACTGAGCGAGATGACCGTCACCCACGAGAAGATCACGGACCTCTACCCGACCCGCGGCAAGACCGAGGTCTCCACGCCGCGCCAGGACCCGGTCGTGTGGTCCGCGCCCGGCACCCAGGGGCCCATCAGCGCCGGTGAACTCGCCTCCTTCGAGGAGAACGGCTTCCACGCGATCCCCGAGCTGCTCACCCCGGACGAGGTCTCCGTCTACCGCGCCGAGCTGGACCGGCTCGTCGCCGATCCCGCGATCCGCGCCGACGAGCGCTCCATCGTGGAGCCGCAGTCGCAGGAGATCCGCTCCGTCTTCGAGATCCACAAGATCAGCGAGGTCTTCGCGCGGCTCGTGCGCGACGAGCGGCTGCTGAACCGCGCCCGGCAGATCCTCGGCTCGGACGTCTACGTCCACCAGTCGCGGATCAACGTCAAGCCCGGCTTCGGCGCCTCCGGCTTCTACTGGCACTCGGACTTCGAGACGTGGCACGCCGAGGACGGCATGCCGAACATGCGCGCCGTCTCCGTCTCGATCGCGCTCACCGAGAACTACGACACCAACGGCGGGCTCATGATCATGCCCGGCTCGCACAAGACCTTCCTGGGCTGCGCGGGCGAGACGCCGAAGGACAACTACAAGAAGTCGCTCCAGATGCAGGACGCGGGCACGCCCTCGGACGAGGCGCTCACCGAGATGGCCGGGAAGTGGGGCATCAAGCTCTTCACCGGCAAGGCGGGCTCGGCGACCTGGTTCGACTGCAACGCGATGCACGGCTCGGGCGACAACATCACGCCGTTCCCGCGCAGCAACGTGTTCCTCGTCTTCAACAGCGTCGAGAACGCGGCGGTCGAGCCCTTCGCGGCGCCGATCCGGCGGCCCGAGTTCATCGGGGCCAGGGACTTCACGCCGGTCCGCTGAGGGCCGGGAAGTCGTCCGTACGCGTCCCGGGGGGCCCGTACGAGGGCGGGGCCGCGCACCACGGGGTGCGCGGCCCCGCTTCCGTGCGCCCGGCCCCGCCCCGCCCCTCAGCCCAGCGCCGCGAGGAGCGCGTCGACGTCCGCCGCCGAGTTGTGGAGGTGGAAGGACGCGCGCAGGTTGCCCGCGCGGTCCGAGACCTCGATACCGGCCCGCGCGAGATCCGCCTGCCGCCCGCCGAGGCCCGGGACGGAGACGATCGCCGAGCCGGGCGCGGGCAGCGGTTCGTGGCCGAGGGCGCGCAGCCCGGTGGTGAAGCGCCCGGCGAGCGCGAGGTCGTGCGCGTGGACGGTCGCGACGCCGAGGCGCTCGACGATCCCCATCGCCTCGGCCGCGCCCTCGTAGGAGAAGAGGGGCTGCGCGGTGTCGAAGCGGCGGGCGTCGGGGGCCGGTTCGCGGACCGGGCCGTACGTGCTCGTCCACGGGTCCGCCGCGCTCAGCCAGCCGCCGAGCAGCGGGCGCAGCCCGCCGAGGTCCTCGGGGACGACGAGGAAGCCGACGCCGTGCGCGGCGCCGAGCCACTTGAAGCCGACCGCCGCCGTGAAGTCGTCCTCGGCCGCGTCGAGCGGCAGCCAGCCCGCGGCCTGCGAGACGTCGACGAAGGTACGGGCGCCGTGGGCGCGCGCGGCGGCGCGGATCGCGGGCAGGTCGGCGATCCTGCCGTCCGCGGACTGCACCGAGGAGACCGCGACGAGCGCCGTGCCGGGGCGCACCTCCTCGGCGAGGCGGTCGAGCGGGACGGTGCGGACCTCGATGCCCCCGCGGACGTGGAAGGGGTTCACGACGGAGGCGAAATCACCCTCGGCGGTGAGGACTTCGGCGCCCTCGGGCACGGAGGCGGCGACGAGTCCCGCGTAGGTGGCGACGGAGTTCCCGGCGGCGACGCGGCCCACGGGGACGCCCGCGAGGCGCGCGAAGGCGGCGCGCGCGGCGGCCACGGCGGGGAAGACGTCGGCCCCGTCCCCGTACTCGCGGCGCTCGACGGCGGCCCGGATCGCGTCGGCCGCGGAGCGGGAGAGGAGTCCGTGGCTCGCGGTGTTCAGGTGGATGCGGCGGGGGCGGTACTCCTCCGGTGCGAGATTCTCCATGGCCCCATGGTGCGGGGCCGGGGGGCCCGCGTCCATGGCGCGACCCGGGCCCCCGGGAGGTCAGGAACCGTCGCGCGGCGGGACCGCGCAGCCGTCGGGGCCGCACACCCCGGCCTCGTCGGCACCCGCCACCGCGGTCACGGGGGTCAGTCGGGGCTGCGCGTCCCACGCCTGCTGGAGCGCCTGCGCGAAGACCTCGACGGGCTGGGCGCCCGAGACGCCGTAGCGGCGGTCGAGGACGAAGAAGGGCACGCCGTTGGCGCCCAGCTCGGCGGCCTCGCGCTCGTCGGCGCGCACGTCGGCCGCGTACTTCTCCGGGTCCGCGAGGACGGCACGCGTCTCGGCCTCGTCGAGCCCGGCGGCGACGGCGATCGCGACAAGGCGCTCGGCGTCGCCGAAGAGGCTCTCCTCCTCGGCGAAGTTGCCCCGGTAGAGGCCGTCGATCAGCGCGTCCTGGCGGCCCCTGTCCTTGGCGAGGTGGAGCAGGCGGTGCATGTCGAAGGTGTTGCCGGAGTCGCGGCCCTCGGTCACGTAGCCGAGGCCCTCGCCGTCCGCGTTCTCCTTGAGCCGCGCCTCCCCCTGCCTGGCCTGCTCCTCGCTCATGCCGTACTTCTTGGCGAGCATGGACAGGACCCGCACGGTCTCGCCCTTCGGGAAGGAGGGGTCCAGCTCGAAGGAGCGGTGCACGACCTCGACCCGCGCGCGGTGCGCGAAGCCGTCGAGCGCGCGCTCGAAACGGGCCTTTCCGACGTAGCACCAGGGACAGGCGATGTCCGTCCAGATCTCCACGCGCAGGGGGGTCGGGGCCGCCAGAGGTGTCGCCATCGGCTTCTGCTCTCTTCGTGTCATGCGTACGGGTAAGAGAACGGGCCGCCCCGTGGCACGGGGGACCCCTTCGCACGCCCGAACGCGCCCGGTCCCCCGTTCATTCCCCGGCGCGCGGGCTCAGGGCACCTCGCGCAGGTACAGTGCGCCGCACGTCTTGCAGAAGGGGCGCGCGGACGGGGTGCCCCAGGCGTCGGCGGACTGCGTCGCCGCGGCGGGGTCGAGCAGGAGGCCGCACAGCGTGCGCGGCTCCTCCGCCCCGCGCACCATGTGCCACTTGCGCACGGGTGCCTCGGGGTCGCCGGGCGTGTCGCCCTCGGCGTACTCGGCGCGCATGTGGTGCTCCATCGCTGCTCCTGTCCTGTGCGGGTGTGGTCCCATGGCAGCACAGGGCGGCCGGGCCCGCGCGCCGAGGCCGGGCGAGGCGGCGTCAGGGCACTGGCACAATTGCCGACATGAGCCGACAGGGGTGGTCCGACGCGTACGGCTCCGGGAGTACCGGGCGCCGGCTCCCGGTGCGGTGTGTGAAGTGCGCGGACACCCACGTCATCCTTACCAAGACCGGCTCGCCGGGGCGCGGCGGCGAAGTCCCGCGCTGGCGGTACACGTGCCTGGACTGCCGCGTCGCGTGGTGGGTGGACGAGCACGGCGGGGCGCTCGACGACTACGCGTGAGCCACCGGGCGGGCGGGGCGGTGCGGGGACTCGGGGCGGTGCGGGGGCCTGGGCCGGTGTGGGGACGCGGGGCGGTGCGGGGGTCTGGGCCGGTGTGCGGCGTGAGGCCCCGCGCGCTTGACGACCCCGCCGGGCTCAGGCGCTCAGCCGTGTGAACTGCGCCCGGTAGGCGCTCGGTGTGAGGCCCGCGCGCTGGAGCAGGTGCTTGCGCAGCGAGTCGGCGCTGCCGAGCCCGCACGCCTCGGCGATCCGGTCCATGGGCAGCTCCGTCGTCTCCAGGAGTTCCTTCGCGCGCTCGACGCGCTGGACCAGGAGCCACTGGAGCGGGCTCACCCCGGTCTCGGCCTGGAAGCGGCGGGTGAGGGTGCGCACGCTCACGCCCGCGTGCCGGGCGAGGTCCGCGAGGCCGAGCGGCTGGTCGAGGCGGGCGAGCGCCCAGCCGCGCGTGTCGGCGCAGCGCCTGCCGCGCTCGGGCGGCAGCGGGGTCCGTACGAACTGGGCCTGCCCGCCGGGGCGTACGGGGGCGACGAGGGTGCGACGCGCGACGTCGTTGGCGACGGCGGCGCCGTAGTCCGTGCGCACCATGTGCAGGCACAGGTCGATGCCCGCCGCGTAGCCGGAGGAGGTCATGACGCGGCCCTCGTCGACGAAGAGGACGTCCCCCGCGAGGTCGACGGCGGGGTAACGGGCGCGCAGTTCCTGGGCGAGGTCCGCGTACGTCGTGGCGCGGCGCCCGTCGAGGAGACCGGCCTCCGCGAGGACGAAGGCGCCCGAGCAGATCGAGGTGACGCGCCGCCCGGCCGCCGCCGCCTCGCGTACGGCGGCGACCGCCTCCGGCTCGGGCTCGAAGCGGTGCCCGGTCCCCGCGACGACGACCGTGTCGGCGGTGCGGATCACGTCGAGGCCGTGCCGCACGATGAGGTCGAGCCCGCCGGTCGTGGGCACGGGGCCCGGCTCCACGGCGCAGACGGTGACCTCGTACCCCGGGCGTCCACCCACCTCGACGCGGCCGAAGACGAGTTCGGGCAGCGCGATGTTGAAGAGCGAGACCGGTGAGGGCGCGATGACGGCGACGCGGTGCGGCGCCCGGTACGGCGCGGGCGGCGGAAGCGGCAGCGGCGCGGAGGGCGGGGGCGGCACGGACAGAGACATGGCCAGAACCTCCGGATGCATGGCGTTCGGGCCACTACTGTAGCGGCTCGGGGTCCCGGCAGGCTGGCCGTATGACCACACCCACGGGGAACCAACTCCCTCCCGCCGCAACGCCATCGGCCCCCTCCCCCGCCCCCGCGACAGGTCCCGCGACGGCTCCCGCGCCACGTCCCGCCGCGCGTCCCGCCGTCGCCCTCGTCGCCGCGCTGCTCGGCTTCTCGCTCACGAGCTTCGACGCCTCGGCCGTGACCGTCTCGCTCACCTCGCTCGGCGCGGACCTCGGCGGCGGGATCGCGGGGGCGCAGTGGGTCGTGGACGCGTACACGCTCGCCTTCGCGGGGCTCATGCTCTCCTCGGGGCTGCTCGCCGACCGCTTCGGCGCGGCGCGTACCTACGGGGCGGGGCTCGCGGCCTTCGTCGTGACCTCGGCGCTGTGCGGCCTCGCGCCCTCGCTCGGCTGGCTGCTCGCGGGGCGGGTCGCGCAGGGGGCCGCCGCCGCCGTGATCCTGCCCTCCTCGCTCGCGCTGGTGCGCCGCGCCTACAGCCGCCCGGAGGCGCGGGTGCGGGCGCTCGCGGTGTGGGCGACGGGCGGTTCGGTCGCCGTGGCGCTCGCCCCGGTGCTCGGCGGGGCGCTGACGACGGCGTGGGGCTGGCGCGGGATCTTCTTCGCGACGCTGCCGCTCGGTCTCGCGGCGCTCGCGCTGCTCGCCCGCGCGGACCGCCCGGCGGAGCCCGTCGTACGGGGGCGGCGCCCGGATCTCGCGGGGCAGCTCACGGCCGTGCTCGCCGTCACGGCGCTGTCGGTCGCGGTGATCGAGCACGGCGCGGTGCGCTGGATCGCCGCGGGGCTCGCGGTGCTCGGCGCGCTCGGTTTCGTACGGGCCGAGCGGCGCGCCGCCGAACCGGCCGTGCCGCTCGCGCTGCTGCGCGGGCGCGCGGTCGCGACGGCGCTGCTCGCGGGGTCCGCGGCGAGCACGGGGTTCTTCGGGCTCGTCTTCCTCTACAGCCTGTTCTTCCAGCAGGCGCAGGGGAACTCGGCGCTGGAGACAGGGCTGCTCTTCCTGCCGATGACCTCGCTCATCGCCGCGACGAACGTCGTGTCGGGGCGGCTCACGGCGCGGTACGGGGCGCGGCGGCCGATGCTCGCGGGGCAGGTGCTCGCGACGGCCGGTTCGCTGTTCCTGCTGCTCGCGACGGGTCCGGGGACGTCCTCGGTGGCGCTCGCCTTCGCGCTCGTGCCGCTCGCCCTCGGGTGCGCGCTGACCGTGCCCGCGCTCACGACGCTCATGATGGAGGCGGTCCCGGCGGCGCGTGCGGGGGTCGCGGCGGGGGTGCTCAACGCGGCGCGGCAGAACATGGCGGGTCTCGCGACGGCGGTCTTCGGCTCGCTCGTGGCGGGCGGCTTCGCGAGCGGGACGCGGGCGAGCCTGGCGATCACGGCGGTCGTCTTCGCGGGCGCCGCGCTGGCGACGTACCGGCTGCCGAAGACGGATACGCGCGGGACGGCGACCGCACCCGCCGGGCGTTCGTAGGACCGCCGGAAGGACCGGCTGCCGCCCGGCCGCCCCGCCCCGGTCCCGGGGCGGGGCCTTGGTCCCGGCACGGGCTCGCGCAGGTCAACACCACACCTCTCGTACACACGATCGAATGAGAGTCGGCTGAGAATCGGAGTGGGGAGGAACCCGGCTCGCACGGTCGTTCGTCTCTCTCTGTGATGAACAGGACGATCAGGAACACCTCGGTCTTCGTGCTGCTCCTCGTACTGGCCCTCCTCGCGCGGGCGACGTGGGTGCAGTTCTACGAAGCCCCCGCGCTCTCCTCCGACGAGGACAACCACCGCACGGTCATGGCGCGCTACGCCGACCCGCTCGGTGACATCGTCGTGGGCGGGAGCGCCGTGACCGGTTCGCGCGAGACCGACAGCGGGGATCTGCGCTACGCGCGCACGTACGAGGACGGGCCGCTCTACGCGCCCGTGACGGGCTACACCTCGCAGGTGTACGGGCAGACGATGCTGGAGGGCGTCTACAAGGACCTGCTGGACGGCTCCGACACGCGCCTCCAGAGCCCCGTGGACGCGCTCACGCGCAGCCGCGCGAAGCCGGGTGACGTGGTCACGACGATCGATCCGGCGGTGCAGAAGGCCGGGTACGAGGCGCTCGGGAACAAGAAGGGCGCCGCGCTCGCGCTCGACCCGGCGACGGGCAGAATCCTCGGCATGGTCTCGACGCCCTCGTACGACCCGTCGAAGATCACGGGGAGTGACGACGGCGCGGTGTGGAAGGCGCTCCTCGCCGACCCGGACAAGCCCACTGTGAACCGGGCGCTGCGCCAGCCCCTGCCACCCGGCTCGACGTTCAAGCTCGTCGTCGCGGCGGCGGCCCTGGAGGACGGTCTCTACGCCTCCGTGGACGCGCGCACGGACAGCCCCGACCCGTACCACCTGCCCCTGTCCACCAAGGACCTCACCAACGAGTCGGCCTCCGCGCCCTGCGAGAACGCCTCGATACGCGTCGCGCTCCAGTACTCGTGCAACACCGTCTTCGGGAAGATGGCCGCCGACCTCGGGCAGGACAAGGTCCGGGCGATGGCCGAGAAGTTCGGCTTCAACACGGACGACCAGGACGTGCCCGTACGGGCCTACCCGAGCGTGTACCCGAAGGGCATGGACAAGGCGCAGACGGCGCTCTCGGGGATCGGGCAGTTCGACGTCACCGCGACGCCGCTCCAGATGGCGGAGGTCTCGGCGGCGCTCGCCAACGGCGGCCAGCTCGCGACGCCGTACCTCGTCGACCGCACGACGAACGGCGACGGGGACGTGCTGAGCACCCACGGAGACACGAGGACGACCCGCATCGTGAGCGCGGACACCGCACGGCAGTTGCGCTCCGCCATGGAGACGGTGGTCGCGAAGGGCACGGGCACCAACGCGGCGATACCCGGCGCCACGGTCGGCGCGAAGACCGGTACGGCCCAGCACGGCGAGAACAACAGCGCGACGCCGTACGCCTGGTTCACCTCCTACGCGAAGGGCGCGGACGGCAAGCAGGTCGCGGTCGCCGTCATGGTCGAGGACTCGGACGCGGCGCGCGCGGAGGTGAGCGGCAACGGCCTGGCGGGCCCGGTCGCGAAGGCGATGATGACGGCGGCGCTGGGGAAGGGGGCCGGGTCTGCGTGAGAGGGCGGGGGACGGGCGGGGTGAGCTGAGGCGGTGGGGGCTCGATCCGGCCGAGGTCGGCGGGGGACGGGCTCGGGCGGGCTGAGGCGGTGGGGGCCGGGCGCGACGCTCCACTCCCTCGCCCACCCCGCGGCCTCGCTCGTCGGCGCCGTCCTGTGCGGCCTCGGCCTGCCGCTTCCCCTGATCACCACGGCCACGGAGGTCCAGAAACGGGCACCCGCCCACCTCCTCGGCCGCGCCACGGCCACGGCGAACACCCTGATGTTCGCCCACACGGCCCTCGGCCAGGGAGCGGGGGCGGCCCTGGTCACGGCCCTGGACCCGCGCGCCCAGTACCTCATGACGGCCCTCCTGGCCGCCACGACGGCCCTCACCCTCCACCTCGGACGCCGGACCTGGCGGGGCCGCTGAGGACCCCGAACGCGTCCGCCGTGCCGAGCCGATCGCGAATCCGCCGCCCCTCCCACCACGCCCACGGCGGCTCCCGTCCCCGGCCTCCCGCCGACCGCCGCCCCCGACCGGGCCGCACGCCGTCGGCCCGGCCTCACCCGCCCGTTCTCGCCCCCTCCCGGCATCGCCCCCCGCCCGTTCTCGCCCCCGCCCACCCCCGGCCGCACCGCTCCCGGCAGCGTCCGCCCGCCCCGCCCGTCACCCCGTACGGGCACGATCCGGGCCCCCGTCCGCCCCCGAACGGGCGGGCAGGTCCGCCCGCTTCGGGGCGGGCGGGCGGTATAGGGCCAGCTCAGCCCGTCATCGCGTCTTCCGGTGAGAGGTCTCGGGCGGGCCCAAGCGGGCAGGATTCCCCCGGTGCCGCGCCTGTTCGGGCACCGGCACGGCCACTACAACTCTGCGTACGGCCCGAACGGGCGGCGGCGCGCGAGCGCGGCGAGCCCGGGTCAGGGCCGGTGACCCACCGAAAGGCGAGGCGGCGATGACGGCGCTCCACCACGGGGCCGACACCCCACAGCCGGACACCCCACGGCCCGGCACCGCACGGCCCGGCACCCCCCGAGCCGGCACCCGGCAGCCCGATGCCCCCCGAGCCGACGCCCCCCGGCCCGGAACACCGGCTCCGGACCGGCTCGGGGCCCCCGAGCGGCAGCGCGAGATCGTGCGCGCGGCCCGCGAGGGCGGCTCGGTCGAGGTGAACGCGCTGGCGAGGCGCCTGGGAGTGGCCAAGGAGACGGTCCGCAGGGACCTCCAGGCGCTGGAGGACCACGGTCTCGTGCGCCGTACGCACGGCGGCGCGTACCCCGTCGAGAGTTCCGGGTTCGAGACGACGCTCGCCTACCGCACCACGATGCACGTCCCCGAGAAGCGCGCCATCGCCCGTGCCGCCGCCGGGCTGCTGCACGACGCGGAGACGGTCTTCGTCGACGAGGGCTTCACCCCTCAGCTCATCGCCGAGGCCCTTCCCCGCGAACGCCCGCTCACCGTCGTCACGGCCTCGCTCTCGACGGCGGGAGCGCTCGCCGCCGACCCGCACATGACCGTGCTGCTCCTCGGCGGCCGGGTGCGGGCGGGGACACTCGCGACGGTGGAGCACTGGGCGACCAGGATGCTCTCCGGCTTCGTGCTCGACCTCGCGTTCATCGGCGCCAACGGCATCTCGCGCGAGCACGGCCTCACCACGCCGGACCCGGCCGTCGCCGAGGTGAAGCGGCAGGCGGTACGGGCCGCCAGGCGGCGCGTCTTCGCGGGCGTGCACACGAAGTTCGGGGCCGCCGGGTTCTGCCGCTTCGCCGCGATCCCCGACCTCGACACCATCGTCACGAGCGCCCGCCTCCCCGCCGCGGAGGCCCACCGCTACGCCCAGCTCGGCCCCCAGGTCCTCCGCGTCTGAGACCACCGCACACCCCCTTCCCAGTCCCCGAGTCCCCCGATCCCCAGCCACCCACGTACGGAGTCGCCATGCGCCTTCCGAGCCGCCGCAGGCCACCCGGAACCCCCGGGAAACACCCCCGCCGCGCCCTCGCCCTCCTCGCCACGAGCACCCTGCTCCTCAGCGGCTGCTGGGCGGGCGCGGGCGGCGCGGGGTCCGGCGGGGACGCGATCAACGTCCTCATGGTCAACAACCCGCAGATGGTCGAGCTCCAGAAGCTCACGAAGGCGCACTTCACCAAGGAGACCGGCATCAAGGTGAACTTCACCGTGCTGCCGGAGAACGACGTGCGCGACAAGATCAGCCAGGACTTCGCCAACCAGGCGGGCCAGTACGACGTCGCGACGCTCTCCAACTACGAGATCCCGATCTACGCCCGCAACGGCTGGCTCCACGACCTCGACGACTACGTCGCCAAGTCCCCCTCGTTCGACCAGGACGACATCCTCGCGCCGATGCGCGACTCGCTCACGGGCGACGACGGGAAGCTGTACGGGGAGCCGTTCTACGGCGAGTCGTCGATGCTCATGTACCGCAAGGACGTTCTCGCGGCGAAGGGCCTGAAGATGCCCGCGTACCCGACGTGGCAGCAGGTCGCGGACATCGCGGCGAAGGTCGACGGCGCGAAGCCGGGGATGCGCGGGATCTGCCTGCGCGGGCTGCCGGGCTGGGGCGAGCTGATCGCGCCGCTGACGACGGTCGTCAACACCTTCGGCGGCACGTGGTTCGCGAAGGACTGGTCGGCCCGGCTCGGCGACAAGGAGTTCCGCGAGGCGGCGAAGTTCTACGTCGACCTCGTGCGCGAGCACGGCGAGTCGGGCGCGGCGCAGTCCGGTTTTGCCGAGTGCCTCAACAACCTGACGCAGGGCAAGACGGCCATGTGGTACGACGCGACCTCGGGCGCGGGCTCGCTCGAAGCGGCGAAGTCCCCGGTCAAGGGCAAGATCGGCTACGCGCCCGCGCCGGTCGTGAACACGAAGTCGTCGGGCTGGCTCTACACGTGGGCCTTCGGCCTCCAGAAGGCGTCCAGGAACGCCGACAAGGGCTGGAAGTTCATGGAGTGGGCGACCGGCAAGGAGTACGAGTCGCTCGTCGGCAAGACGTACGGCTGGGCGAACGTCCCGGCGGGCAAGCGCGCCTCCACGTACGACCTGCCCGCGTACCGGAAGGAGGCCGGCGCGTTCGCGGACGTCACGCGCGACGCGATCGCGGCGGCCAAGCCCCGCGACCCGGGCGTCCAGCCGCGTCCCGCGCCCGGCATCCAGTTCGTCGGCATCCCCGAGTTCACGGACCTCGGCACGAAGGTCTCGCAGGAACTCAGCTCGGCGATAGCGGGCCGCAAGTCCGTGGACGCCGCGCTCGACGCGTCGCAGAAACTCGCCGCCGAGGTGTCGAAGGAGTACGAGGGACGATGACGACCGCCACCGCGACACCCCCCGCCACCGCCCCGGACCGGAGCGGAGCGGCCGCCGCGCGCTCCCGCCTGCGCGCGTGGGCGACGCGCGCCCCGCTCCTGCCGGCCCTGATCTTCATGATCGTCGTGACGCAGCTCCCGTTCGTCGCGACGCTCGTGATCTCGCTCTTCGACTGGAACGCGCTCTACCCGGACGCCCGCAGCTTCACGTGGTTCAGCAACTACGGCGATGTCCTGAGCGATCCCGACCTGCGCAAGTCCGTCCTCACGACGATCGTCCTGACCGTCTCCGTCGTCCTCGTGAGCCTCGTGCTCGGGCTGTGCCTCGCGCTGCTGCTCGACCGGAAGTTCCCGGGGCGTGGACTCGTCCGCACGCTCCTGATCGCACCGTTCCTGCTCGTCCCCGTCGCCGCCGCGCTGCTGTGGAAGCACGTGCTGTTCAACCCGGAGTACGGGCTCTTCAACGGCCTGCTGCACTGGGTCGGCGGCGACAGCGCCCCACAGCCGGACTGGGTGTCCAACACGCCCCTCATCGCCGTCGAGGCGAGCCTCGTGTGGCAGTGGACGCCGTTCATGATGCTCATCCTGCTCGCGGGGCTCCAGAGCCGTTCGCCCGAACTCATCGAGGCCGCGCGCATGGACGGCGCGGGGGCCTGGCAGATCTTCCGGCACCTGACGCTGCCGCACCTGCGCCGCTACCTGGAACTCGGCGCGCTGCTCGGCTCGATCTACATCGTGCAGAACTTCGACGCCGTGTTCACGCTCACCTCCGGCGGCCTCGGCACGGCGAACCTGCCGTACACCGTCTACCAGACCTTCTACCAGGCGCACGAGAACGGGCTCGCCTCGGCGGCCGGGGTCCTCGTCGTCATCGGTTCGCTCATCCTCGCGACCTTCGTCCTGCGGGTCGTCTCGTCGCTCTTCCGTGAGGAGGTGGGCCGGTCATGAGCACCGCCACCGCTGACCTGCCCCGTACGCGCCCCGCCGCCGCGCCCGCACGCGCCCCGCGCGGCCCCCGCCGCCGCGGCACCGCGCTCGGACTGCTCGCCTGGGTCCTCGGCATCCTCGCCTTCCTGCCGATCGCGTGGATGGTCCTGACCTCCTTCCACTCCGAGCCCGACGCGGCGAAGAACCCGCCCGCGCTCGGCGCCTCGCTCACCCTCGACGCCTACCGCGACTTCTTCGGCAGCGGCGGCGGCGCGAGCCCCTGGCCCGCCCTGCTCAACTCGGCGGTCGCCTCGCTCGCCTCGACGCTGCTCGTCCTCGTCCTCGCGCTGCCCGCCGCGTACGCGCTGTCGCTGCGGCCCGTGCGCAAGTGGACGGACGTGCTGTTCTTCTTCCTGTCCACGAAGATGCTCCCCGTCGTCGCCGGGCTGCTCCCCATCTACCTCTTCGCGAAGAACACGGGCTTCCTCGACAACATCTGGCTGCTCGTCATCCTCTACACGTCGATGAACCTGCCGATCGCGGTGTGGATGATGCAGTCCTTCCTCGCCGAGGTCCCGACGGCGCTCATCGAGGCCGCGCAGCTCGACGGGGCGCGCCTGCCGACGATCCTCGCCCGCGTCGTCGCCCCGATCGCGCTCCCCGGGATCGCGGCGACGTCGCTCATCTGCTTCATCTTCAGCTGGAACGAACTCCTCTTCGCACGGGTGCTCTCCGGTGTCGTCGCCGAGACCGCGCCCGTCTTCCTGACCGGCTTCATCACGAGCCAGGGCCTGTTCCTGGCGAAGGTGTGCGCCGCGTCGCTCGTCATCTCCCTGCCGGTGCTCGCCGCGGGGTTCGCCGCCCAGGACAAACTCGTCCAGGGCCTGTCGCTGGGAGCCGTCAAGTGAAGGCAGCCGTCATCGAGTCCGTCGGGAACGCCGTCGTCACGGAGGTCCCCGACCCCACCCCGGGGCCGCGCCAGGTCGTCGTGGAGGTCGCGGCGTGCGGCCTGTGCGGAACGGATCTGCACATCCTCCAGGGCGAGTTCGCGCCGACGCTGCCGGTCGTGCCGGGCCACGAGTTCGCGGGCACGGTCGTGGCGCTCGGCTCCGAGGTCACGGAGCTGCGCACGGGCGACCGGGTCGCCGTGGACCCCTCCCTGTACTGCTACGAGTGCCGCTACTGCCGCACGGGGCACAACAACCTGTGCGAGCGGTGGGCCGCGATCGGCGTCACGACGACGGGCGGCGCCGCCGAGTACGCCGTCGCGCCCGTCGCCAACTGCGTCAAGCTGCCCGACCACGTCCGCACGCGGGACGCCGCGCTCATCGAGCCGCTGTCCTGCGCGGTGCGCGGCTACGACGTCCTCAAGTCCCAGCTCGGCGCGCACGTCCTGATCTACGGCTCGGGGACGATGGGCCTCATGATGCTGGAACTCGCCAAGCGGACCGGTGCCGTCTCGGTGGACGTCGTCGACCTCAACGAGGAGCGCCTCAAGACCGCCGCGCACCTCGGCTGCTCCGCGACGGCGACCACGCCCGACGCCCTGGAGCGGCCCGGCGGCTGGGAGCTGGTGATCGACGCGACGGGCAACGCGGCGGCGATCCAGGACGGCCTGGGCCGCGTCGCCAAGGCGGGCACGTTCCTCCAGTTCGGGGTCGCCGACTACGCGACGACGGCGACGATCGAGCCGTACCGGATCTACAACCAGGAGATCACCATCACGGGCTCGATGGCGGTCCTGCACAGCTACGAGCGCGCGGCGGAACTCTTCGCGACGGGCATCCTGGACCCGGAGGTCTTCATCAGCGACCGGCTCCCGCTGAGCGCCTACCCGCAGGCGCTGGAGCGGTTCGCCTCGGGCGTCGGCCGGAAGATCGTGGTGGAGCCGACGGCGGGCTGAGGACCCCGGGCACGGGGAGCGGCGCGGGTACGAGAAGGGGCCCGGGGTACGGGGAGCAGCGGCCCGGGACTCAGGCCCCTCCCCGTACCGCCGCCGCGCGCGCCCGGCGGTGCGTCACCGCGACGACCGCCACGACGAGCGCCGCGAGCACGAGCCCGGTCGCGAGGACGGGCGAGGGGGCGAAGGTGACCGCGAGCACCGCGAGGACGCCCGCGCCCCACAGCCCGTCGAGCAGCCCCGGCGGCTCCGGGTCGCGCTGCAACAGCCGGACGACGAGGACGTAGACGGCGACCGGGACGGTGAAGACGGCCGCCGTCGTGAGGTCCGGGGCCTCGGAGTGCTCCCCGTGCCCGGCGTGCTCGGCGGCGAGCGCGAAACCGGCGCCGACCGCGGCTGCCGAAGCGAAGACCGCGTAGTGCCCGTAGCCCCAGCGCAGCGCGGCGGCGAGACTGCCGAGGCGCTTCGGCTCGGTGCGCAGGAAGTAGAGCCACCACAGCGAGAAGACGGTGAGCAGGCCGCCGACACCGACCGGGAGCA
This sequence comes from Streptomyces sp. Tu6071, assembly GCF_000213055.1. Taxonomy (NCBI): domain Bacteria; kingdom Bacillati; phylum Actinomycetota; class Actinomycetes; order Kitasatosporales; family Streptomycetaceae; genus Streptomyces; species Streptomyces sp. Tu6071. The sequence continues at coordinate 6,293,105 of NZ_CM001165.1, read as the reverse complement.
GGTCGCCGAGGGCGTGCTCGTCGAGGAGGCCGCGCAGCGTCGCGACGGCGGCGGTGATCGACTCGCCGAGCACGATGAGGGTGAAGAGGCCGTAGCGTTCGGCGATGTGGTGCGGGTGCCAGGTCGTCGCCGCGTGCCGCTCGGCCCAGGCGGGGACGGCGAGTTCGGCGGCGACCAGGACGAGGAAGGACCACAGTCCGGCGTCGTCGGGCAGCGCGAGCCGTCCCAGCCAGCCGAGTTGCACCACGAGGATGCCCGCCGCGTACCGCAGGCACGTCGTGCGCCGCTCGGGGTCCCCGGCGGCGGCCCGCAGCCACTGCGCGACCCCGGCGAGCCGCATCACGACGTAGCCCCAGGTGATGACGGTGAAGTCGAGGTGTTCGAGCGCGTCGCGCGCCCCGGCGGCGACCGCGAGCGCCCCGGCGATCTGCACGAGCGTCAGGAGGCGGTAGGGCACGTCGTCGGTGTCGTACGCGGAGGCGAACCAGGTGAAGCCCATCCACGCCCACCAGATCGCGAAGAAGACGAGCGCGTAGCCGAGCACGCCGTGCCCGGTGTGCCCGGCCGTGACCTCGTGTTCGAGCGCGGCGGCGGCCTGCGCGACGGCGGTGACGAAGCACAGGTCGAAGAAGAGTTCCAGAACGGTCGCTGTGCGGTGCTCCTCGGCGGGCTCCCTGGGGCCCATGGGGCGGTGCCAGGAGAAGCCGGGGACGACGTGACGGGGCGACATTGCTGCCTTCCGGTGGGAGGGGACGGGCCGTGCGGCGGCCGGTCCAGCAGCGTAGACCGCGGTCGCCGCACGGCCGTCGCGGCGCCTCCGGGTCATCGGCCGGACCGGGGGCGCGGGTCCGCTGGGCCGTCCGGTGAGAAATTCGCGGGTAAGGGAACGGCAAAGTGGGGTCGTTCGTTGGGGGGAGCATGACCGCAATGACCCCTGGCTCGAACATCCCCCTCAGCGCCGCCCGTGTGGCGGTCGACGTGAGCGCCCCGGTGCGGCTCGACGTCTCGGGCCTGCTCCTCACCGCCGACGGCAAAGTGCGCTCGGACGACGACTTCATCTTCTACAACCAGCCCTCGGGCCCCGGCGTGACGTACACCTCCGGCGGAGGCACGGCGCCCGACGCGGTCACCGTGGACACGGGTGCCGTCCCGGCCGCGATCGAGAAGATCGTCGTCACCGCGAGCCCCGACGCGGCGGGCCAGACCTTCCAGGGCATCGAACCGACCGCGACCGTGCGGGACGCGGACAGCGGCGCGGTCCTCGCGACCTTCACGCCGCCCCGGCTCGGTGCCGAGACGGCCCTCGTCGTCGTCGAGGTGTACCGCAGGAACGGCGTGTGGAAGGCCCGCGCCGTGGGCCAGGGCTACGCGAACGGGCTGGCCGGGATCGCGACGGACTTCGGCGTGAGCGTGGAGGAGGAGCCGCAGGCGGCCCCGGCGGCACCCCAGGCCCCCGCCCCGCCGAGCGCGCCCGCCGCGTCGCGCGCCCCCTCGGCGCCGAGCGCACCCTCCGCCCCCGTGGCGGCCCCGGCGCCCTCGGCCCCCGCCGCCCCGCCCGCTCCCCCGGCCCCGCCCGCCCCCGGTGCCGGGAAGATCAACCTGGACAAGGGCCGGGTGAGCCTCCAGAAGAACCAGACCGTCTCGCTCGTCAAGGGCGGCGCCCCGCTGCTCGCCAAGGTCAAGATGGGCCTCGGCTGGGAGCCCGCCTACCGGGGCAAGGACATCGACCTGGACGCCTCGGTCATCGCCTACGGCCCCCAGCGCGACCTGGTCGACGCCTGCTACTTCGGCAAGCTGTCGATCCTCGGCGGCGCCGTCAAGCACTCCGGGGACAACCTGACGGGCGAGGGCGCGGGCGACGACGAGGTGATCGTCGTGGACCTCGGCCGCATCCCGCAGGAGGTCACGGGCCTGGTCTTCACGGTGAACTCGTTCACCGGGCAGAAGTTCACGGAGGTCGCCAAGGCGTACTGCCGGCTCGTCGACGCGGCGACGAACGAGGAACTCGTCCGCTTCGACCTCACCAACGCCGAGGCGCGCACGGGCGTCATGATGGCGAAGCTCGTCCGCCAGTTCTCCGGCGAGTGGGACATGACGGCGATCGGCGAGTTCGCGAAGGCCCGTACGGTCCGCGAGATGGTGAAGCCGGCCGCGAAGGCGCTGTGAGCGGCGCGCTCGCTTCCGTACGGGTGCTCCGTACGGAAGCGAGCGCACACGGTCGGCTCAAGCCCTGCCGAGCGCCGGCCCGGCAGGCGGCCGGGTGAGCCCGTGGGGCGCGGGGTTCAGCCCTTGTCGTCCCCGCTCCGCCCGTCGCCCTTCAGCGAGTCCCTGACGCCCTGGGCCCGGCCCTTGACCTGGTCCATCGTGTCCTTGGCCCCGCCCTTGGCCTGGTCGGTCTTCCCCTCCGTCTCCTTGCGCCGGTCGCCGGTGAGCTTGCCGACGGCCTCCTTGGCCTTGCCCTTCAGCTTGTCCATGGCGCTTTCGTCGCTCATCGCTCTTCGTTCCTTCCGCAGAGACGGCTGTCGCCGACATGAACGTTCAGATTAATCCCGTACGCGCCTTTTGTCCGTTCGAGCCGTCGCGGAGCACGCGAACGGCGCTCGATACGGTCGGGCGATGAGCGAACAACCGGGCACCAGCACCCTCCCCTTCCCCGCCTCCGGCCGCCGCGTCCTCGTGACCGGCGCGGGCAGCGGTCTCGGCGCGGTCCTCGCGCGCGTCTTCGCGCGGCAGGGCGACACGGTCGCGCTGCACTGCCGCACGCACGCGAGCGAGGCGCGGGCGACGGCCGCCGGGCTGCCGGGCGAGGGGCACGTCGTGGTGCCCGGCGACCTCGCGACGCCCGAGGGCGCGGCGGAGGTCGTGGCCGAGGCGGCGGAGCGGCTCGGCGGGCTCGACGTGCTCGTCAACAACGCCGCCGTCAACACCCCGCACCCGCCCCTGGAGACCCCCTACGAGGAGTGGGTCGCCGCCTGGCAGGCGCACGTCTCCGTCAACCTGCTCGGCACCGCGCACGTGAGCCACCAAGCGGCCCGGCACATGGTCGCGGGCGGGCGCGGCGGCCGGATCGTGAACATCGGCTCGCGCGGCGCCTTCCGGGGCGAGCCCGCGCACCCCGCGTACGGGGCGACGAAGGCGGCCGTGCACGCGCTCGGCCAGTCGCTCGCGCTCTCGCTCGCCCCGCACGGCATCGCGGTCGCCTCGGTCGCCCCGGGCTTCTTCGCGACGGAACGCGTCGCGCACCGGCTGAGCGGCGCGGAGGGCGAGGCGATCCGCGCCCAGAGCCCCTTCGGCCGGGTCGCTGAGCCCGAGGAGATCGCCGAGGCGGTCCTCTGGCTCGCCTCTCCCGCCGCCACGTGGGCCTCCGGCACGGTCATGGACCTGAACGGAGCCTCGTACCTGCGCACGTGAACCCGCGTCCGGCAGCCGCCGGCGCCCGCCGCCCAGGCGGGCGCGCGGGGCTCACGCCGAGGCGGTGGACCCCGGCTCGGCACCCGTGAACACCTGGTAGAAGTAGCGGAGGCTGTCCTCCGGCCCGTTCTCCAGCCGCTTGAACGCCTTGCCTATCGGGTTGCACACGCCGCCTCCCGGCAGCGCGACGACCAGCGGCCAGCCGAAGACCGCGCGCTCCTCCTCCGTCACCGCCCGCCAGGCACCGCCACCGTGCCGGACCAGGACCTCACCGGTGTAGCAGCCGAAGCCGAAGAGCGTCGCGGCGACGGATTCGGTCGTGACCCCTTCCGCGCGCAGCCGCTCCAGTACGGCGTCCACACGGTCGAGGCTGCCCGGCGTTCCGTCCAGCTCCACACCGTCGATCTCCGCCGCCGCCCGCACGATGTCGGCGGCGAAGAGCGGGGCGTTGACGGGCTCGGGCGCGTACGTGAGGCGGAATTCCATGGTGCTCCCTCTCAGCTGCCGGCGGATCAGGGGGAAGCGTAGGCGTGAGCACCGACACCGCCGGAGAACGCCGCGACCCCGCCCGCCTGGGGACGCGTAGACGGGACAGAGCGACGGTCGCGAGGCGTCGCCCTCGCTACGAGGCCGGAGCCTCGCGGAAGCGCGGCCCCGCGCCGAGCCCCGGCCCCGAGCGCCACCCGCCCCGGCCCTCCCGAGCCGGGGCGCCGTCCCGCCCCGCAGCAGCGCCCCCTCTACACCCCCGGCGCCCCCGTACTCCCCCCGCACCACCAACCGCGTCCCCAGTTCGATCCGCGTCTCGCCCTCCTCCTCGCGCCGCAGGCGCAGGAGCATGCGGGCCGCCTCCTCCGCCATCTGTTCGAGGGGCTGGTCGACCGTCGTGAGCGCGGGGCTCGACCACTGGGCGAGGGGGATGTTGTCGTAGCCGACGACGGAGAGGTCGTGCGGGACGCGCAGGCCGAGGACGCGGGCCGCTTCGAGGACGCCGAGGGCCTGGAGGTCGGAGCCGGCGAAGATCGCGGTGGGGCGGTCGGGGCGGTCGAGCAGGTCGAGTGCGTGCTGGTGGCCCGAGGAGACGTGGAAGTCGCCGAAGCGGACGAGTTCCGGGTCGGGCGAGATGCGGGCCATGTTGTGCGCCGAGCGGAAGCCGTCGAGGCGGGCGAGGGCGCAGAGCATGTCCTCGGGCCCGGTGATGACGGCGGTCCTGCGGTGGCCGAGTTCGATGAGGTGGCGCGTCGCGGCGAGCCCCCCGGCCCAGTTGGCCGAGCCGACCGAGGGGACGTCGGGCTCGGGGTCCCCGGCCGGGTCGACGATGACGAAGGGGATCGCCCGCGACCACAGCCTCTTCTTGAGGTCGGCGGGCAGCGTCGAGAAGACGAGGACGACGCCGAGCGGGCGGCGGCGCAGCACCCCCTCGACCCAGTCGGCGCCCGGCGAGTGGCGCGTGCCCGTCTCGGTGAGCACGACGCTCATGCCGTGCGCGTTGGCGACGTTCTGCACCCCCCGGATCAGCTCCATCGACCACGTGCTGTCGAGTTCGTGGAAGACGATCTCCAGGAGCGGCGCCTCGGGCGGGGTCGGCGCGGGGCGACGGTAGCCGTGCTCCTCCAGGAGTTCCTCGACCTTGCGCCGGGTCGGCGCCGCCACATCGGGACGGCCGTTGAGGACTTTCGAAACTGTCGAAAGCGAGACGCCCGCTTGCGCTCCCACCTGGGCCAGCGTGATCCGGCCCGCCCCGCGCTCCTCGGCGCGCGCGGTCTCTGTGCCCTCGGGGCTCTCAGCTCGCATGGGACGAAGGATAGAACACGCCGCATCCCGCCCGCGCATAACGGTTTGGTCGCGCTCGTACCCCTCCATTGACCGCTCACCCCCGCCCTTCTACCGTCCTGCCGCAGAGAACTTTCGGCAAAGATGCCGACACTTTCGAAAGGGCTGTCGATGAAGGCGATGCAGCAGGCGCACGCGGCGAAGCCGGTCAAGCCGATGAGATTCCCCCGCGCGGTCGCCGGGATCGCGGTGCTCGCGCTCGGCATGGGCCTGACCGCCTGTGGCGGGGACAGCGGCGCCTCGGGCGGGAAGCAGGAGTTCCACGTGCTCGTCTACGGCGACGCGGGCAACAAGGTCGAGAAGAGGATCGTCGCCGAGTTCAACAGGACGTCGAAGGTCAAGGCGGTGCTCGACACCATCCCCGGGGCCGACTACCAGCAGAAACTCCAGACGATCATCAACACCAAGCAGGCACCCGACGTCTTCTTCAACTGGGGCGGCGGCAGCATCCAGCCCTTCGTGAAGGCGGGCCTGCTCCGCCCGCTCGACGACATGATGGCGAAGGACAAGGGCCTCGAGGACAACTTCCTGCCCTCGGTCCTCGACACCGCGACGGTGGACGGGAAGCACTACGGCATCCCGATGCGCGGCACGCAGCCGGTACTGCTCTTCCACAACAAGAAGGTCCTCGACGACGCGGGCGTGAAGCCGCCGCGGAACTGGGACGACCTGCTCGGCGCCGTGAAGGCGCTCAAGGCGAAGAAGGTCACGCCGTTCGCGCTCGGCGGCGGCGACCAGTGGCCGACGCTCATGTGGTTCGAGTACCTCTACGACCGCGTCGCGGGCCCCGGGCTCTTCGAGAAGGCCCTCTCGGGGGACAAGAGCGCGTGGGACAGCCCCGAGAGCCGGAAGGCCCTGTCGCTGCTGCGCGAGCTGGTCGACGCGGGCGCCTTCGGGAGCAACTACGACTCGGTGAAGCAGACCGACGGCGGTACGGCGCAGCTCCTCGCGAGCGGCAGGGCCGCCTTCGAGCTGATGGGCTCCTGGGAGTACTCGACCGTGAAGGACGCGAACCCGGGCGCGCTCAAGGACATCGGCTGGAGCGACTTCCCGGGCGTCCCGGGCGGCAAGGGCGACCCGGCGGCCATCGTCGGGAACACGAACAACTTCTACTCGGTCACGAAGAAGGCCGGACACCCGGACGCCATCGCCGCGTTCCTGAAGCTCATGTACTCCGACAGCTTCGTGAAGCAGCAGCTCGCGATCGGCAACCTGCCGACGACGACGAACACCGAGAAGTTCCTCGGCACGACCGACGACCCCGCCTACGCGAAGTACCAGCTCGACCTCGTCGGCAAGGCCCCCTCCTTCCAGCTCTCCTGGGACCAGGCGTACGCGCCGCAGAACAGCACCCCGATCCACCGCGCCGTCCAGCAGTTCACCAACGGGCAGCTCGACGCGGACGGCTTCGTCAAGGCCATGCAGGCCCTCACCACCTCCTGAACGGCGGCAGGAACCGTGACCTCCTCGACCGTGCCCCGGCCCCGCAGGCCGGCCGCCCGACCCGGCGTCGCCTGGACCCTCCCCGCCGTCGTCTTCTTCACGCTCTTCGCGCTCGTCCCGCTCCTGCTCGTGGCCGTCCTGGCCTTCACCGACTGGAGCGGGCTCGACACCCCGCACTTCAACGGGCTCGGCAACTGGCGCACGCTCTTCGCCGACCCCGTGCTCCTGCACAGCGTCTGGCTCTCCGTCCTGCTCACGCTGCTCGGCGTCGTCGTGCAGACCCCGCTGAGCATCGCGCTCGGCGTGTGGGCGGCGGGCAGGCAGCGCAACCGGGCCGTGCTGTCCGCGCTCTTCTTCGTGCCGCTGCTGCTCTCGGCGACGGCCGTCTCGGTGCTGTGGCGCGCGCTGCTCGACCCGAACTTCGGCATCCCGTCCGAGCTGGGGTGGCTCTTCGGCGACGGGAACCTCTTCGGCAAGCAGTCCACGGCGATCGGCGTGCTCGTCTTCGTCGCCGCCTGGCAGTTCACGCCGTTGCACACGCTCATCTACCAGGGCGCGGCCCGCGCGATCCCCGAAGTCCTCTACCAGGCGGCGGCGATCGACGGCGCCGGCCGCTGGCGGCAGTTCTTCCACGTGACGCTGCCGCAACTGCGCAACTCGGTCATCACCTCGGTGATCCTCATGATCGTCGGCGGTCTCACGACCTTCGACACCGTGCTCATCCTGACGCAGGGCGGCCCCGGCACGGACACGACGATCACCGCCTACTACATGTACGACAAGGCGTTCAAGAGCTTCGACTACGGGACGGGCTCGGCGGTCGCCCTGCTCCTCGTCCTCGTCGCGACCCTCATCTCGCTCGTCGTGGTCCGCCTCTCGGGCTACGACAAAATGACCGGCACGCAGGAGGGGATATGAGCCTGACCACCTCCCGGCAGGCCCCCGCGCCGCGGACCCCGCGCCCCGCGCGCACCCCCCGGGCCCGCACCCGCACCCGCCGCCCCGGCGAGCGCCCCAACGTCCTCGCCGGTCTCGGCTCGCTGCTCTGGCTCGTCCTCGTCGGCCTGCCGCTGTACGTCCTGCTCGCGGCGACGCTCCAGTCGCGCCCCGACTACCAGCGGAGCGGCCCGCTCGGCCTCCCCCGCCACCTCACCCTCGACAACTACCTCGACGTCTTCGACAACGGCTTCGGCCGCTACTTCCTCAACACCGCCGTCGTCACCGTCTGCGTCGTCGCCCTCGTGCTGCTGCTCGTGCCGCCGCTCGCCTTCGCCGTCGTGCGCGGCGCGCGCCCCGGGACGCTGCGCGTCTTCCGCCTCTTCCTCCTCGGACTCGCGGTGCCCGCGCAGGCCGTCGTCATCCCGATGTTCTACGTCATCTCGAAAGCCGGTCTGTACGACCACCTCATCGGGGTGATCCTGCCGACCGCCGCGTTCTGCCTGCCGATCTGCGCGCTCGTCCTCACCGGCACGATGCGCGAGATCCCGGGCGAGCTGTACGAGGCGATGACGCTCGACGGCGCGAGCACGTGGCTCGTCTTCCGGCGGCTCGTCCTGCCGCTCTCGCGCAGCGGGCTCTCCACCGTCGTCGTGTTCTCGGCGCTCCAGGCGTGGAACGGCTTCCTCTTCCCGCTCGTCCTCACCCAGTCCGAGGACACGAAGGTCGTCACGCTCGGCCTCTACAACTTCCAGACCCAGTACGGCGTGAACATTCCCGGGCTGCTCGCCGCCGTCGTCCTCTCCACCCTGCCCGTCCTGCTCGTGTACCTGTTCGCCCGCCGGGCCCTCATCCAGGGGCTGATGGGCATGGGAGGAAAGTGACCACCCGCGTGACCCCCGAGACCGCCGCCCCCGCGCCCCCGGCCGGGACGGGTCCCCGTACCGCCCCGCGCCCCCGGCTCTCTCCCGAGCGCGCCGCCCGGGTCGAGTCCCTGCTCGCCGCGATGACCCGCGAGGAGAAGACCGCGCAGCTCTACGGGCTGTGGGCCGGTGCCTCGCCCGAGGGCGGGGAGGTCGCCCCGCACCAGCACGACATGCAGGCCCCGCCCGCGCTCGACGACCTCCTCCCGCACGGACTCGGCCAGCTCACCCGCCCCTTCGGCACCGCCCCGGTCGATCCCGGGCTCGGCGCGCTCTCGCTCCTGCGTACCCAGGCGCGCGTCATCGCGGGCAACCGCTTCGGTATCCCGGCACTCGCGCACGAGGAGTGCCTCGCGGGCTTCGCCGCCTGGCGTGCCACGACCTTCCCCGTGCCGCTCGCGTGGGGGGCCTCGTTCGATCCGGACCTCGTCGAGCGGGTCGGCGCCGCGATCGGCGCCTCGCTGCGCGCGGTCGGGGTGCACCAGGGGCTCGCGCCCGTGCTCGACGTCGTGCGGGACCTGCGGTGGGGGCGGGTCGAGGAGACGATCGGCGAGGACCCGTACCTCGTGGGGCGGGTCGGCGCCGCGTACGTGCGGGGACTGGAGTCGGCCGGGATCGTCGCGACGCTCAAGCACTTCGCGGGCTACTCGGCCTCGCGCGCGGGGCGCAACCTCGCCCCCGTGTCGATGGGCCCGCGCGAGCGCGCCGACATCGTGCTGCCGCCCTTCGAGGCGGCGCTGCGCGAGGGCGGCGCCCGCTCCGTCATGCACGCGTACACCGACACGGACGGCGTGCCGAGCGCCGCCGACCAGGCGCTCCTCACCGGTGTGCTGCGCGAGACGTGGGGCTTCGAGGGCACGGTCGTCGCCGACTACTTCGGTGTCGCCTTCCTCCAGTCGCTCCACCACGTCGCGGCCGACCGGGCCGAGGCCGCCGCGCTCGCGCTCCGGGCGGGCGTCGACGTCGAACTCCCCACCGTGGACGCCTACGGGGCCCCGCTCCTCGCCGCGCTCGACGCCGGGCTCGTGGACGAGGCGACGGTCGACCGGGCGGTGCGCAGGGTGCTCCGGCAGAAGGCCGAACTCGGGCTGCTCGACGCGGACTTCGACCCCGTACCGCCCGCGCTGAGCGGGCGTGGCGAGCTGAGTCCCGAGGCCGTACGGGGCACGGTGGACCTCGATCCGCCGGAGCACGGGGAGCTGTCCGCGCGGCTCGCCGCCGAGTCCCTCGTCCTGCTGCGCAACGCGGCCCCGGACGGGAGCCCCGTCCTGCCGCTCGCCGCGCCGCGCCGCATCGCCGTCATCGGGCCGCAGGCCGGGGCGCCGCTCGCGGTGCTCGGCTGCTACGCCTTCCCCGTGCACGTCGGCGGCGCGCACCCGGACCTCGCCCCGGGCATCGAACTGCCCACGCTGTACGAGGCGGTGGCGACGGAGTTCGCGGACAGCGACGTCGTCGCCGTGGCCGGGTGCGGGATCGACACGGGCGGGGCGGAGGGTTTCGGCGCGGCGCTCGACGCGGCGCGCGGGGCCGAGGTCGTGATCGCCGCGCTCGGGGACCGCGCCGGGCTCTTCGGGCGCGGCACGAGCGGCGAGGGCTGCGACGCCCCTTCGCTCGCGCTCCCGGGCGTGCAGCAGGAGTTGCTGGACGCGCTGCTCGACACGGGCACCCCGGTGGTCGGCGTGCTGCTCGCGGGCCGCCCCTACGCGCTCGGACGCGCGGCGGACGAGGCGGGGGCCCTCGTGCAGGCGTTCTTCCCCGGGCAGGAGGGCACGCGGGCGATCGCGGCGCTGCTCAGCGGGCGCGCGGCGCCCTCGGGGCGGCTCCCCGTGAGCGTGCCGCGCACCCCGGACGGCCAGCCCGGCACCTACCTGCGCGCCCCGCTCGCGGGCCCGAGCGACGTCTCGGCGCTCGACCCGAGTCCCGTCTACCCCTTCGGCCACGGCCTCGCGTACACGTCCTTCGCCTGGACGGACCTGACCCCCGCGACCCCCGACGAGGTGCCCACGGACGGCACGGTCCGCCTCGCCCTCACGGTCACGAACACGGGCGGACGAGCGGGCACGGAGGTCGTGCAGGTCTACCTCCACGACCCGGTCGCCTCCGTCGTGCAGCCCGAACAGCGCCTGATCGGCGCGGTGCGCGTCCCGCTCGCCCCGGGCGCCTCGGCGCGCGTGCACGTCGAGATCCCCGCCGACACGGCCTCCTTCACCGGCCTCGCGGGCCGCCGCGTCGTCGAGCCGGGCGCCCTGGAGTTCCGCCTCTCCGCGTCGAGCGCGGACCACCGCCTGCGGTACGGGGTCCGGCTGACGGGGCCCGTGCGGGAGGTGGGGTACGAGCGGGCGTGGGGGGCGCGCCTCACGGTGGGCTGAGGGCACGCGGGCTCAGGCCCCGTGCCAGGCCCGCCACAGTCCCGCGTAGGTGCCCCCCGCCCCCACCAGCTCCTCGTGCGTGCCCAGTTCGGTGAGCGCGCCGTCCTCCATGACCGCGACGCGGTCGGCGTCGCGGGTGGTGTGGAGGCGGTGCGCGACCGTGATGACCGTACGGCCCGCGAGGACGGCCGCGAGCGCGCGTTCGGTGCGGCGGGCGGTACGGGGGTCGATGAGCGACGTGGCCTCGTCGAGGACGAGGACACCCGGGTCGAGCAACAGGGTGCGGGCGAGGCTCAGTTGCTGGACCGCCGCACCGTCCGGGGACAGCCCGCCGGGGCCGAGCACCGTGTCGAGCCCGGCGGGCAGTTCCCGCGCCCAGTCCGCGCCCACCGTGGCGAGCGCGCGCTCCAGGTCCGCGTCGCCCGCGTCGGGCGCGGCGAGGGCGAGGTTCTCGCGGAGCGTGCCGAGGAAGACGTGGTGCTCCTGCGTGACGAGGACGACGCGGCCCGGGGGCAGCGTGTGCACGGGCACCCCGTCGAGCGTCACCGCTCCCCCGCTCGGGGTCTCCGCGCCGCTCACGAGGCGCCCGAGCGTCGTCTTGCCCGCGCCCGAGGGGCCGACCACGACGAGGCGTTCGCCGGGCCGCACGGTCAGATCGACGTCGCGCACGGCGTCGCGGTCGCCGTCGTACGAGTGCCGCACCCCGGCCAGGCGCAGGGTGCCGTCACCGGTGGGCGCGCGCGGCGCGGGGACCGGCGCGTCGCCGGTCACCAGGCCCACGCCCTCGACGCGCGCGAAGGAGGCGGTGCCGCGTTGCAGGAACTCCAGCCACTGCAACAGGATGTCGACGGGCTCGGAGAGCTTGCGCAGGTAGAGCGCGCAGGCGAGGACCGCGCCGAGGCTCGCGAGGCCGTGCGCGTGCAGCAGCCCGCCGAGCAGGAGGGCCGCGGCGACCGGCAGGAAGGCGCCGAAGTCGACGGCGGGGAAGAGCACGCTGCGCAGCGCGAGGGTGCCCTCGCGGGCGCGGTGCGCGGCGGCGACCCGGTCGAGGACGCGGGCCAGGCGGCGCGCGGCGAGGCCGTACACCTCCGTCGTACGGGCCCCGGCCGCCGAGGCCGTGACCTCCTCGGCGAGCGCGGCGTTCGCCTCGCCCTCGGCGAGGTACGCGGCGGGCGCGCGGCGCATGTACCAGCGCGCCGCCGCCCACGTGACGGCGAGGCCGAGGACGCCGCAGGCGCCGAGGAGCGGGCTCACGAGCACGGCGGCGCCGAGGATCAGCGGCACCTGGAGCGCGGCGACGAAGACCTCGGGCCCCGCGTCGCGCAGCGTCGTGCCGACCGTGCCGATGTCCGTCGTGCCCCGCACGACGAGGTCGCCCGTGCCCGCGCGCTCGGCGACGGCGGGCGGCAGCGCGAGCAGGCGCGCCGCGAAGCGCTCCCGTACGCGGGCCTGCGCGCGCTCGCCGAAGCGGTGGGCGTGCAGGCGGGCCCAGCGGGTGAGGAGGATCTGCGCGAGGGAAGCGGCGAGTATCCCGGCGGCGAGCCGGTCCACGGTCGGCACGCCGCTCCCGTCCCGCACCCGCTCGACGATCTCGCCGAGCAGCCAGGGCGCGACGAGCCCGGCCCCGACGGCGCACACGTTGAGCAGCACGGCGGCGAGGAAGCCGCGCCGGTCGGCGCGGACGAGCGCGAGCGCGGCGCGCAGGACGTCACGACCGGAGGCGACGGGCAGCGCGGGGGCACCGCCGGGGGCCTTCGCGGGCGCCTTCCCGGCGGTCTTCGCGGAAGCCGTGCCCGTGGTCGTCGCGGAAGCCGTGCCGGCCGTCCGCACGGAAGCCGTTCCGGCCGTCTTCGCCGACGCCTTCCCCGCCGTCCCGCGGGCGGGCTTCGCGGGGGTCCGCTCGGGGCGGGGCCTCGTCATCCGGCCGCCACCTCCTCCGTCTCCGTGTCCTCGCGCGCCACCACGGCCCGGTACGCGGGGCACCGCGCCATGAGGTCCCGGTGCGTGCCGCTCTCCGCGAGCCTGTTGTCCACGAGCCAGTGCACGACGTCGGCGCGCCCGAGGAGCGAGGGGGAGGTCGTCGCGAGAACGGTCGTGCGGCCCGCGCGGTGGGTGTGCAGGCGCCCGGCGAGCAGGGCCTCGGTGTGCGCGTCGAGCGCGGAGGCCGGTTCGGTCGCGAGCAAAACCTCGGGCGCGGCGAGGAGCGCGCGGGCGAGCAGGACGCGCTGGCGCTGCCCGCCGGAGAGCCCCGTGCCCCTGGCCCGAACGGGCGCGTCGAGACCGCCGGGCAGGAGACGCACGATGTCCTCGGCGGCGGCGGTGCGGACGGCGGCGCGCAGCGCCTCGGGCGCCGGTTCGCCGCCGCCCGCGAGGACTTCCCGGAGCGGGCCCGCGAAGAGCGCCGCGTCGTGGTCGGCGGGCAGGACGTGGGCGCGCACCTCGGCGGGCGCGTACGCGCCGAGCGGGACGCCGTCCCACGTGACGGCCGAGGGCGCGAGTCCGGCGCAGCGCTCGACGAGCGCGGCCGTCTCGGCGGGGCGCGCGCTCACGAGCGCCGTGAAACGGCCGGGCGCGAGCGTGACCCCGGTCTCCGGGTCGTGGAGCGGGGCCGGCGCCGAGGGTGCGGGGAGCCCGTGCGCGGGGTCGGCGTGGGCCGGGGCCAGGCGCAGGAGCGTGAGGACGCGGCGACCGGCGACGACGCCGTGCGTGAGGGAGTGCGCGCCCTCGATGAAGAAGGCGACGGGGACGACGAGGACGGCGACGTAGCCGTAGACGGCGGCGAGTTCCCCCGTCGTGATCTCGCCGCGCACGGCGAGGCGGGCGGCGAGCCATGTGACGACGGCGAGGAAGACGGCGGGCAGCCCGGCGGTCAGCGCCTCGACCCAGCTCGTGACCGCGCCGACCCGCAACCCCCGGTCGAGCAGTTCGCGCGAACCGGTCCGGTAGCGGGCCTCGAAGCCCGCGCCGCCACCGAAGGCGCGCAGCACGCGCAGCCCCTCGGCGAGGTCGACGAGGCGCGCGGCGAGCGTGCCCTGCCGTTCGCGGTACGCGGTCTCCGCGCCGCGCAGGCGCGCGAGCGGCGGCCCCACGAGGAGCGCGAGGAGCGGCACCCCGAGCAGCACGACGACGGCGAGCAGCGGCGAGATCCGCAGCAGGAGCACCGCGACGACGCCGTACGCGAGGACCGAGCCGACGCCGGGCCCCGTGATGGTGAGGACATCGGCGATCCGGGCCGCGTCGGTGAAACCGGCGGTCAGGACCTCGCCCGAGGAGGCGCGCCCGGAGAGCGTCGCGCCGAGGCGCCCGAGGTGCTCGACGAGGACGCGCACGGTGCGGAAGGCGGCGTCCATGCGGACCCGCGTCATCGTGCGGTGCCGCATGATGCTGAGCCACGCGGTGACCGCGCCGATCCCGAGCAGCGCGCCCGTCCACGCCAGCAGGGCGCGCGTGTCCCCGGCCGCGAGCCCGTCGTCGACGGCCCGCGCGAGGAGGTACGGGGGCAGCGTGAGCGCGACGCTCCAGGCGCTCCCGTAGAACGCCCCCGTGAGCACCCGCCCCCGCTGCCGCCGCACGAGCCACCAGATGTACCGCAGCGGCCCCCGCGTATCGGCCCGTTCCGGGGGCGCCCCGGGATCGACGATCCCCCGGAACCCCCGCGTCCCACCCCGTCCGCTCATGGCGCGATCCTAGGGACGCCGCCCGCATCCCCGAGGCACCGGGTCAGCGGCGGGCGGTCGTCCGGGCGTCGTACGGGAACGCGTGCCGCTCCCCGGCGGCGGTCACTCCCCCGGGCCCGTGCCCGCCGCCGACCTCGCCTTGAAGGCCGCCTTGCGGGCCTCCTTCGCCGTGCGCTTGTCGGGGTGGAGGCGGCCCATCGCCTCCAGGACCTCCGCCGTCGCGGGGTGCTTGACGCGCCACGCGGCTTCGAAGAAGCCGCTGTGCTGGGCGGCGAGACCGGCCACGAGGGCCTGGAGTTCCGCCGACTCGCCCTCGACGGCGAGCTGCGCGGCGACCGTGTCGACGGTGAGCCAGAAGACGAGGTCCGCCGGGGGCGGCGGGACGTCGGGCAGTCCGCGTTCGGAGAGCCACACACGGGCGAGGCCGCCGAGTTCGGGGTCGTCGAGCACGGCCCGTACGGCCGGTTCGGCACCCGCGCCGAGGAGTTCCAGTGCCTCCTGCGCGCGCAGCCTGCGCACCGGGCCCTCCGCGTCCTCGCCCTTCGCCGCCGCGAGCAGGTCCCCCGCCGCCGCGACGGGCTCGCGGCGCGCGAGCCAGCCCTCCAGCTCGGCGCGCACCGAGGGCGCCGGGTACTCGGCGATCCCGGCGAGCAGCACGTCCGCGCCCGCCTCGGCGAGGTCGCCGACGACCGGGGCTTCGAGCCCGGCCTTGACGAGGCGCTCGCGGATGCCGTACAGGCCGAGCGGCGTGTAGTGCACGAGCCCGTACCGCGAGACGTCCTCGTCCTCGATCTCGACGGGCTCCCCCGCGTCGGCCTCCACGAGCAGCGCCTCGTCGAGCGGCGTGTAGACCAGCAGCCCGGAGGGTTCGAGGAGCCGGAACTTCGCGTCGAGACGGACCATCGTCTCGGAGACCTGCTCCAGGATCGCGTCGCTCGGCTCGGGCATGTCGTCGGGCACGACCATCGCGGCGGCGAGCGCGGGGAGCGGCACGGGGGTGTCCGTGGAGCCGCCCTCGGAGACGGTGAGGAGGTAGAGGCTCAGGAGCGCCTGGTCGACGAACCCGGCCTCCTCCTCGGGGTCCCAGCCGAGCGCGTCGAAGTCGACGGTGCCGCCGCCCTCCAGGGCGCCGGTCAGCTCGTCCAGGTCCTCGATGTCGGGAATGCTCGCGTCGGCGAGGAGCGTGTCGAGCGCGCCGAGCCACAGGCCGAGCGCGTCCTGCGGACTGCCCGAGGTGAGCTGCGCGAGGTCCTCGCCCGGCGCGGCGCTCCCGTACTCCTCGCCGTCCTCCTCCGGGTCGCTCACCTCCACGAGACCGGTGTCGACGGCGACCCGCCACGCCTCGCTCGCCTCGGCCTCCGCGTCGGGCCCGGAGAGGCCCAGCTCCTTGACCGCTTCGGGCAGTTGCTCGTCGACGAGTTCGCCGCCCGCGCCGACCCGGGTGTCCGGGTTCGCCCAGCGGGCCAGGCGTACCGCGCGGGCGAGGACCGGGGCGGCCAGCGCGGCCCGTGCGAGCCGCGGCTCGGACTCCAGGCGGGCCGGGGGCAGCGCGGGGGGAAGTGCGGGCATCGGCGGATTCTCCTCGGACGTACGGAACAGCGCCCCTCAGCCTAGACGGCCCGGCGCCCCGGGGTGGCAGCCCCGCACAGCCGGCCCCCCGGCCCCGTACGCACACCCGCCCCACGCTCGCACGCACACCCGCCGCGACCTCCCGCGCACACCCGCCGCGCCCTCTCCCGCGCCCCTCCCCCACACCGCCTCCCCGCCCCGTGAGCGCGCCCGTGCGCACCCCCGCGCGCGCCCCTCACCCTTCACCTCCGCTTCGCTCCCGCGCCACCGGAGCGACCTTGACAACTCCCCTGCCCAGGACGGACATTGACGCGCGTAGAACTCGCGGTACGCATCCACCTTCACGGCCTTCCCCCGAGGGCCGCCCTCAGACCTGGAGTCGCGCCCCATGCCCGTTCCCTCCCGCCGTCACACGGCGCTCACCGTGGCCTCCGCCACCGTGACCGCGCTGGCGGCCGGCATGCTGCTCACCGCCCCCGCGTCCGCCGCCCCCGCCGACGGCCCGAGCATCCACACCATCCAGGGCACGACCCGCGTCTCGCCGTACACCGGGCAGCACGTCACCGGCGTGAGCGGCGTCGTGACGGGCGTGCGCGCCTACGGTTCGCGCGGCTTCTGGTTCCAGGAGACGAAGCCGGACCACAACCCGGCGACGAGCGAGGGCGTCTTCGTCTTCACCTCCTCGGTGCCGAAGGTCGCGGTGGGCGACGCGGTACGGGTCGACGGCGATGTCGTCGAGTACGTGCCGGGCGGCGCGGCTTCGGGCAACCAGGCCGTCACCGAGATCGAGAAGCCGTCCGTCACCGTCGTCTCCTCGGGCAACGAGGTCCCCGCCCCCGTCGTGATCTCGGCCGACACCGTCCCGGACGCGTTCACGCCCAGGGGCAGGGCGAGCGACAACGGGTACGTCAACGGCCTCAGGCTGCGCCCCACGAAGTTCGCGACCGACTACTACGAGTCCCTGGAGGGCATGAACGTCCGCATCGGCTCCTCGCGCGTCGTCGGCGCGACGGACCCGTACAGCGAGCTGTGGGTCACGGTGAAGCCGCACGAGAACACGACGGAGCGCGGCGGGACGCTGTACCACGCCTACGACGCGCAGAACGGCGGGCGCCTCCAGGTCCAGCAGCTCGCGCCCGTCGCGCAGCAGCCCTTCCCCGTCGCGAACGTGGGCGACACCCTCGCGGGCACGACCGAGGGCCCGATGGACTTCAACCAGTACGGCGGCTACACGATCGCGGCCACGACGATCGGGAAGGTGCGGGACGGCGGCCTCGTACGGGAGTCGGCGAAGCCCGGCGCGGACGACGAGCTGTCCGTCGCCACGTACAACGTCGAGAACCTCGACCCCACCGACCCGCAGGAGAAGTTCGACGCGCTCGCCGACGGCGTCGTCACGCACCTCGCCTCGCCCGACATCGTCTCGATCGAGGAGGTGCAGGACGACAACGGCGCGAAGGACGACGGGACGGTCTCGGCGGAGCAGACGCTGAAGAAGTTCACCGACGCGATCGTCGCGGCGGGCGGCCCGCGCTACGCGTGGCGCGGCATCGACCCGGAGAACGACAAGGACGGCGGCGAGCCGGGCGGCAACATCCGGCAGGTCTTCCTCTACAACCCGGACCGCGTCTCCTTCACCGACCGCGCGGGCGGCGACGCGACGACGGCGACGGCCGTCGTCGAGCGCGACGGGGCCCCGGCGCTCGCGGCCTCACCGGGCCGCGTGGACCCGGCGAACCCGGCGTGGCAGGACAGCCGCAAGCCGCTCGCGGGCGAGTTCGTCTTCCGCGGCGAGACGGTCTTCGTCGTCGCCAACCACTTCAACTCCAAAGGCGGCGACCAGCCCCTGACGGCCGCGCAGCAGCCGCCCGTGCGCGGCTCGGAGACGCAGCGCCACGCGCAGGCCGCCTCGGTCAACGCCTTCGTCCGCCAGCTCACGGCGCTCGACAAGAAGGCCCGCGTCGTCGTCCTCGGCGACCTCAACGACTTCGAGTTCTCCGACACGACGAAGACGCTGACGAAGGGGAACGTCCTGCGCTCCGGCATCGCGCAACTGCCCTCCGACGAGCGCTACACCTACGTCTACCAGGGCAACAGCCAGGTCCTGGACCAGATCCTGGTGAGCAAGGGCGTCAAGTCCTTCACCTACGACAGCGTCCACATCAACGCCGAGTTCGCCCAGCAGAACAGCGACCACGACCCGCAGCTCCTGCGCTTCCGGCCCTGACGGGCGGAGGGGGTACGGGGGCGGGGCGCGCCCGTACCCCCTCGGGTGAGCGCCGCGGGTACGGGGGCGGGGCGCCCGTACCCCCTCGGGTCAGCGCCGCGCCCGCGCGGCCAGGAGCCCCGCCACCGCGAGCGCGGCGACCGCGGCGCCCGCCCGCCGGTTGAACACCGCCCCGTTCGTCCGCAGCGAGCCGAACGACCCCACCGAGAGCAGCGAGAGCCCCGAGCAGGCCGAGAGCGCGGACCCGAACGACAGCCCGCTGAGCGCGGAGCCCACGGAGCCGACCGAGAGCACGGAGCCCACCGACCCGATCGACAGGACCGAGCCGACCGAGCCGATCGACAGCACGGAGCCCTCCGAGGCGAGGGAGAGCAGCGAGTCCTTCGAGGCCATCGAGTAGTGCGCCTTTCCCGGCGCTTTTCCTGTCATGCCGTCATGCTGCCCCGTCCGGCCCGCGCGCACCCGGCGAACCGCTCGCCCCGCGAGCGCCGCGCGGGCGGGAACGCGACACCACCGCCCCGGGCGGTCCCGTGGGCGGCGGCGGAGCGGCCGGCGTCAGTTGTGCGCGTGCAGGATGTCGTTCAGGCCGCCCCACACCGCGTTGTTCGGGCGGGCCTCGACCGCGCCCGTGACCGAGTTGCGGCGGAAGAGGATGTGCGAGGAGCCGGAGAGTTCGCGGGCCTTGACGATCTCGCCGTCCGGGAGGGTCACGCGGGTACCGGCGGTCAGGTAGAGGCCCGCCTCGACGACGCAGTGGTCGCCGAGCGCGATGCCGATGCCCGCCTCGGCGCCGATGAGGCAGTGCTCGCCGACCGTGATGCGGACGCTGCCGCCGCCCGAGAGGGTGCCCATCGTGGACGCGCCGCCGCCGACGTCGGAGCCGTCGCCGATGACGACGCCCGCCGAGACGCGGCCCTCGACCATCGAGGTGCCGAGCGTGCCCGCGTTGAAGTTGACGAAGCCCTCGTGCATGACGGTCGTGCCCGCCGCGAGGTGCGCGCCGAGGCGGACCCGGTCCGCGTCGCCGATGCGGACCCCGGCGGGCGCCACGTAGTCGGTCATGCGCGGGAACTTGTCCACCGAGGTCACCGCGAGGTGCTTGCCCGCGGCGCGGGCCCGCAGCCGTACCGCCTCCAGCTCGGGCACGGCGACCGGGCCGAGCGAGGTCCACGCGACGTTCGGGAGCAGGCCGAACATGCCGTCGAGGTTCTGGCCGTGCGGCTGGACGAGGCGGTGCGAGAGCAGGTGGAGCCGCAGGTAGACGTCGTGCGTGTCGAGCGGCTTGTCGTCGAGCGAGGAGATGACCGTGCGGACCGCGACGGTCGTCGTGCCGCGCACCGGGTCCGTGCCGAGCGCGCCGGCCACGTCCGGGCCGAGGAGGGCGGCGGCGCGCTCGGCGTCGAGGCGCTCGGTCCCCGCCGGGCCGGGGTCCGCGCCCCGTTCGGGCGCCGGGAACCAGGTGTCGAGTACGGAACCGTCGCTCGCGAGGGTCGCGAGCCCGGCGGCGACGGCGCCGGTGGCGCGAGGAGCAGTCGTGTCGGTCATGAGGGCAACTTAACGGTCGGGCCACCCGCGAGGCCAACCGGTCTCACGGCGCGCGTCCCCCACGGCCCCCGTGGTACGTTCCCCAAAGGAACTCAGCAGGTGGGGAGGTGGGTGCCCGTGCCGGTCCGGGGCGGTCCCGAGGACGAGAACTGCGCGATGGCGCAGGCGCTCGGCGTCGTCGGCGACGCGTGGACGCTGCTGCTCGTACGGGACGTGGCGCGCGGCGCGCACCGCTTCGAGGACCTGCGCGCGGGCCTCGGCCTCTCGCGCAAGGTGCTCGCCGAGCGGCTGCGGCTGCTGACCGGGGCGGGGGTCCTGGAGAAGGTCCCGTACCAGGAGCACCCGCCGCGCCACGAGTACCGGCTCACGGCGCGCGGGCGCGCGCTGCTGCCCGTACTGCTCGCGCTCCAGGACTGGGGCGACACATGGGTGCTCGGCGAGGGGGAGACGATGGCGACGGCTGACGGGGAATCGCGCGAGGCGGAGCGCGTGCACGGGCTGCGCGGGGCGGTGCTGCCCCGGCTGCTGCTGCCCGACGCGACGGGCACGGTGCTCGATCCGGTCGCGGACGACGCGGAGTTCACGGTCCTCTACTTCTTCCCCGCCGCCTTCGCGGACCCCGCCGCGTACCCGCCGGGCTGGGCGGAGATCCCGGGCGCGCGCGGCTGCACGCTCGAATCGTGCACGTACCGCGACGAGTGGCCGGCCTTCGTGGAGCGGGGCACGGCGGTACGGGGCGTCTCGACGCAACGCCCCGACGAGCAGCGGGCCTTCGCGGCCGGGGAACGCCTCCCGTTCCCGCTCCTGTCGGACGCGGCGGGCGAGCTCGCGGCGGCCCTGCGCCTGCCCACCTTCAGCACCGCGGGCACCCGCCGCCTCAAGCGCCTGACGCTGCTCGTGGACAGCGAGCGGGTCGTCCGCGAGGTCTGGTACCCGGTCCCGGACGTGGTGGCGAGCGTGGAGGCGGCGCTCGCGGCGGTACGGGAGCGGACGGACGGCTGAGCGGGCGGGGCGGTGAACGGGCGGGGCGGTAAGCGGGCGGGCTGGCGAGCGGGCGGGCTGGTGAACGGCTGAGCGCGGGGTGGCCGCCGACGGCTCAGGCCCGGTCCGGCGCCCCGGACGGCCGCCGCCGTGTGCGCCACCACCAGGCCGCGCCCGCGAGCGCGAGCACGCCGGGGCCGCAGTGCACGGCGAGGACCCCGGCGAGGTGCGGGCCGCCCCAGTCCTTCGCGTAGCTCTCCGGGTCCCCCCACCCGATCATGACGAGTTCGGCGACCGCGCGCCCCACGAAGTAGAGGACGAGCAGCGCCGCGAGCACCGGAAGCAGCCACCGCCGCGCCCACGCGCGCGGCCGGCGCGCGACGGCGAGGACCACGAGCAGCACCACGACCAGCAGCAGGATCAGCGGGCCGAGCAGTTTCACGGGCACGGGCCTTCCTCGCACACACAAGCGATCATCCCGGTACCGTACGGCGCCCCCCGCTCCCCCGCAGCCGATCGCGCCGACCCGGCACCGGGGACGCGCCGGCGCCGGGCCTCACTCCCGCAGGACGCGCCCCAGCATCTCCCGCGCGTACTCCTCGTCGTACGGGCTGTCGGTCAGCAGCACCTGGAGGCACAGCCCGTCCATGAGCGCGACGACGGCGCGGGCCGTCGCCGGGTCCGTGCGCGCGGCGAGCGGTTCCTCCAGGGCCCGGCTCCACTCGGCGGCGACCGGGCGCAGCACCGGCTTGCGCACGGCGGCGAGGTACAGCTCGTACTCCAGCTCGGCGTGCGCCCGGTCCGCCGCGAGCCACGCGCCCATCGCGCCCGCGAGCGCGGCGGCGAGCCCGGCGGGCGGGGCCCGGAGGACGCCCAGGTCCCGTACGAGCCGCGCGAAGTTCTCGTTGACCTGGCGCAGCGCGGCCACGAGCAGGTCGTCGAGCGTCGCGAAGTGGTACGTGGTGGAGCCGAGCGGGACATCGGCCTCGGCGGCGGCGGAGCGGTGCGAGAGCCCGGCGATGCCCGAGCGGCCGACGACGCGGATCGCCGCGTCGATGATCCGCTGCCTGCGGTCGGGGTCGTAGCGCCGCGCGGCTGCCATCAGTGGGCTCCTCCCAGGTTGAGCAGGACGACCCCGCCGATGACGAGGGCTATCCCGGCGAGCCGTACGGGGGTGACGGACTCGCCGAGGAACATCATGCCGATGAGGGCGATCAGCGCGGTGCCCGCTCCGGCCCAGATGGCGTAGGCGGTGCCGACCTCAAGGGTCTTGAGGGTCTGCGCGAGCAGGGCGAAGCAGACGACGTAGCCGCCTGCGGTGAGCAGCGAGGGCCACAGCCGGGTGAAGCCCTCGCTGTACTTCATGGCGGTGGTGGCGGTGACCTCGGAGAGGATCGCCCCGGTCAGCAGCAGATATCCCATGTGTACGAGGGTACGCATCGTTGCGTACGGGTGTACACATGTCCTCGGGCGCCCATGCGAAAGGGCCCCCGCACCCGGCGGAGGCCCTTCTGCCCGGACGTCACGCGGTCCGGGGTGGCTCAGACGTTGAAGCCCAGCGCGCGCAGCTGCTCACGGCCGTCGTCCGTGATCTTGTCCGGGCCCCACGGCGGCATCCACACCCAGTTGATGCGCAGCTCGCTCACGATGCCCTCGGTCGCGGACCTGGCCTGGTCCTCGATGACGTCGGTGAGCGGGCACGCCGCCGAGGTCAGCGTCATGTCCACGGTGGCGACGTTGGACTCGTCGATGTGGAGCCCGTAGATGAGGCCCAGGTTGACCACGTCGATCCCGAGTTCGGGGTCGACGACGTCCATGAGGGCCTCGCGGACCTCCTCCTCGGAGGCGGGGCTCAGCGTCGCCGTCTCGTTCTCGCTCATGCCGTCTTCCTCTCAACGGGCTCAGCGGACGCGGGCGCCTCGATGTCGCCCAGCGCCTGCGCGGTCGCGTCCTTCCAGGCCATCCAGCTCAGGAGCGCGCACTTGACGCGCGCGGGGTACTTGGAGACCCCGGCGAAGGCCACCGCGTCCTCCAGCACCTCCTCCATCGCGTCGTCGGGCTCGATCCTCCCCTTGGACTGCATGAGTTCCAGGAAGGTGCCCTGGATGTGCCGCGCCTCCTCCACGTCCTTGCCGACCAGAAGGTCGTTGAGGACCGAGGCGCTGGCCTGGCTGATCGAACAGCCCTGGCCCTCGTAGCTCACGTCGGCGATCCGGGAGCCCTCGTACCGGACGCGCAGCGTGATCTCGTCGCCGCACGTCGGGTTGACGTGGTGCACCTCGGCGTCGCCCGGACGCAGGCCCCGCCCGTGCGGGTGCTTGTAGTGGTCCAGGATGACGTCCTGGTACATGGAATCCAGCTTCACCGGCTCTCGTCCCTCATCCGAAGAAGTTGCGGACGTGCTCCAGGCCGTCCACCAGGGCGTCGACCTCGGCGGGCGTGGAGTACAGATAGAAAGACGCGCGCGTGGTCGCGGGAATTCCGTACCTGAGGCACACCGGCCGGGCGCAGTGGTGTCCGACCCGGACCGCGATCCCCTGCTCGTCGAGCACCTGGCCCACGTCGTGCGGGTGGATGTCGCCGAGCGTGAAGGAGATCGCGGAGCCGCGCTCCTCGGCCGTGGTGGGGCCGATGATGCGCAGGTCGGGGACCTCCATGAGGCGGCGCACCGCGTACTCGGTGATCGCCTTCTCGTGCGCGGCGATCTTCTCCATGCCGATCGAGGTGAGGTAGTCCACCGCCGCGCCGAGCCCGACGGCCTGCGCGATCGGCGGGGTGCCCGCCTCGAACTTGTGCGGGGCGGGCGCGTACGTCGAGGAGTGCATCGAGACCGTCTCGATCATCTCGCCGCCGCCGAGGAAGGGCGGCAGGTCCTCCAGGAGTTCCTGCCGGCCCCACAGCACGCCGATGCCCGTCGGGCCGCACATCTTGTGCCCGGTGAAGGCGACGAAGTCCGCCTGCAGCGCCTGCACGTCGAGCGGCATGTGCGGCGCGGCCTGCGAGGCGTCGATGAGCACGAGCGCGCCGACCTCGTGGGCGCGGCGCACGATCTGCTCGACCGGGTTGTGCGTGCCGAGGATGTTGGAGACGAGCACGAAGGAGACGATCTTCGTCTTCTCCGTGATGACCTCCTCGATGTTCGACAGGTCGAGGGTGCCGTCGGCGGGGTCGAGACCGAACCACTTCAGCTTCGCGCCCGTGCGCTGCGAGAGCAGCTGCCAGGGCACGATGTTGGAGTGGTGCTCCATCTCCGTGATGACGATCTCGGTCTCGCGGTCGACGCGGTAGGGCTCCTCGGCCCAGCCGAGCATGTT
This sequence comes from Streptomyces sp. Tu6071, assembly GCF_000213055.1. NCBI lineage: Bacteria > Bacillati > Actinomycetota > Actinomycetes > Kitasatosporales > Streptomycetaceae > Streptomyces > Streptomyces sp. Tu6071. Next base: position 6,268,880 of record NZ_CM001165.1, on the reverse strand, counting down.
CGCGACGAGGTTGAGCGACTCCGAGGCGTTCTTGGTGAAGATCACCTCGTCGCGGCTCGGCGCGTTGACGAACTCCGCGACCTTGTCCCGCGCGCCCTCGTAGAGCGCCGTGGCCTCCTCGGCGAGCACGTGCACGCCGCGGTGGACATTGGCGTTGTAGCGCTCGTAGTACTCACTGAGGGTGTCGATGACCTGGCGCGGCGTCTGCGAGGTGGCCGCGTTGTCGAGGTACACGAGGGCCTTGCCGTCGTGCACCCGGCGGTCGAGGATCGGGAAGTCCTTGCGGATCGCCTCGGTGTCGAGCAGACCGGTCAGCCCCTTGTGGGGGTCAGTCACGCGGATACGCCACCCTTCACGTAGGACTCGTAGCCCTCGTTCTCCAGCTTGTCGGCCAGCTCGGGGCCGCCGGACTCGGCGACGCGGCCGTTGACGAAGACGTGGACGAAGTCGGGCTTGATGTAGCGCAGGATGCGCGTGTAGTGCGTGATCAGCAGGGTGCCGACCTCGCCGGACTCGCGGACGCGGTTGACGCCCTCGGAGACGATGCGCAGCGCGTCGACGTCGAGCCCGGAGTCGGTCTCGTCGAGGATCGCGATCCTCGGCTTGAGCAGTTCGAGCTGGAGGATCTCGTGGCGCTTCTTCTCGCCGCCGGAGAAGCCCTCGTTGACGTTGCGCTCAGCGAAGGCGGGGTCCATGTGGAGACGCTCCATGGCCTCCTTGACCTCCTTCACCCAGGTGCGCAGCTTGGGGGCCTCGCCGCGCACGGCGGTCGCCGAGGTGCGCAGGAAGTTGGAGACGGAGACGCCGGGGACCTCGACCGGGTACTGCATGGCGAGGAAGACGCCGGCGCGGGCGCGCTCGTCGACGGTCATGTCGAGGACGTCCTCGCCGTCGAGCGTCACGGTGCCGCCCGTGATCGTGTACTTGGGGTGCCCGGCGAGCGAGTAGGCGAGCGTGGACTTGCCGGAGCCGTTGGGGCCCATGATGGCGTGCGTCTCGCCCTGCCTCACGGTCAGGTCGACGCCCTTGAGGATCTCCTTCGTGGCGTTGTCCGCCTCGACGGTGACGTGCAGGTCGCGGATTTCAAGCGTAGCCATGGGTGCTTCAGGACTCCTGGGAGAGGGAGACGAGCACGTCGTCCCCATCGATCTGTACGGGGTAAACGGGGACGGGTCGCGTGGCGGGCAGCCCGGAGGGCTTCCCGGTGCGCAGGTCGAAGGCCGAGCCGTGCAGCCAGCACTCGATCTGGCAGTCCTCGACCTCGCCCTCGGAGAGCGAGACGTTCGCGTGCGAGCAGATGTCGTTGATCGCGAACACCTCGCCCCCGGTGCGGACGACGGCGACGGGGGTGCCGTCGAGCTCGACGCGCTTCGGGGTGTCCTCGTCGAGTTCGGCGAGGCCGCAGGCGCGCTGGAAGGCGGTCATCCGACCGCTCCTTCCAGCTCCTCGCCGATCTTCGCGAGGAGGCGCTCCTCGACGTCGGGCAGCCCGATCTGCTGGACGAGTTCGGCGAAGAAGCCGCGCACGACGAGACGGCGGGCGTCCTCCTCGGCGATACCGCGCGCCATGAGGTAGAAGAGCTGCTCGTCGTCGAAGCGCCCGGTGGTCGAGGCGTGTCCGGCGCCGACGATCTCGCCGGTCTCGATCTCCAGGTTCGGCACCGAGTCGACGCGGGCCCCGTCGGTGAGGACGAGGTTGCGGTTCATCTCGTAGGTGTCGGTGCCCTCGGCGGCGGCCTCGATGAGGACGTCGCCGATCCACACGGCGTGGGCGCCCTCGCCCTGGAGCGCGCCCTTGTAGCTCACGTTCGAGGTGCAGTGCGGGGCGTTGTGGTCGACGAAGAGGCGGTGCTCGTGGTGCTGGCCCTTGTCGGTGAAGTACAGGCCGAGCAGTTCGGCCTCGCCGCCGGGGGCGGTGTAGCTCACGCGGGGGTGCAGGCGCACGAGGTCGCCGCCGAAGGTGACGACGACGGACTTGAAGGAGGCGTCGCGGCCGATCAGCGCGTTGTGCTGGCCGACGTGGACGGTCTCGGTGCCCCAGTCCTGCACGGAGACGACGGTGAGCTTCGCGCCGTCGCCGAGGAGGTAGTCGACGTTGGCGGCGAGGACCGCGTCCCCGGTGTGGTCGAGCACGACGACGGCCTCGGCGAAGGCGCCCAGCTCGACGACCTGGTGCCCGTAGGCGACGCCGCCGTGGCCGCGTACCGCGATGCGGATCGGCTCGGCGGGGCGGGCCTCCTTGGGCACCGTGATGACGTTGGCCTTCTCGAAGGCGCTGAACGCCTGCGCGGCGACGCGGTCCACGGGGGTGCCGCCCTTGCCGACGCGCGGGTCCTCGCGGTCCACGGTCTCCTGGGTGACCCCGGCGGGCAGGCTCACCTCGATCTCCACGCGGCCGTCCGCCTTCGCGGTGCCGTCGTGGAGGCCGCGCAGCCGCGCGAGCGGCGTGAAGCGCCACTCCTCCTCGCGGCCGTGCGGCACCGGGAAGTCCGCCACGTCGAAGGACGGCGGGGCGCTCATCCGGGTGGCGACGGTCGACTCGGCGGCCACCGCGATCTGGCCGGCGGTGGTGGACCCCACCGGAATGCTCTCAGCCATGGCTGTCGTTGTGCTCTCTTCCTGCGATCAGGGGACGGGGGTACGGAGAAGGGGTCCGGGGGCGGCACGGGGCCGGGCGGACGGGACGTGGCCCGGGGGCCCGTACCCGTACCGCCCCCGGGCGGGGGCCGGCGTCAGCCGACCGCGCCCTCCATCTGGAGCTCGATCAGCCGGTTGAGTTCGAGCGCGTACTCCATGGGCAGCTCCTTGGCGATCGGCTCGACGAAGCCGCGCACGATCATCGCCATGGCCTCGAACTCGGTGAGTCCGCGGCTCATGAGGTAGAAGAGCTGGTCGTCGGAGACCTTGGAGACGGTCGCCTCGTGGCCCATGGACACGTCGTCCTCGCGGACGTCCACGTAGGGGTAGGTGTCGGAGCGCGAGATGGTGTCGACGAGCAGCGCGTCGCACAGCACGTTCGACTTCGAGCCAGAGGCGCCCTCGCCGACCTCGATGAGGCCGCGGTAGGAGGTGCGGCCACCGCCGCGCGCCACCGACTTGGAGACGATGTTCGAGGAGGTGTTCGGGGCCATGTGGACCATCTTGGCGCCCGCGTCCTGGTGCTGGCCCTCGCCCGCGAAGGCGATGGACAGCGTCTCGCCCTTGGCGTGCTCGCCCATGAGGTAGACGGCCGGGTACTTCATCGTGACCTTGGAGCCGATGTTGCCGTCGACCCACTCCATGGTCGCGCCCTCGTAGGCCACGGCACGCTTGGTGACGAGGTTGTAGACGTTGTTCGACCAGTTCTGGATCGTCGTGTAGCGGCAGCGGGCGCCCTTCTTCACGATGATCTCGACGACCGCGGAGTGCAGCGAGTCCGACTTGTAGATCGGCGCGGTGCAGCCCTCGACGTAGTGGACGTAGGCGTCCTCGTCGACGATGATCAGCGTCCGCTCGAACTGGCCCATGTTCTCGGTGTTGATCCGGAAGTACGCCTGGAGCGGGATCTCGACGTGCACGCCCTTCGGCACGTAGATGAAGGAGCCGCCCGACCACACGGCCGAGTTGAGCGAGGCGAACTTGTTGTCACCGACGGGGATGACGGTCCCGAAGTACTCCTTGAAGAGGTCCGGGTGCTCCTTGAGCGCGGTGTCGGTGTCGAGGAAGATGACGCCCTGCTCCTCCAGGTCCTCGCGGATCTGGTGGTAGACGACCTCGGACTCGTACTGCGCGGCGACGCCCGCGACGAGGCGCTGCTTCTCCGCCTCGGGGATGCCGAGCTTGTCGTACGTGTTCTTGATGTCCTCGGGCAGGTCCTCCCAGGACTCCGCCTGCTTCTCCGTGGACCGCACGAAGTACTTGATGTTCTCGAAGTCGATGCCGGAGAGGTCGGAGCCCCAGTTCGGCATGGGCTTCTTCTCGAAGAGCTTCAGGCCCTTGAGACGGAGCTTGGTCATCCACTCCGGCTCGTTCTTCTTGGCGGAGATGTCCCGGACGACGTCCTCGTTCAGGCCACGCCGGGCACTCGCGCCCGCGACGTCGGAGTCGGCCCAGCCGTACTCGTACTTACCCAGGCCCTCCAGTTCGGGGTGGGCAGTCTCCGTGGGGAGAGTCATGCGGGGTTCCTCCCGGCCGTGCTTGCTGATGTGTGGGTGGTCGTGGTGGTGTCCTCGGGCCGCGCGGGGAGCGGGGGCTCCCCGGGTCCGGGCGGTGGCGCCTTGCCGCGCGGGATGAAGGTCGTGCAGACCCCGTCCCCGTGGGCGATGGTGGCGAGCCGCTGCACGTGCGTGCCGAGGAGCTGCGAGAAGTACTCGGTCTCCGCCTCGCACAGCTGCGGGAACTGCCCCGCCACGTGCGCCACCGGGCAGTGGTGCTGGCAGAGCTGCTCGCCCTGCCCCTGGCCGGGCGCCTCGCGCGCCGTGGCAGCGTACCCGTCGGCGCTCAGCGCCCTGGCGAGGACCTGAGCCCGCTCGGCGGGCTCGGCGGCCTCGATCTCGTCCCGGTACCCCTCGCACTGGGCCTCGATACGGGAGCGGGCGAAGGCGGCGACGGCGCTCTCGCCGCCCTGCGCGGCGATGAAGCGCAGGGCCTCGGCGGCGAGCTGGTCGTAGGACTGGTCCAGGGCGTCGCGCCCGCAGTCGGTGAGCGCGAAGACCTTGGCGGGGCGGCCCCGGCCGCGGGCCCCGTAGACGCGGCGGGCGCGGGCCTCGACGACGGTGTCGGCGAGGAGGGCGTCGAGATGCCGGCGGACGGCGGCCTGGGTGAGCCCGAGGCGTTCGGCCAGCTCGGCGACGGTCGAGGGGCCGTGGTGCAGGATCGAGCGCACGACGCGGTTGCGCGTGGAGCGCTCGCCGGTCGCGGCGTCGGAGACCTCACCCTCGTATTTCACAACGCCATTGTTGCGTAATTCCTCGGGCCCGGACAAGCGAGCTGGTCAGGGGCCCGTGGTGGCCTCGATCACTTAGGGTGACCTAATCAGGCGCGCGTACGAGCCCGGGGCGAGCGGAAAAGCGCAGCTCAGCAAGGGTATGCCGGCACGCGCCGCCCCCTTGCCACCCCTGGCGTCCCCTCGGGCACGAATTGATCACGACGCAACCGCTTTGCCCGTTTCGCTCGGGCGTGCCCCCGCGCGCCGCTCCCGCCCGGCGGCTTTCTAGACTTCGCCCATGCGCAGTGACAAGCCGGGCATCCCCCGCCCCTCGTCAGGACCCGACCCGGCGGCCCCCGTACTCCGGATCGAGGCACTGGTGAAGCGGTACGGGACGAAGACCGCCGTGGACGGGCTCGACCTCGTCGCGGGCCCCGGCATCACAGCCGTGCTCGGGCCGAACGGGGCGGGCAAGACGACGACGATCGAGACGTGCGAGGGCTACCGGCGCCCCGACGGGGGACGGGTCCGCGTCCTCGGGCTCGACCCGGTGGCGGACGCCGCCCGCCTGCGTCCCCGGATCGGCGTGATGCTCCAGTCGGGCGGTGTCTACTCGGGCGCGCGCGCCGAGGAGATGCTGCGGCACATGGCGAAGCTGCACGCGCGGCCGCTCGACGTGCCCGCGCTCGTCGAGCGCCTCGGTCTCGCCTCGTGCGGCCGGACGAGCTACCGGCGGCTCTCCGGCGGGCAGCAGCAGCGCCTCGCGCTCGCGATGGCCGTGGTGGGCCGGCCCGAGCTGGTCTTCCTCGACGAGCCGACCGCCGGGCTCGACCCGCAGGCCCGTCACGCGACGTGGGACCTCGTGCGCGAGCTGCGCGCGGACGGCGTCTCGGTGATCCTCACGACGCACCACATGGAGGAGGCCGAGCAGCTCGCCGACGAGGTCGCGATCGTCGACGGCGGCAAGGTCGTCGCGCAGGGCAGCCCCGAGGAGCTGTGCCGGGGCGGCGCCGAGAACACGCTGCGCTTCGACGGACGGCCGGGGCTCGATGTGTCCTCGCTGGTCAAGGCGCTGCCGCCGGGCAGTGACGCCGTGGAGCTGGCCCCGGGCACGTACCGCGTCGGCGGCACCGTCGACCCGCAGCTCCTCGCGACCGTCACCTCGTGGTGCGCGCAGAACGGCGTCATGCCGGAGGGCATCGCCGTGGAGCGGCACACGCTGGAGGACGTCTTCCTCGAACTGACCGGTAAGGAGCTGCGCGCATGAGCGCCGGTACGTACGCACCGCGGCCGGGCGCCGCCCCCGTCGGGCGGATGATCGCGGCGCAGGCGGGCCTGGAGACGAGAATGCTCCTGCGCAACGGCGAGCAACTGCTGCTCACCGTGATCATCCCCGCGCTGCTGCTCGTCCTCTTCTCCGCCGTCGACGTCGTGGACACGGGCGACGGCGAGCGCGTCGACTTCCTCGCGCCCGGTGTCCTCGCGCTCGCGGTCATGTCCACGGCCTTCACGGGTCAGGCGATCGCGACGGGCTTCGAGCGCAGGTACGGGGTGCTCAAGCGGCTCGCCGCCTCGCCGCTGCCGCGCTGGGCCCTCATGACGGCGAAGACGCTGTCGGTCCTGGTCACCGAGGTCCTCCAGGTCGCCCTCCTGACCGTCATCGCCCTCGCGCTCGGCTGGTCCCCGCACGGCAACCCGGTCTGGGTGGTGCTGCTCCTGCTCCTCGGCACGGCGGCCTTCTCCGGCCTCGGCCTGCTGATGGCGGGCACCTTGAAGGCGGAGGCGACGCTCGCGGCGGCGAACCTGGTCTTCCTCCTCCTGCTCGTCGCGGGCGGTGTGATCGTCCCGCTCGACAAGTTCCCCGGCGCGGTCCGCTCCGTCCTCGAACTCCTCCCCATCACGGCCCTCTCGGACGGCCTGCGCGAGGTCCTCCAGCACGGCGCGGGAATGCCCGCGAAGGACCTGGTCGTGCTGGCGGTGTGGACGGTGCTGGGGCTCGGCGCGGCGGGGCGCTTCTTCCGCTGGGAGTGAGGCCGGAACGCTCAGGCGGCGGGGGGCGCGAGCACCACGAGCCGCTTCGGCGCCACGCCCGGCTCCGGCAAGCGCAGCGGGCCCGTGCCGGGTGAGAGGCGGCCGAGGACGCGCGGTTGCGTCGAACCGGTCGCGCCGGGGGCCACGCCCGGGATCTGGTGCCAGCTCAGGAAGGCGAGGAGCGTCATGAGGTACGCCTCCTTGTCCCCCGCGGGCAGGCCGTACGTGTCGCTCGTGGTCAGCGTCGCGGGCGCGAGGTGCGCGCGGAGCCGGTCCAGGAGGGCCGGGTTGCGCACGCCGCCGCCGGAGGCGACGACCTCGGTGGGCGCGTAGGGGCGCACCGCGTCGGCGACCGTCACCGCGGTGAGTTCCGTGAGCGTCGCCATCAGGTCGTCGGGGGCGACCTCGGGCAGCCCGGCGAGGCGTTCCGCCACGTACTCCGTCGTGAAGAGCTCGCGCCCGGTCGACTTCGGCGCGGGCAGCCGGTAGTACGGCTCCTCGCGCAGCCGCCCGAGCAGATCCGTACGGACCGCGCCGGCGCGCGCCATGCGGCCGTCGATGTCGCTCGCGAGCCGACCCCCGCTCAGCCGCACGGCCGCCGCGTCGAGCAGGCAGTTCGCCGGGCCCGTGTCGAAGGCGGTCACCGGTTCGCCGGGGGCCCCGACCACGGTGACGTTGGCGATGCCGCCGAGGTTGAGCGCGACGCGCTTCGTGCCCGGCCCGGCCGCGAGCCACAGCGCGTCGAGCGTGCTCGCGAGCGGGGCGCCCTGGCCTCCGGCCGCGATGTCCCGCGCGCGGATGTCGGAGACGACGGGCAGCCCGGTCTCCTCGGCGATCCACGCGGGCTGCCCGAGCTGGAGCGTCCCGAGCGCCCGGCCCTGCGGGCTCACCGAGTGGAAGACGGTCTGGCCGTGCGAGCCGACGAGGTCGCCCCCGTACCGCCGCACGATCTCCCGGACGACGCGCGCGCTCTCGCGCCCCACCAGCGTGTCGACTTCACACACATCCCCCAGCGAGACCCGGGCCGGAGGCAGCACACCCAGCAGCCGCGCCCGCGTCTCCTCCGGCCACGGATGCTCCTCGGCGGCGAGAGGCACGAGCGTCACGGTCCCCTCCCCGTCGAGCGACAGGTCGGCGACAGCGACGTCGAGCCCGTCCATGGAGGTCCCCGACATAAGCCCCACGACGATCATGTTTCCTCCGGCAGATGTTTTCGCGGCTCCTCCGGCGCCGGAGGAGCGGGAGCGGGGGTCTGGGGCGGAGCCTCCGAAGGGAGCCCACCGCCGCGGGGTTCACCGCCCCCGCAAATGCCTCACCGCTCCGTACGTCCGTGCCAGCGCCGCCGTCGACTCCGCGTACGACTTCTGCGCCACCCCCACGAAGAGGCAGTCCACCACCGCGAGTTGCGCTATCCGCGAGGCGGTCGCCCCCGACCGGAACGGCATCTCGCGCACCGCGGTGGTGAGCACCAGGTCCGCGCACTCCGCCATGGGCGACCGCGCGAAGTTCGTCAGCGCGATCGTCGTCGCCCCCCGCTCCCCCGCCGCCTGCAAGGGCTCCAGCGTGTCGACGGTGGACCCGGTGTGCGAGATCCCGATCGCCACGTCCCCCTCGCCGAGCAGCGCGCTCGCGGTGAGCGCCGCATGGCCGTCCGTCCAGACGAAGGCCATGTGCCCGATGCGGTGCAGCTTCTGGTGGAGGTCGCCGCCGACGAAGCCGCTCGCCCCGAGCCCGAAGATGTCGATGCGCCGCGCCGCCGCCACCGCGTCCACGGCCCGCGCGAGGACGTCGAGGTCGAGCTGCGCCCTGGTGTCCTCCAGGGTCCCCGACTCGTTGTAGATGATCTTGTCGACGACCTGGGCGAGCGAGTCCTCCTCGCTGATGTCGCCCTTCGTCGCCCACTGCGAGTCCTTGTTGCGCACGTCCTCGCGCGCGGCGGCCGAGGCGAGCGCGATCCGGAGCTGGGGGTAGTTGCGCAGCCCGATGGCGCGGCAGAAGCGCATGACGGTCGTGACGGAGGTGCGCGCCTGGCCCGCGAGGTTCGTCGAGGACATGCGCGCGGCGGCGGCGGGATCGTCCAGGACCGCGGCGGCGACGCGCTGTTCGGCGGGCTGGAGCGTCGGCACGGCCGCCCGGATACGTACCAGTACGTCCGCTGCCCGCCCCGCCTGCTCGGCGGACTCCGGGGCGTGCGGAGGCCGTTCGCTCATGGATTCCTCCTGGTGGCTGAGGGGTCAGCGTAACCGCCTCCATGTCAAAAACTAACGCTCGCATCACATCCACTGTTACTTATTGACGCGCTCGTTACCTCTCTCCATACTTGGCGCATCACCGCAGCTCATATGCGGTCGTTCGAGAGGGCAGCCCCCGGGCACGCCCGGTTTCGGGGGGCTTCCCCGTGCCCGAGGCAGCCCGTCCTCACCGGCTTCCGCCAGAGCCCGCCCTCTCGCCGCGTCAAGGGAGACACACCTCGATGAGACTCATACGCACGGCAGGCGTCGCCGCCCTCGCCGCCTCCGCCCTGGTGCTGACCGCCTGCGGGAACGACGGAAGCTCCGGCGGCTCCTCCTCGGACTCCAAGGGCGGCAAGACGCTGACCTGGTGGGTCATGAAGGGCACCAACCCGGACGCCTCGACCTTCTACGCCGCCGCGAAGAAGGAGTTCAAGAAGCGCACGGGCGCGAGCCTCAAGATCCAGGAGATCCAGTGGGCCGACGCCCACGACCGCCTGGTCCGCGCCTTCGCCTCCGGCGACGGCCCCGACGTGTCCGAGATCGGCACGACGTGGACCCCCGAGTTCGCCGCCGCGGGCGGTCTCACCGACGTCACGGCGAAGCTCGACAAGTCCGGCCTCGGCAAGGACCTCGTCCCCGCCCTGAAGGCATCGGCCACGTACAACGGCAAGCAGTACGGCGTCGGCTGGTACGCGGGCGTGCGCTCGATCATCTACCGCAAGGACGTCTTCGAGAAGCACAAGCTGTCGGTCCCGAAGAACTGGGACGAGCTGGAGCAGACCGTCAAGACGCTGAAGAAGGAGGAGCCGAAGCTCATGCCGCTGCCCGTCGCGGGCGACGCGGCGTACGCCACGATCCCCTTCGTGTGGGGCGCGGGCGGCGAGCTGGCCACCGAGCAGGGCGGCAAGTGGACCGGCACCATCGACTCGAAGGAGTCGAAGGCGGGCCTGGACTTCTACACGGGCCTCGCGCTCAAGGACAAGTCCTCCAGCGTCGGCGCCACCACCTGGCGCGAGACCGACGTCCTCGACTCCTTCGTCAAGGGCAAGTCGGCCATGGTGATCCAGGGCAACTGGACCCCGAAGACGGCGATCGCGGGCGACCCCTCGCTCAAGGAGAAGATCGGCGCCTTCCCGATCCCGGGCAAGGACGGCGGCATCAACCCGGCCGTCCTCGGCGGCTCCAACCTCGCCATCCTCAAGACGAGCAAGAACCAGGACCTCGCCTGGCAGTTCGTCAACATGATGACGACGAGCCAACTCGCCAAGGACTGGGCCGACCAGGCCGGCTACTTCCCGAGCACCAACTCGGCGCTCAAGCCCTTCGCCGAGAGCACCGACCCGCTCGTCAAGCCCTTCGCCGAGACGATGCTCAAGGCGGGCAAGACCCCGCCGAGCGCCCCGGGCTGGGGCACCGTCGAGGGCAACAAGACCATCCCGCAGATGGTCCAGTCCATCCTGACGGGCACCTCGGTCGACAAGGCCGCGAAGACCGCGTCCGACTCCGTCACCAAGACGCTTCAGGAGAAGTGACGTGGGGAACGTCGCCCTCCCGGACGCGCGTCCGGCAGACCCCGCCCCCGCGGCGGAGCTGCCGGGCGCGCGCCCGCCCGCGCCGCGCAGGCCGCAGCTCGTGAAGCGGCTGCGCCCCTGGCTGCTGCTCGCGGCCCCGCTGCTCGTCATCGCGGTCCTGCTGCTCTACCCGATCATCCGGGTCGTGTACCTGTCCTTCCAGACGTACGGGCTCAAGGAGATCATCTCCGGCAGGCCCCGCTTCGTCGGCCTCGACAACTACCGCGAGGTCCTCGGCGGTTCGTACCTGTGGAAGACGGTCCTGCCCAACACCGTCCTCTTCGCCGTCTTCGCGGTGCTCGGCACGATCGTCATCGGCACGCTCGTCGCGCTGCTGCTCCAGAACCTCGGACCCAAGCTGCGCGGCGTCGTCATCGGCTCCTCGCTCGTCGCCTGGGCGATGCCCGCCGTGACCGGCACCTACGTGTGGGTGTGGATCTTCGACCCGGACTCCGGGATCGTCCGCCGCGTGCTCCAGGACGTGGGGATCATCGGCCCCGAGGGCTTCAACTGGTTCACCGAACGGCTCTCGTTCTACGCGATCGCCGAACTGAACGTGATCCACCACAGCTTCCCGTTCATCGCGATCACGCTCTTCGCCGCGCTCACCACCGTGCCGCCCGAGCTGCACGAGGCGGGGCGGCTCGACGGGGCGAACGCCTGGCAGCGCTTCTGGAACATCACCTTCCCCGTGCTGCGCCCGGCCTTCGCCGTCGTGACGATCCTCTCCACGATCTGGGACTTCAAGGTCTTCACGCAGATCTACCTCATGCCGGGCGGCGCCGGGACCAACCCCGACGTGCTCAACCTGGGCGTGTGGTCGTACTCGAAGGCCATCGTCCAGAACGAGTACGGGCTCGGCGCCTCGATCGCCGTCCTGCTCACCGTAGTCCTGCTGGTGATCACCGCGGTCTACCTGCGGATGCTGTTCAAGGAGGATGAGCTGCGATGAGCGCGTCTGTCACCGCCCCGCGCACCGCCGTGGCCCAGGGCACCCCGAAGGGCCCGCGCCGCGGCTGGGCGAGGACAGGGAAGTACGCGGCGGTCGTCGCGCTCCTCGTCTTCACCCTCTTCCCCGTCTGGTTCATGCTCTCGACGGCCCTCAACGGCCGCGCCAGCTCCGGCACCGACGCGCTCTTCCCGACCCACCTCACCTTCGAGCACTTCACGAAGGCCCTGGGCGACGGCGGCTTCGGCACCTTCATGCTGAACTCCGCGATCGTCACCCTCATCACGGTCGTCGCCTCCGGCATCCTCGCCCTGCTCGGCGCGGTCGCCATGGCCCGCTTCCGCTTCCGGATGCGCACGACGCTCATGGTGCTGATCCTCGTCGTGCAGATGCTCCCCGCCGAGGCCCTGGTCATCCCCCTGTTCCTTCAGATGAAGGACCTGAGGATGCTCAACTCGCTCCTCGGCCTCGCGATCGTCTACACCGCGTTCTCGCTGCCCTTCGCGATCTGGAACCTGCGCGGCTTCGTCGCGGCGGTCCCGGTCGAGGTCGAGGAGGCCGCGTACGTGGACGGCGCCTCGTGGTGGCGCATGTTCCGCTCCGTGCTGCTGCCGCTCGTGACGCCGGGGCTCATCGCGACGAGCGCCTTCGCCTTCGTCATGGCGTGGGAGGAGTTCACCTTCGCGCTCACCTTCATGTCGGACGAGAACATGATGACCGTGGGCGTGGGCCTGCAGCAGTTCCTCGGCAAGAACACCAACGACTGGGGCGGCCTCATGGCCGCGTCCACGCTCGTGACGATCCCGGTCATGGTCGTCTTCGTGCTCGCCCAGCGCCGGCTGACCTCCGGCCTCGTCTCCGGAGCCGTGAAGTGACACAGGCCGACCGGGCGGTGCGCCGCCTCGCGCACACCGTCCTCATGCCGGGCTTCGGCGGCACGGGGACGAGCGGGCCACCCGCGTGGCTGCTCACCGCGATCGGCGAGGGCCTCGGCTCCGTCTGCTGGTTCGGGCACAACGTCACGGACCGCGCGGGGACGGCCGCCCTCGCGGCGCGCCTCCACGCGGCCGGTGACGTGCTCGTCGCGCTCGACGAGGAGGGCGGCACCGTCACGCGCCTGCACGTCGCCGAGGGCTCCCCGCACGCGGGGGCCGCGAGCCTCGGCCACGCCGACGACCCCGCGCTGACCGCCGCCGTCGCGCGGTCGATCGCACAGGAGGTACGGGCGTACGGCGCCGACCTCGTCCTCGGCCCCGTCGCGGACGTCAACGCCGACCCGGCCAACCCGGTCATCGGCGTCCGCTCCTACGGCGCGGACCCGCACCTCGTCGGGCGGCACGCCGCCGCCTTCGTCGAGGCCGCGCAGGCCGAGGGCGTCGCCGCCTGCGCCAAGCACTTCCCGGGCCACGGGGACACGAAGACCGACACGCACGCGGGACTCGCGGTCGTCGACGTGAGCCCCGAGACGCTGCGCGCCCGCGAACTCGTCCCCTTCGCCGCCGCCGTCGCGGCGGGCGCCAAGGCGATCATGACCGCGCACATCGTCTTCCCCGCGCTCGACGACGCGCCCGCGACCCTGAGCCCGGCGGTCCTGCGCCTGCTGCGCGAGGAACTCGGCTTCACCGGCGTCGTCGTCTCGGACGCGATCGACATGCGCGCCATCAGCCGCACCATCGGCTTCGCCGAGGGCGTCGTGCGCACCCTCGCGGCGGGCGTCGACCTCGTCTGCCTCGGGAACCCGGGGATGCCGCTCGGCGGCGACGCCGCCGACTCCGACGACGGCGAGCGCGACTTCCGCACGGCGCTCGACGCGATCCTCAGCGCCGTCGCGGACGGCCGCCTGCCCCGCGCCCGCCTGGAGGAGGCCGCCGCGCGCGTACGGGACCTCGCGGCGTGGAGCGCCCGGCACCGTACCGCCCCGGTCGACGAGGCCGTCCTCGCCGCCGGTCACACGGCGAGCGCCGACGCCGCCCGCCGGGCCCTGAGCACGCGCGGCGACGTCGCGGGCGCCCTGCGCGGCCCCGTGCGCCTCGTCGACGCGCGCCGCCGCCGCAACATCGCGAGCGGCAGGCTCGGCGACCACGTCGCGGACACCCTCCTCGCGCGCCTGCCCGGCTCGACGCTCACGGCGGTCTTCACGCGCGGCGCCGCGACCGAGGGGCGCGTCACCGAGGAGACGGCGGACGGGCCCGTTCTCCCGGAGGCCGCCGACGTGGTCCTCGTCGGCACACCGCACGCCGACCCCGAGCAGGCGAGGGCGCTCGACGCGCTCCTCGACGCCCACCCGGACGCGCTCGTCGTGTGCCTCGGCTGGCCCGCCGGTCCCGGCGACCTGCCCCGCGCCCGGCGGATCGTCTTCACGTACGGCGACGCGCGCCCCAACGCCGAGGCCCTCGCGGACCTGCTCACGGGCGCGTGAGTACGTACCGGCCCGCCCGACATGCGACCCAAGTGAATCCGTGCACAAGCGACCGCCTAGCATGAACGCCGTGCCGAAAATGACTGCCGCGCACCTCTCCGAGGCCGCACGCAATCCGCTCGCCTTCATCGCCGCCCGCTACACGCCGCGCCGGCGGACCGTGGAGCGGGCCGCGCTGCTCGCCCTGATGATGACCGTCGTCATCGTCGTGACCGGCGGCGCGGTGCGGCTCACCGGGTCCGGGCTCGGCTGCCCGACCTGGCCGCAGTGCACGGACACCTCGCTCACGACGACCCGCGAGATGGGGTTCCACGGGGTCATCGAGTTCGGCAACCGGATGCTGACGTACGTGCTGTGCGCCGCCGTCGGCTGGGCGATCATCGCCGCGCGCGCGGCGAAACCGCGCCGCCGCTCGCTCACCCGGCTCGGCTGGACGCAGTTCTGGCTCGTCATGGGCAACGCGGTGCTGGGCGGCATCGTCGTGCTCGTCGGCCTCAACCCGTACACGGTCGCGGCGCACTTCCTGCTCTCCTCGGCGCTCATCGCGGTCGCCGCGCTCATGTGGCAGCGCAGCCGCGAGGGCGACGCGGCACCGCGCCCGCTCGCCGGGCCCAAGGTCGTCCGCCTCGCGTGGGTCCTCGTCGTCGTGACGGCGCTCCTCATCGCGGTCGGCACCCTCGTCACCGGAACCGGTCCGCACGCGGGCGACTCCTCGGACGTGCCGCGCATGTCGCTGGAGTGGCTCGGCGGCTGGACGGGCACCGCGCGCGTCCACGCCGCCCTCGCCTGGGCGACGTGCCTCCTGACGGCCGCGCTGTGGGGCGTCCTCAAGGCGGTGGACGCGCCCGCCGGACCGCGCAACAAGGCCGGCATCCTCTTCCTGGTCCTCATGGCCCAGGGCGCCATCGGCTACGTGCAGTACTTCACCGACCTGCCGGAAATCCTCGTCGGCACCCACATGCTCGGCTCGACCCTCGTGTGGATCGGCGTCCTCCGCGTCCTCCTCGCCCTGCGCGAGCGCCCCGTCACGGAGCCGGGCGGCGAGCCGCTGCGTGGCATGGACGCGACGGGCAACTCGCAGCTCACGGCGGCGTAGCCCCCGCGCGGGGCTCACTCCTCCAGTCCGTACACCCGCCGCGCGTTCCCGGCCCCGAGCAGCCCCGCGACCCGCTCCCCGTCCCGCGCGCTCCACGCGCCCTCGACGACCCACGCCCCGAGCACCCGCCGCAGCGCCTCGCGGAACTGCCGGGCCGCGACGACGTGCAGTTCGGGCAGGCCGCGCGCGCCGCTCGAATAGAGGAGCTTCCCGAAGGGGGCCAGCTCCAGGAACTCCGCGAGCAGCCCGGCGGCCCGCGCCCCCGTGCCGCTGAGCGCGGGGCCCAGGTCCACGTGGACGTGCGCGTGCAGGCCCGCGAGACGGGCGGCGGGGCGGTGGTAGGGGTAGCCGGGGAGCAGCACGAGCGGGGTGCCGAGGCCCGCCGTCGCGGCGGCGAAGGCGGCGAGCGCGCCCGGTTCGGGCGGGGACTCGCCGGTGTGGAGCTGGAGCGGCCGGCCCGAGGAGAGCGCGAGCCACAGCAGGTGCGCCCCGAGCAGCGGGGAGGGGCCCGCCGGGTCGACGGGGCCCGCGCTGCCCGGCGGGCGCTGCCTGGCGGCGAGCCAGGCACCCGCGGCGGCCCGTACCTCGACGGGCGACGGCGGCTCGGGGAGCAGCGGGACGCGGCGCAGGGGCGGGGTCACGGAGGCGAAGGCGACGGCGGTCGCGGCGGCGCCGTGCACGGACTCGGCGAGGTGGCGCAGGAAGGACTCGACGCTGCCCGAGGTGTCGGCGGTCTGTTCGGCGAGCTGTTCGAGCCGCACGATCTCGCGGGCGCGCGCGTCGGCGGTCGCGGCGAGTTCGCCCGGCGGCGTGAGGCCGAGCGGCGGACCGGTGTCGACGAGGTACGTGCCCGTGCCGCTGCCGCGCAGCAGGCGCCGCTCCGTCTCCAGGGCGCCCAGCTCCCTGCGCCTCGCGAGGTAGTGCGCGGGCGGGCTGTGCGGGGCGAGGCCGAGCAGCGGGGGGCACCAGCGGCGCAGCGCGAAGCCGGTCTGGGTGTCGAAGAAGGTCGTCCCGGCGGCGGGCGCCCGGCCCCCGGGCCCGAGCAGCGCCTCGAACGTGCCGAGGCCCAGCTCCTCACGGCGGACCCCCTGGCAGTACTGATCCACGAGCGGCGGCGTCTCGATCACGGGGACCCCCGGGGCCATCCGGCGCCCGGACTGTCCGAGCGGCCTTCAGGGGGTCTAACGGGAAGAAAAGCCAGCGGTGTCGCCCAATTCCAGCCCCTCCGGCGTTGGAGGAGCGGGGCCGGGGCGAAGCCCCATGAGCAGCCCCTCCGGCGTTTGAGGAGCGGGGCCCGGGGCGGAGCCCCGAAACCCCCGGGAAGGGCACCTTCACGCGGAAGGGCTCACCCGCCGACCTGAATCCCCGCCATCCGCTTCCACTCGTACGGCCCCGTCCGCACCTTCGCCGCGAAGTCCCCGTCGAACTCGTCGTGCAGCGTGATCCCGGCCCGCTCCACCGCGTTCCGCGCGAGCGCCGCGTCGTGGGCGAAGAGGTCCCCCCACCGTCCGTCCTCCCCCACGAGCACGATCCGCGTCCCGCGCTGCCCGACGTAGGCGAGCTGCCCCTGCGCACCCCCGTGCCGCCGCGCGAAGGAGCCGATCTGCTTGGCGAGCCGCGCCGCCCTGCGCTCCAGGCGCGCGGCCTGCCGCTTGTCGGCACCGGTGGTCGCGGCGTCGCCCGCCGCGGACTCGCTCTGCTCAGTGTTCTCAGCCATACCTCGCATGCTACCCACGAGTAGGCCCCGGTACGACAAGAGGCCCCGCCGTCCGGAGGGGGACGACGGGGCCACCTGATCGCGCGCCCGGGACGGGCTCAGCGCAGGAACGGGTCGATCGCGACGGCGACGAAGAGGATCGACACGTACGTGATCGACCAGTGGAACAGGCGCATCTCCTTGAGCTTCGCGCCCGTGATCTCGCCCTTGGCGCGGTGGAGGAGCCCGTGCGCCTCCCACAGCCAGTAGCCGCCGGACAGGAGCGCGACGACCGTGTAGAACCAGCCGGTGTAGCCGAGCACGGTGAGCAGGAGCGAGACCGCGACCATGACCCAGCTGTAGAGCACGATCTGCCGGGCGACGACCTTGTTCCCCGCGATGACCGGGAGCATCGGCACGTTGACGCGGGCGTAGTCGTCCTTGACCCGCATCGACAGCGGCCAGTAATGCGGCGGCGTCCAGAAGAAGATGACGAGGAAGAGGATGACGGCGGCCCAGGAGACCGAGTTCGTGACGGCGGACCAGCCGATGAGGACCGGCATGCAGCCCGCGACCCCGCCCCACACGATGTTCTGCGCGGTGCGGCGCTTGAGGATCATCGTGTAGCCGACGACGTACAGGAGGATCGCGCCGAGCGAGAGCGCGGCCGAGAGCCAGTTGACGAGGAGGCCGAACCACAGCGTGGAGACCACCGCCAGGCCGAGGCCGAAGACGAGTCCCTCGCGAGGCGAGATGAGCCCGGTGACCAGTGGCCGCTGCGACGTACGGTCCATCAGGGCGTCGATGTCGCGGTCGTACCACATGTTGAGCGCGTTGGCGCCGCCCGCGGAGAGGTAGCCGCCGAAGCACGTCACGAAGACGAGCCACAGGTCGGGCACGCCCTGTTCCGCGAGGAACATGACCGGCACGGTCGTGATGAGCAGCAGCTCGATGATCCGCGGTTTGGTCAGCGCCACGAAGCCCTTGAGCCGGGCCCCGGTCGGCCGCCGGCCCGTGCTCGTCCCGAGCGCTCCCGCTGGACGGGATTCAACGGCCGTCACGCACACCCCTGACAGAGACTTTTCTCAAGCGAGCCCACAAGAGTGTCCGGATTGGCGCCGGAAAGGGGGGCTCACGCGTACCACGCCACTCTAGACGGCCCCCCTCTTCGCCCCTTCGCGGGGGTCGCTCGTGTTGGGCATCCCGCGCGCGTGTGCGAGCGCGCCCCGCGGGGACGGGCACGGGTCCCGCGACGCCGTCCGCACGCGCACGGAGCGGCCCCTTCGGTGACGCTCGGTCGCCCCGCGCGGGGCCCGGCGCGGATGAGCGCGCGGGCGCACGGGCGGGCGCTGGAATGAGCGTGTCCCGGCACAGATGTCGCGGTGTGCCATGGAGGCTTTCCGGGCAGGCGGGACAAGGGTTGTGGGGCTTCGGGAGGCGGAACCGGCCCGTCTTCGGCACCCTGGGAATCAGGCGCGGAGACGCGGACGTTTCCAGGGGTAGGCTCGACGCCGTCCGGTGTACGCAAAGTCACCGGCATTCGACATGTGGAGAGGAGCCCTGACTCAGGGTGAGCACCAAGCCGACCACCACAGATTTCGAGTGGACCGAACTGGATCAGCGGGCCGTAGACACCGCGCGTGTACTGGCCGCGGACGCCGTGCAGAAGGTCGGCAACGGCCATCCCGGTACGGCGATGAGCCTGGCCCCGGCCGCGTACACCCTCTTCCAGAAGGTGATGCGGCACGACCCCGCCGACCCGGACTGGACCGGGCGCGACCGTTTCGTGCTGTCCGCGGGACACTCCTCGCTCACGCTCTACACGCAGCTCTACCTGGCCGGTTTCGGCCTGGAGCTCGCGGACCTGGAAGCCTTCCGCACCTGGGGCTCGAAGACCCCCGGGCACCCGGAGTACGGGCACACCAAGGGCGTCGAGACGACGACCGGGCCGCTCGGCCAGGGCGTGGCCAACGCCGTGGGCATGGCGATGGCCGCCCGGTACGAGCGCGGGCTCTTCGACCCCGACGCGCCGCGCGGCACCTCGCCGTTCGACCACCACATCTACGCGATCGCCGGGGACGGCTGCCTCCAGGAGGGCATCTCCGCCGAGGCGTCCTCGCTCGCGGGCCACCAGAAGCTCGGCAACCTCATCCTGCTGTGGGACGACAACCACATCTCGATCGAGGGCGACACCGAGACGGCCGTCTCCGAGGAGACCACCAAGCGCTACGAGGCGTACGGCTGGCACGTGCAGCGCGTCGAGCCGAAGGCCGACGGCGACCTGGACCCGGCCGCCCTCTACGCCGCGATCGAGGCCGCGAAGGCCGAGACGGAGCGCCCCTCCTTCATCGCGATGCGCTCGATCATCGCCTGGCCGGCCCCGCACGCGCAGAACACCGAGGCCGCGCACGGCTCGGCGCTCGGCGAGGAGGAGGTCGCCGCGACCAAGCGCGTCCTCGGCTTCGACCCCGAGAAGCACTTCGACGTCGCGGACGAGGTCCTCGCGCACACCCGCGGGGCCCTGGAGCGCGGCAAGGCGCAGCGCGCCGAGTGGGAGAAGGGCTTCGCCGACTGGCGCGCCGCCCACCCCGAGCACGCCGCGCGCTTCGACCGCGTCGCCGCGACCGAGCTGCCCGAGGGCTGGGAGGAGCACCTCCCCGTCTTCGAGACCGGCACCTCGCTCGCCACGCGCGCCGCCTCCGGCAAGATCCTCCAGGCGCTCGGCCCGGTGATCCCCGAGCTGTGGGGCGGCTCCGCCGACCTCGCGGGCTCGAACAACACGACGATCGACAAGACGTCGTCGTTCCTCCCCGAGGGCAACCCGCTCCCCGAGGCCGACCCGTACGGCCGTACGGTGCACTTCGGTATCCGCGAGCACGCGATGGCCGCCGAGCTGAACGGCATCACGCTGCACGGCAACACGCGCGCCTTCGGGGGGACGTTCCTGACGTTCTCCGACTACATGCGCAACGCGGTCCGCCTCTCCGCGCTCATGACGCTGCCGGTCACGTACGTCTTCACGCACGACTCGATCGGCCTCGGCGAGGACGGCCCGACGCACCAGCCGGTCGAGCACGTCGCCTCGCTGCGCGCCATCCCCGGCCTCCACGTGGTCCGCCCGGCCGACGCGAACGAGACCGCGATCGCGTGGCGCGAGGTCCTGCGCCGCTACACGAAGGTCTACGGCGAGGGCCACCCGCACGCGCTGATCCTCACCCGGCAGGGCGTGCCCACGTACGCGCCGAACGAGGACGCGGCCAAGGGCGGCTACGTCCTGCTCGACGCCGAGGACGCCGAGGGGAGGACCGTCACCCCCGACGTCGTCCTCATCGGGACCGGCTCCGAGGTGCAGCTCGCCGTCGAGGCGCGTGAGCTGCTCCGCGCCCAGGGTGTCGCCGCGCGTGTCGTGTCGATGCCCTCGGTCGAGTGGTTCGAGGAGCAGGACGCCGGGTACCGGGAGTCCGTGCTCCCCGCCGCCGTCAAGGCGCGCGTCGCGGTCGAGGCCGGTATCGGCCTGACCTGGCACCGCTTCGTGGGCGACGCGGGCCGCATCGTCTCGCTGGAGCACTTCGGTGCCTCGGCGGACGGCAAGCTGCTGTTCCGCGAGTACGGCTTCACCGGCGAGGCGGTCGCCGCCGCCGCGCGGGAATCCCTCGACGCCGCCCGGCGCTGACGCGAACAGACACTCTCTACGAGGAGATGCAATTTCCATGACAGACGCACTCAAGCGCCTCTCCGACGCAGGCGTCGCGATCTGGCTGGACGACCTGTCGCGCAAGCGCATCACGTCCGGCAACCTGAGCGAGCTGATCGACGACCAGCACGTCGTGGGTGTCACGACCAACCCGTCGATCTTCCAGAAGGCGATCTCGCAGGGCGACGGCTACGACACCCAGCTCGCCGACCTCGCCTCGCGCCGCGTCACGGTGGAGGAGGCGATCCGCATGATCACCACCGCCGACGTCCGTGACGCCGCCGACGTGCTGCGCCCCGTCTTCGACAGGAGCGGCGGCACCGACGGCCGGGTCTCCATCGAGGTGGACCCGCGGCTCGCGCACAACACGCGGGCCACGACCGCCGAGGCCAAGCAGCTCGCGTGGCTGGTGGACCGCCCCAACACGTTCATCAAGATCCCGGCGACGGAAGCCGGCCTCCCGGCGATCACCGAGGTCATCGGCCGGGGCATCAGCGTCAACGTGACGCTGATCTTCTCGCTGGAGCGCTACCGCCTCGTGATGGACGCCTACCTCGCGGGCCTGGAGAAGGCGAAGGCCGCGGGGCTGGACCTCTCCAAGATCCACTCGGTGGCCTCCTTCTTCGTCTCGCGCGTCGACACCGAGATCGACAAGCGTCTCGACGCCATCGGCACCGACGAGGCCAAGGCCGCCAAGGGCAAGGCCGCCGTCGCCAACGCGCGCCTCGCCTACCAGGCGTACGAGGAGGTCTTCTCCTCCGAGCGCTGGGCCGCCCTCGACAAGGCGCACGCGAACAAGCAGCGCCCGCTGTGGGCCTCGACCGGCGTCAAGGACCCGGCGCTGCCCGACACGCTGTACGTCGACGCGCTCGTCGCGCCGAACACGGTGAACACCATGCCCGAGGCGACCCTGGAGGCCGTGGGCGACCACGGCGAGATCACCGGGAACACGATCGCCGGGACGTACGAGGACGCGCAGGCCGTCATCGACGGGCTCGCGAAGTTCGGCATCTCGTACGACGAGGTGGTGGACCTCCTGGAGAGGGAAGGCGTCGACAAGTTCGAGGTCTCCTGGAACGACCTGCTCAAGTCGACCGAGGCGGAGCTCAAGCGCCTCGCCCCCTCGGAGGGCTGATCACCTTGACCGCACAGCACGGAGCCAACCCGCTCCGTGACGCCGCGGACCGACGGCTCCCGCGTATCGCGGGGCCGTCGGGCCTGGTCATCTTCGGCGTCACGGGGGACCTCTCGCGCAAGAAGCTGATGCCGGCCGTCTACGACCTGGCCAACCGCGGCCTGCTGCCGCCGGGCTTCTCCCTCATCGGCTTCGCGCGCCGCGACTGGGAGGACGAGGACTTCGCCCAGGTCGTGCACGACGCGGTGAAGGAACACGCCCGCACGCCGTTCCGCGAGGAGGTCTGGCAGCAGCTCTTCCAGGGCATGCGCTTCGTCCAGGGCGCCTTCGACGACGACCAGGCGTTCGAGACCCTCAAGGCCACGATCGACGAACTCGACAAGGCACAGGGCACGGGCGGCAACTTCGCCTTCTACCTCTCGGTGCCGCCGAAGTTCTTCCCCGACGTCGTTCAGCAGCTCAAGAAGCACGGCCTCGCCGACGCCCCCGAGGGCGCCTGGCGGCGCGCGGTCATCGAGAAGCCCTTCGGGCACGACCTCGCCTCGGCCAAGGAGCTGAACGCGATCGTCCACGAGGTCTTCGACCCCGACCAGGTCTTCCGCATCGACCACTACCTCGGCAAGGAGACCGTCCAGAACATCCTGGCGCTCCGCTTCGCCAACCAGATGTTCGAGCCGATCTGGAACCGCTCGTACGTCGACCACGTGCAGATCACGATGGCCGAGGACATCGGCATCGGTGGCCGCGCCGGCTACTACGACGGCATCGGCGCCGCCCGCGACGTCATCCAGAACCACCTGCTCCAGCTCATGGCGCTCACCGCCATGGAGGAGCCCGCCTCCTTCGACGCCGACGCGCTCGTCGCGGAGAAGACGAAGGTGCTGCGCGCCGTGCGCCTCCCGGCCGACCTCGGCCGCGACACCGTGCGCGGGCAGTACGCGGCGGGCTGGCAGGGCGGCGAGCGGGCCGTGGGCTACCTCGAAGAGGACGGCATCGACCCCAAGTCGAAGACCGACACCTACGCGGCGATCAAGGTCGGCGTCGACAACCGCCGCTGGGCAGGGGTGCCGTTCTACCTGCGCACCGGCAAGCGCCTCGGCCGCCGCGTCACCGAGATCGCGGTCGTCTTCCAGCGCGCCCCGCACTCCCCCTTCGACCAGACGGCCACGGAGGAGCTGGGGCAGAACGCCCTGGTCATCCGCGTGCAGCCGGACGAGGGCGTGACGGTGCGCTTCGGCTCGAAGGTCCCCGGCACCTCGATGGAGGTACGGGACGTGTCGATGGACTTCGCGTACGGCGAGTCCTTCACCGAGTCGAGCCCCGAGGCGTACGAGCGGCTCATCCTCGACGTCCTCCTCGGCGACGCGAACCTCTTCCCGCGCACGGAGGAGGTCGAGTTGTCCTGGAAGATCCTCGACCCCATCGAGGAGCACTGGAACCGCCACGGCAAGCCCGCCCAGTACCCCTCGGGCACCTGGGGCCCCACCGAGGCGGACGACATGCTCCGACGCGACGGACGGAGCTGGAGGCGGCCATGAAGATCGATCTCACGGACACCACATCCAGCAAGATCAACAAGGCGCTCGTCCAGGGCCGCCGCTCGCTCGGCGCGCCCACCGTCGGCATGGTGCTGACCCTCGTCATCGTCACCGACGAGGAGAACGCCTACGACGCGCTGCGCGCCGCGCACGACGCCTCGCGGGAGCACCCCTCGCGCATCCTCGTCGTCATCAAGCGCGTCTCGCGCGGCCCCCGCGACCGCGCCACGACCCGCCTCGACGCCGAGGTCCAGCTCGGTGGCGACACCGGCAACGGCACGGGTGAGACGGTCATGCTGCGGCTGTACGGCGAGGTGGGCGACCACGCCCAGTCCGTCGTGCTCCCGCTGCTGCTCCCGGACGCGCCCGTCGTCGTGTGGTGGCCGGTGGCCGCGCCGGAGAACCCGGCGAAGGACCCGCTGGGCGCCCTCGCGCAGCGCAGGGTCACCGACGCGTACGCGGCCGAGCAGCCCATCCACGAGCTGAAGGCCCGCGCCGAGACGTACACGCCGGGTGACACCGACCTGTCGTGGACGCGCATCACGCCGTGGCGCTCGATGCTCGCGGCGGCGCTCGACCAGGTGGCCTGCGAGGTCACCTCGGTCGAGGTCGAGGGCGAGGAGTACAACCCGAGCGTCGAACTCCTCGCGATGTGGCTCGGCCACCGCCTCGCCGTCCCCGTCAAGCGCACCGCCTCGGAGGGCCCCGGGCTCACCTCGGTGCACATGGAGACGGACTGCGGCCCGGTCGTGCTCGACCGCAACGACGGCTCGCTCGCGACGCTGTCCGTCGAGGGCCAGCCGGACCGCGCGGTGGCGCTCAAGCGCCGCGAGACGGCGGAGCTGATCGCCGAGGAGCTGCGCAGGCTCGACCCGGACGACACCTACGCCGCGGCGCTCAAGTTCGGCGTCGACCGGCTCGACGAGCCGGCCGGGGCGCAGACCGCGCCGACGCCCGAGGAGGCGGCGGCGGAGGCGGCCGAGACGGCGGAGACGGGGACGGGGACACCGCAGGGCGGCACGCCCGCGGGCACGGGGGCGGCGAAGAAGACGGCGGCGCGCAGGTCCGCCAAGTCCACCGCTTCCGCGAAGAAGGCGACCACGTCATGAGCACCACGCCCGAACTCGTCGTGCACCAGGACAAGGCCGAGATGGCCGGGGCGGCGGCCGCACGGCTGATCACCCTGATCGTCGAGGCCCAGGCCGAGCACGGCAGCGCCTCGATCGCCCTCACAGGAGGCCGCAACGGCAACGGGCTGCTCGCGGCCCTCGCCGAGGAGCCGGGGCGGGACGCGATCGACTGGGGGCGCCTGGAGATCTGGTGGAGCGACGAGCGCTACCTGCCCGACGGCGACCCCGAGCGCAACGCGACGCAGGCGCGCGAGGCACTGCTCGCGCGGGTGCCGCTCGACCCGGGCCAGGTCCACGAGATGCCGGCCTCGGACGGCCCGTACGAGCCGGACGCGGCGGCGCAGGTCTACGCGGCCGAACTCGCCGACGCGGCCTCGCGGGCCGGTCAGCACGGGGCCGTCCCCGCGTTCGACGTGCTCCTGCTCGGCGTCGGCCCGGACACGCACGTGGCCTCGCTCTTCCCGGAGCTGCCGGGCGTGCGCGAGCAGGACCGCTCGGTCATCGCGGTCCACGGGGCCCCGAAGCCCCCGCCGACCCGCCTCTCGCTGACCCTGCCCGCGATCCGCGCGGCCCGCGAGGTCTGGCTCCTGGCGGCGGGCGAGGACAAGGCCGAGGCGGTCCGGATCGCCCTCTCGGGCGCGGGCGAGCTCCAGGCCCCCGCCGCGGGCGCCTACGGCACCCGCCGCACCCTGTGGCTCCTCGACACGGACGCGGCCTCGAAGCTGCCGCCGGAGATGTACCGCACGGACGTCGCCTGAGCGACACGGACGGCTGACGTCGCCCGAGCGACACCGACGGCTGAAGGCCCGCCCCGGACTACCCGGGTGCGGGCCTTCGTCCGTCGCGGACCCAGGGCGCCTGTGCCTCAGGCCGCCGAGGACGCGTACGCGGCCCGCGTCCCCGCCTCGCCCAGCCGGTACCCGCCTGCCGTCCCGCTCGCGCGTCAGCACCCGGTACTCGACGCAGTAGCGGCGCAGCGCCGACGGGTCCCCGCTGTAGCGCGCGAGCGTCTCGCTGACCTCGTCCTCCGTGCAGGCGCGGTCCGGCCGGAACTCGGCCTCCGCGAGACGCGTCAGCGGCTCGGCGCGCGTGCGCTGTCTCGCCGGTACGGAGCCGAGGCGGCCCGCGCGGAAGTGCCCGGCCAGGTGCGGGGGCACCCACGCGGGCAGCCGCCCGGACGCCTCGGCGCCCGGTGTGCGGAAGGCCGAGGGCCGCGCGCGCAGCGTGCCGTCGCCGTCGCGGCGGACGAGACCCGCGTGCGGCAGCGGCACGAGCTGGGCGCGCGGCGCGTTCTCGACGCGCTCACCGAGGACGAGGCGGGCGAAGAGCCGCAGCCGCGCCGGGTCGGCGAGCGCTCCCAGGGCCGGACGGGTCTCCACGGGGGTCACCTCTCGTACGGGGACGGGGCGGCCCGGTCTCGCCGGACCGCCCCGCCACCGCACACGGTTTTCCCGGGGCGCGCCGTCATCGCCCGCCCCCGCACGGCCCTCAGCGCCCGCGCAGCTCCCGGTACTTCGCGACGAGCGTCTTCGTCGAGGCGTCGAGCCCCGGGACCTCGGCGCCCTCGGTGAGCGCGGGCTCGACCCGCTTGGCGAGGACCTTGCCCAGCTCGACGCCCCACTGGTCGAAGGAGTCGATGTCCCACACCGCGCCCTGCACGAAGACCTTGTGCTCGTAGAGCGCGATGAGCTGCCCGAGCACGGAGGGGCTCAGCGCGGGCGCGAGCACGGTCGTGGTCGGGTGGTTGCCCCGGAAGGTCTTGTGCGGGACGAGGTCGTCGGCGACACCCTCGGCCCGTACCTCCTCGGGGGTCTTGCCGAAGGCGAGCGCCTGCGTCTGCGCGAAGAAGTTCGCCATGAGCAGGTCGTGCTGGTCCGCGAGCTGCGGCTCCAGCTCGTCCACGGGCCGCGCGAAGCCGATGAAGTCGGCCGGGATGAGCTTCGTGCCCTGGTGGATGAGCTGGTAGTAGGCGTGCTGCCCGTTCGTGCCGGGGGTGCCCCAGACGACCGGGCCGGTCTGCCACTCCACCGGACGGCCCTCGCGGTCCACGGACTTGCCGTTGGACTCCATGTCGAGCTGCTGGAGGTAGGCGGTGAACTTGGAGAGGTAGTGGGAGTACGGGAGCACGGCGTGCGACTGCGCGTCGTGGAAGTTCCCGTACCAGATGCCGAGCAGGCCGAGGAGGAAGGGCGCGTTCTCCTCGATCGGGGCGGTGCGGAAGTGCTCGTCGATCTGGTGGAAGCCGTCGAGCATCTCCCGGAAGCGGTCCGGACCGATCGCGATCATGAGCGAGAGCCCGATCGCCGAGTCGTACGAGTACCGGCCGCCGACCCAGTCCCAGAACTCGAACATGTTGGCCGTGTCGATGCCGAAGTCCGCGACCTTCTCGGCGTTGGTCGAGAGCGCGACGAAGTGCTTGGCGACGGCCTCCTGCCCGGCGCCGAGCGCGTCGAGGAGCCAGGAGCGCGCGGAGGTCGCGTTGGTGATCGTCTCGATCGTCGTGAAGGTCTTCGAGGCGATGATGAAGAGCGTCTCGGCCGCGTCGAGGTCGTGCACGGCCTCGTGCAGGTCGGCGCCGTCGACGTTGGAGACGAAGCGCACGGTCAGCGAGCGGTCCGTGTACGGGCGCAGCACCTCGTGGGCCATCGCGGGCCCGAGGTCGGAGCCGCCGATGCCGATGTTGACGACGTTCTTGATGCGCTTGCCGGTGTGCCCGGTCCAGGCCCCGGAGCGGACCTGCTCCGCGAAGGCGGCCATCTTGTCGAGCACGGCGTGCACGGCGGGCACGACGTTCTCGCCGTCGACCTCGATGACGGCGTCGCGCGGCGCGCGCAGCGCGGTGTGGAGCACCGCGCGGTCCTCGGTCGTGTTGATCCTCTCGCCCCGGAACATGGCGTCCCGCAGCTTCTCGACGCCTGTCGCCCGCGCGAGCTGACGGAGCAGGTCGAGTGTCTCGTCCGTCACGAGGTGCTTGGAGTAGTCCAGATAGAGGTCACCGGCCGTCAGGCGGTACCGCGAGGCCCGCTCGGGATCGGCGTCGAACAGCTCCCGCAACCGCACCTCGCCGAGGGCTTCCCGGTGCTTGCCGAGAGCGTTCCACTCGGGCGTCTGGTTGAGCCTGGTCCGGCTTTCCGCGTTCATCAGGGACTTCTGCCTTCTTTCGTCCATACGTACCGCCCCGCCGGCCCCCAACCTAAACGATCAGGGGTCGCCAGAGGCGTCTTGGCCACTGCGCGATACGGGTACCCCGGCACCGCCGGTGTCCTTCTTCGTCAGCAACCGCGAGCCGTCCCCTGATTCCCCGGCCGGTCCGCCCGCCACCGCCCGCACGGCCGGGAGCAGGGCGAGGACGGAGAGCGCGAAGAACGCGGCGGCGAGGAAGGGCGGCGCGCCCGGCCCCCACCAGCGCACGACGGCCCCGCCGAGGAGCGCGCCGAACGGTGCCCCGGCGACGGCGCACGTACGGAAGGCGGCGGAGACCCGGCCGAGCAGCTCCCGTCGCACGGCGCGCTGCATGAGCGTGCGCGAGCTGACGTTCCACACCATGCCGAGGCAGCCGAAGACGGCGAAGGCGGCCCCGGCGACGAGCCCGCCGGGGGCGAGGCCGAGCACGAGGAGGCACAGGATCTGCCCGGCACCCGCGAGGAGCACGGCGCGGGCCTGGCCGAGGCGGCGCGCGAGCGGCGTGGCGAGGAGCCCGCCGCCGATCCCGCCGACCCCGTACGCCGTGAGCAGCAGGGCGTACCCGCCGTCGCCGAGGCGGAGGTGGCGACCGCTCACCAGGACGAGGGTCGCGACGAGCGAGGCGACGCCGACGTTGCAGAGTGTCGTGGCGGCGCAGAGCCCGCGCAGCACCCGGTCCCCGCCGAGCGTGCGCAGGCCGTCGCCGATCTCGGCGCGCAGCGTCGAGGCGGCCGGGCGGGGTGGTCGCGCGGGCAGGACGCGGCGCAGCGGGGCGACGAGCGCGGCGGCGAGGAGATAGCTCGCCGCGTCGGTGGCGAAGGGCAGCGCGGCGCCTCCGGCGAGGAGCAGGGGCGCGGCCGGGAGCCCGACGACGGTCTTGACGAGCTGCTGCCCGGTCATCAACCGGCTGTTGGCGCTGCCCAGTCGCTCCGGTGGGACGAGGACGGGCAGGAGGGCGGTGGCGGCGTTGTCGAAGAGGGTCTCCATGCTCGTGAGCGCGAAGGCGAGGACGAGGAGCAGCCCGATCGAGGCGTGGCCCGTCGCGACGGCGAGCGCGAAGGCCGCGACGAGCGCGCCCCGTACGAGATCCACGGCGACCATCGCGCGGCGCTGGTCGACCCGGTCGGCGAGCGCCCCGCCGAGCAGCCCGAGGAGCAGCCAGGGCAGGTATCCGCAGGCGGAGACGGCCGCGATGAGCAGCGGCTCCCGCGTGAGCGTCGTGGCGAGCAGGGGCAGCGCGGCGACCCGTACGGCGTCCCCGAACGACGACACGGCCGCCGCGCCCCACAAGCGCCCGAACCCGCCCCGCCAGGCGGGCGCGCTCCCGCGCGCCTCGCCCACCACGGTCTCCCCCACCACACGACCCCCGCCCGCTTCCGGGCCGCGCGCCACGACGCGCACGGCCTCCCGTCTGTCGCAGACCGTAACGGGCCCCACTGACAATCGCCCTGACCTGCGGGAACAGCGCGGATCCGGGTACGCGAACGGCCGGGCACCCTCAGGTGCCCGGCCGTCGTCGTCCGTACCGCCCCGGGTCGCCGCGCGGGGCCCGGCCGCCGGTGTCCCGCCTCAGATCTCGCCCCGCAGCTTCGCCAGCGCCTCGGCGAGGATCGCCTCGCCGTCCGCGTCGCTGCGCCGCTCGCGCACGTAGGCGAGGTGGGTCTTGTAGGGCTCGTTGCGCGGCGGGTCCGGTGGATGTTCCTGGTCCTGCCCCGCCGGGAAACCGCAGCGGGGGCAGTCCCACGTGTCGGGGACCTGCGCGTCGCTCGCGAAACTCGGCTGTGTCTCGTGCCCGTTGGCGCACCAGAAGGAGATGCGCAGGCGCGGGGCCGTCTCGCCGCGCTCGGCCTCGCCCATCGGGCCCGCCCCGACCCGGCTGCCCCGGATCGCGTTGCCACTTGCCACGGTCGTAACTCCCTGCGTGATGGTGCCGCGGGGCGCCGCGCCCGTCACCGGGCCACGCGCTCCGCCGCGGGCGCCTCGTGCACGTACGAGGTTTGTGTACGTACAAGGCCCAACGCGCACCCCCGGAAGGGAGTTACACCCACCCGGGGCGCGAGTCACCATGATAGGCCGCGTCCTTCGACGGCGTACCGGACACGTAGCGCTCGCTCCCCGGTGGGTGTACTTCGTCCCTCAGTTGTCGAACTTCATCAGCAGCCCGAGCACGACAATGCAGGCGAACCAGCACACCCCGAGCACGATGGTGATCCGGTCGAGGTTGCGCTCGGCGACCGAGGAACCGCCGACCGAGGACTGCATGCCGCCGCCGAACATGTCGGAGAGGCCACCGCCCTTGCCCTTGTGCATCAGCACGAGCAGCATCAGCAGCAGGCTGAAGACGATCAGGGCGATCTGAAACCCCAAAACCACGGCTTGACCCTACTTTCAGCGAACTTCTCGGGAGAGGTCCCCGCCGGGGCGGGGCCGTCTCCTGGCGGAGGACGGGGGCCGGTGCGCCGCGTGGACGCGGTCCGGCCCCCGTCAGGGTACTGGCGATCCGCCCCGGCGCCTACTCACCGCAGCTCACGGCCGCGATCGAGCGGGCACCGGGGCGGGCCCTCACTGCTCGCCGAAACGGACGATCTTGACGAACTCGTCGGTGTCGAGCGAGGCACCGCCGATGAGGGCGCCGTCGATGTCGGGGCGGGCCATGATCTCGGCGACGTTGGCCGCCTTGACCGAGCCGCCGTACTGGATGCGCACGGCGTCGGCCAGCTCCTGGTCGTACAGCTCGGCGAGCTTGCCGCGGATCGCCCCGCAGACCTCCTGCGCGTCGTCGGGGCCGCAGACCTTGCCGGTGCCGATGGCCCACACGGGCTCGTAGGCGACGACGATCGTGGCGGCCTGCTCGGCGGGCAGGTCCTTGAGGGCGGCCTCGACCTGGCCGAGGGTGTGCGCGACGTGCTCGCCCGCCTCGCGGACCGACTCCTCCTCGCCCACGCAGAGGATGGGGGTCAGGCCGTGCTTGTAGGCGGCCTTGATCTTGGCGTTGACCAGCTCGTCGGTCTCGCGGTGGTACTGGCGCCGCTCGGAGTGCCCGATGGCGACGTACGTGCACTTGAGCTTGGCGAGCATGGCACCGGAGATCTCCCCGGTGTAGGCACCCGAGTCGTGCGCGGAGACGTCCTGGGCGCCGTACTTGATCTTCAGCTTGTCGCCGTCGACCAGGGTCTGCACGGAGCGCAGGTCGGTGAAGGGTGCGAGGACCGCGACCTCGACGGTCTCGTAGTCCTTGTCGGAGAGGGCGAAAGCGAGCTTCTGGACGTGCGCGATGGCCTCGAGGTGGTTGAGGTTCATCTTCCAGTTGCCCGCCATCAGCGGAGTGCGGGTGGTCACGGGTGTTCAGTCCTCCAGTGCGGCGAGGCCGGGCAGGCTTGCGCCCTCAAGATATTCGAGGCTCGCGCCACCGCCGGTCGAGATGTGGCTGAAAGCGCTTTCGTCGAAGCCGAGGATACGGACGGCGGCGGCCGAGTCGCCGCCCCCGACCACGGTGAAGCCCTCGCTGTCGACGAGCGCCTGGGCGACGGCGCGGGTGCCGTCGGCGAAGTCGGGGTGTTCGAAGACGCCCATCGGGCCGTTCCAGAAGACGGTCTTCGCGTCGGCGAGCTTGGCGGCGTAGCGCGCCTGGCTCTCGGGGCCGATGTCGAGGCCGATGCCGTCCGCCGGGATGGCGTCGGCGGCGACGGTCTCGTGCTCGGTGGGCGCCTTGGCCTTCAGGTCGGGGAAGCTGCGCGCGACGACGACGTCGCTCGGGAGCACGAACTCGACGCCCTTCTCGGCGGCGCGCTTCAGGTACTCCTGGACGACCGGGATCTGGTCCTCCTGGAGGAGCGAGGCACCGACCTCGTAGCCCTTGGCGGCGAGGAAGGTGAAGACCATGCCGCCGCCGACGAGGATGCGGTCGGCACGCTCCAGGAGGTGGTCGATGACGCCGAGCTTGTCGGAGACCTTGGCGCCGCCGAGGACGACGGCGTAGGGCCGCTGGACGTCCTCGGTGAGCTTCTTCAGGACGCCGACCTCGGTGGCGATGAGGTAACCGGCGTAGTGCGGCAGGAGCTTCGGCAGGTCGTAGACCGAGGCGTGCTTGCGGTGCACGGCGCCGAAGCCGTCGCCGACGTAGACGTCCGCGAGGTGCGAGAGCCGCTCGGCGAAGTCCCCGCGCTCGGCGTCGTCCTTGCTGGTCTCGCCGGGGTTGAAGCGCAGGTTCTCGATGACGGCGAGCTGACCGGGCTCCAGGCCGTCGACGGCCTCGTGCGCGGCGGGGCCCACGGTGTCCTGCGCGAAGGCGACGGGACGGCCGAGCAGTTCGCCGATCCGCTCGGCGGCGGGCAGCAGCGAGAAGGCGGGGTCCGGCTCGCCCTTGGGGCGGCCGAGGTGCGAGGCGACGACGACCTTGGCACCGGCCTCGACGAGCGCGGTGAGGGTCGGCAGGACGGCGCGGATACGGCCGTCATCGGTGATGACACCGTCCGCGAGGGGCACGTTGAGGTCGGCGCGGACGAAGACCCGCTTGCCGGACACTCCCTGCGAGATGAGTTCGTCGATCGTCTTCATGGGACTTGCAGACTCCTTGGCTGACTGACGGTGGCGAAGGGCGCGGCGCCGGCGGGCGGGGCGGCGGGGCAGCCGCGAGAGGCAGCGTAGGTCGCCGCCGTCCGCGCCGTGCCGTCCGGTCCCCCGGACGAGCGACGCGCGAACGCCTCTCCGGCTGCCGGGACACGGAGCCGCCGCGAGCTCCGCGCGGGCTCTGCGGAGGCGGGGTACCGGTCCCGTACGGGGCCGATGCGCCGCTCACTGTGTGGGGCCGATGCGCCGCTCCCGTACGGGTGCGGGGTGCCGCTCCGGTACCGGTGGGCCGGTTTCTGCCCGGGGTGAGCCGGGTGCGGGCCCGGGGTGGCCGCGGCGCGTACGCGGTGGCTCGGCGCGTGGCGGTGGCTCGGCGCGTGCGCGGTAGCGCGGTGGCTCGGCGCGTACGGGACAGCTCCGGCCCGTGCGCGGGACGCGGGGCCCGATGCCGGGGTCCCCGCACGGGGACAGGGTCCGGGCCGCGCGAGTCGCGCCGCCCGGACCCTGTCCGCATCGAGGTGCCTCAGCGGCCCGCGATCAGTACTGCTCGTCGGCTCAGAGCTTCTCGCCGACGTAGACCGTGAGGTCCACGAGACGGTTGGAGTAGCCCCACTCGTTGTCGTACCAGCCGATGATCTTCACCTGGTTGCCCTCGGCCATGGTCAGCTCCGAGTCGAAGGTGCAGGAGGCCGGGGTGCCGACGATGTCCGAGGAGACGATCGGGTCGGCGGTGTAGACCAGACGGCCGGCGAGCGGGCCCTCCTGGGCGGCCTTCTCGAACGCGGCGTTGACCTCGTCCTTGGTGACCTCGCGGTCGAGGGTCACGACGAGGTCGGTGACCGAGCCGACCGGGACGGGCACGCGCATCGCGATGCCGTCGAGCTTGCCCTTGAGCTGCGGGAGGACCAGCGCGGTGGCCTTCGCGGCACCCGTCGTGGTCGGGATGATGTTCTCGGCGGCGGCACGGGCGCGACGCAGGTCCTTGTGCGGGAAGTCAAGGATGCGCTGGTCGTTCGTGTACGCGTGGACCGTCGTCATCAGGCCCTTCTTGATGCCGAAGTTCTCGTCGAGAACCTTCGCCATCGGCGCCACACAGTTGGTGGTGCAGGAGGCGTTCGAGATGACGTTGTGCTGCGCCGGGTCGTACTTGGCCTCGTTGACGCCCATCACGATCGTGATGTCCTCGTCCTTGGCCGGGGCCGAGATCAGGACCTTCTTCGCGCCGCCCGCGATGTGCTTCTCGGCGTCGGCCTTCTTCGTGAAGATGCCGGTCGACTCGATGACGATGTCGACGCCCAGCTCGCCCCACGGGATGTCCTGCGGGTTGCGCTCGGAGAGCACCTTGATGGTGCGCGAACCCACGGTGATGGTGTCGGCGGTGTGCGAGACCTCCTCGCCCAGGGTGCCGAGCATCGTGTCGTACTTGAGCAGGTGGGCGGTGGTCGCGGTGTCACCGAGGTCGTTGACAGCCACGACCTCGATGTCCGCACCCTGCGCGAGCAGCGCGCGGAAGTAGTTGCGCCCGATGCGGCCGAAGCCGTTGATGCCTACGCGGATCGTCACGAACCGATCTCCTCGTTGGTACGCCGGTTTTCGACGCCGGCGAGTTGTATGGGATGTCCCCGACCGCCACTGACCCTACCTCGCATGGGCCTGCCGGGTGACATTGAGCATGGCTCGGGGAGCGGGACGCTTTCTACTCGCCGGTAACGCTCCGCCGCTACCACTTTTCCCCATTCCCCGCCACCCGGGGAACAAGCCGCCGACATCCCGCCCGGAGAAGCGGAACCCCTCATTCCCTTCCCGCTCCCACCCGTTCCGACCTGCACCGATGCCACACCTCCCACTCTCAGGAACGGGACGGTGACCGAATTCCGAACATCTTGCGCTCACTCGTTCCGCTTCCCGCTCGTTCGTGCGCACAAAGGAGCGGGACCGATACGGAAATGAGCACGGAACACCTTCCGGAATACCTCTCGCACCCGCGCCACGAATTCTCTCCGGCAGCAACCGCGGGATCATCCGGACGGATTACCGGCACGAGTCCGCTTTAATCGGGAGCGACCGCATTGCCGCGCGGGAGGCCCGCGACTACGGTCGACGTCGACATCGCGTGCCGGTCACCGGCAGGGTGAGGCATGGAGGTGTCGGGAGATGCCCCTGGAGGCATTCCTTGTCAGTCGCCCTCAACCACACCATCGTCCACGCCCGGGACAACCGGGAGTCCGCCGAGTTCTTCGCCGGCCTGCTCGGCCTGGAGATCACCGCCGAGTGGGGCCCGTTCGTCGCCGTCGCCCTGAGCAACGGCGTCACCCTGGACTTCGCGACGATCCCGGCGGACCGGATCACCCCGCAGCACTACGCCTTCCTCGTCTCCGAGGAGGAGTTCACAGCGGCGTACGAACAGATCAAGCGCCGCGGCATCGAGCACTACGCCGACCCCCACCAGCGCCACCCCGGCACGATCAACCACAACGACGGCGGCCACGGCGTCTACTTCACGGACCCCGCGGGCCACGCCATGGAACTGATCACGGTGCCGTACGGCGGCTGGGACGCCTGAGCGGAGGCGGCTCCGCCGGGGGGCACAGCGGGTGCCCGTGCGGCGGGCTGGCGGGGGGTGGGAGCGGCGGTCGCATGGAGATGGATGCGGAGGCTCGCTGGATTCGCTACGGGGTACGGGCCCGAGGTGACCGGGCTGGCCGGTGGACGTCGCCCGGCCAGGGCCCCCACCGGCCTTCGCCGGGTCCGGGGGCCCTCTCCCGGCGCTGAGGGTATCGCCGGCTACGGCTGCGATCGGCCTGACCTACTGCCCTGCGATCCCTGGTCCTGCGTCCCGCTCTGCTCCCCGACGCACCCCGGGGCGCTCCGGCCATCTGAGGGCGCGTCACCCGGGCCCGAGGCGCCTCGCCCAGGGACAGAAGTGCCGGCATGTCCGACCGCGACCGGCCTGACCTACGACCCTTCCGTCCCCGGCCCCACGCCCCCGCACCGCTCGCCGAGGCACGCCACGTACCCCTACGGAGACCACCGGGCACCAGCGGCGCTCGCCGCAGGGACGGGTACGGACGCTCCTCGGCTTCATGGAGGGGCGCTCCCCGGCTTCATGGGGGGGGAAACGCCCCCGAGGGGCGTGTCGTCTGGTCCGGGGGCGCCTCGACCGGGGCCGGGAATATCGCCCCTCACCGCCGCGCGGTCCCGGGTCGCCGCCTGCCCCCGCGCCGCTCGCCATCGGAGGAGGCGGGGGCGCGGAGCCTGCGGGCGCGTCGTAGCGCGGGCCACGCCGGGAACTGTGGGGCGGGCGGCGCGGCCGTGCGGCGACGGATTCGGGCGGGCGTGGCGGCTTCGCGCGAGGCGAGGACAGGACGGGGCGTCAAGGCGCGTGCGCCGCGCGGCTCGTGAGTGGCCGTCGTCCTCCGCCGTGACGGTCAATCGTTTCGGCTCAGCCCGCGATGCTGTCGGCCAGTTCCTCCGTCAGGGACGACTCCGTGCCCGGGATGCCGAGGTCGGTCGCGCGCTTGTCGGCCATCGCGAGGAGGCGGCGGATACGGCCCGCGACGGCGTCCTTCGTGAGCGGCGGGTCCGCGAGCGCGCCGAGCTCTTCGAGGCTCGCCTGCTTGTGCTCCATGCGGAGCCGCCCCGCCGCCGCGAGGTGCTCGGGCACCTCTTCACCGAGGATCTCCAGCGCCCGCCCGACCCGCGCCCCCGCGGCGACCGCCGCGCGGGCGGAACGGCGCAGGTTCGCGTCGTCGAAGTTGGCGAGCCGGTTCGCCGTCGCCCGCACCTCGCGGCGCAGCCTCCGCTCCTCCCAGGCGAGCACCGACTCGTGCGCCCCGAGCCGGGTGAGCAGCGCGCCGATCGCGTCCCCGTCCCGTACGACGACCTTGTCCGAGCCCCGTACCTCGCGCGCCTTCGCCGCGATCTGGAGCCGGCGCGCGGAGCCGACGAGCGCGAGCGCGGCCTCGGGACCGGGGCAGGTGACCTCCAGCGAGGAGGAACGGCCCGGCTCCGTGAGCGAACCGCGCGCGAGGAACGCCCCCCGCCAGGCGGCCTCCGCGTCGCACGTGGCACCCGAGACGACCTGCGGCGGCAGACCCCGGATGGGGCGCCCCCTGCCGTCCACGAGCCCGGTCTGCCGCGCGAGCTGGTCGCCGCCGCTGACCACCCGGACGACGTAGCGGGAGCTGCGCCGCAGTCCGGACGGCGCCATCACCACGAGGTCCGAGGCGTGGCCGAAGATCTCCAGGATGTCCTTGCGCAGCCGCCGGGCCGCGATGCCCGTGTCGAGCTCCGCCTCGATCACGATGCGCCCGCTCACCAGGTGCAGGCCGCCGGCGAAGCGCAGGACCGCCGAGACCTCCGCCTTCCGGCAGCAGGTCCGGGTCACGGGCAGCCGCGAGATTTCATCCTTGACCGCCGCCGTCATCGCCATGGGCC
Organism: Streptomyces sp. Tu6071; assembly: GCF_000213055.1. Classification (NCBI taxonomy): domain Bacteria; kingdom Bacillati; phylum Actinomycetota; class Actinomycetes; order Kitasatosporales; family Streptomycetaceae; genus Streptomyces; species Streptomyces sp. Tu6071. The sequence continues at coordinate 6,232,293 of NZ_CM001165.1, read as the reverse complement.
GATCCTTCCATGCATCCGAAAAATACGGTCGTACGCGGCTGCCAGCAGCTCCGGGTCATGCCGCGGAACGCCGTCGGGCCGTGCGACCGGGGCCAGCTCCACCGTTGCGTCGAACCGCTCTGCGGCCTCGACGAGCGAGGCGCGGTCAGGAACGGCTGCCTCGTCGGCCAGCACCACGTCGAAGGCGAGTTTAGGTGCGTGTCGGGCCAAAACCTCCAAATGACGCTGCGGTGAGAAGCCCTCGGTTTCTCCCGGTTGCGGAACGAGGTTGAGCGAGAGCACCCGTCTGGCCCTGGTCTTGGTGAGCGCGTCGAGGAGTTCGGGGACGAGCAGGTGCGGGATCACGGAGGAGAACCAGGACCCGGGACCGACCACGACCCAGTCCGCGTCGAGCACCGCGTCGACCGCCTCCGGCACGGCGGGCGGGTCGGCGGGGACGACGTGCACGGACTGCACCTCGCCGGGCGTCAGCGCCACCGTCGCCTGGCCGCGCACGAGCTGGACCTCCTCGGCCCGCGCGGGATCGTGCCCCCGTACCAGCGCCTGGAGTTCGAGCGGGACGGCGGACATCGGGAGTACCCGGCCGTGGGCACCGAGCAGAGTGCCGACGAGGTCGAGGGCCGCGACATGGTCGCCGAGCTGTTCCCACAGCGCGACGATGAGGAGGTTGCCGACCGCGTGGCCGTGCAGCTCGCCCCGGCTCGCGAAGCGGTGCTGGATCACCCGGGACCAGGTCTGGCCCCAGTCGTCGTCCCCGCACAGCGCGGCGAGCGCCTTGCGCAGGTCGCCGGGCGGCAGCACGCCGAGTTCGTCGCGCAGCCGGCCGCTGGAACCGCCGTCGTCCGCGACGGTGACGACGGCGGTCAGCTCGCCCGTGATGCGGCGCAGCGCGGCGAGGGAGGCGGAGAGTCCCATGCCGCCGCCGAGCGCGACCACTTTCGGCTGGGTGCCGCGACGCCGGGGCCGGGGCGCGGGACCGGCCTCCTGTCGGCGCAGGCGGCGGACGCGACGGGGGCGTGGGTTCATTCGCGGCCCATGTCCCGGTGGACGACGACGGTCTCCACCCCTTCGGAGACGAGCCGGGAGGCGAGCTTCTCGGCCATCGCGACGGACCGGTGCTTGCCGCCCGTGCAACCGACGGCGATCGTCACGTACCGCTTGCCCTCGCGGCGGTAGCCCGCGGCGACGAGCTGGAGCAACTCGGTGTAGCGGTCGAGGAATTCCTTGGCGCCGGGCTGGCTGAGGACGAAGTTGGACACCTCCTCGCTGAGTCCGGTGAACGGGCGCAGCTCGGGGACCCAGTGCGGGTTGGGCAGGAAGCGCATGTCGACGACGAGGTCGGCGTCGACCGGGAGCCCGTACTTGAAGCCGAAGGACATGACCGTGGCGCGCAGTTCCGGCTCTTCCTCACCGGCGAACTGGGCGTCCATCTTCGCGCGTAGCTCGTGGACGTTGAGGCTGGACGTGTCGATCACGAGGTCGGCGTCGCCCCGGAGTTCGCGCAGCAGGTCGCGCTCGGCGGCGATGCCGTCGACGATGCGGCCGTCGCCCTGGAGCGGGTGAGGGCGGCGCACCGACTCGAATCGGCGCACGAGGGCGTCGTCGGAGGATTCCAGGAAGACGATGCGCCGCGTGACGTGCTTGCTCTCCAGGTCGGCGAGCGATTCGCGGAGGTTGTCGAAGAAACGCCGGCCGCGGACGTCCACGACCACGGCGATCCGGGCCACGTTCCCCTGGGAGCGGGCGCCGAGCTCGACCATCGTGGGGATGAGCGCGGGTGGCAGGTTGTCGACGACGAACCAGCCGAGGTCCTCCAGGCACTTCGCGGCGGTGCTGCGGCCCGCCCCGGACATGCCGGAGATGATCACCAGCTCGGGGATCGGGGTCTCCTCCGACTCCCCCGGTTCACTGCTCGTGGCCGTGCTCACCTGTCGCGCTCCGTCCCGTTCTTCCTGCTGCATCTGTTCTGCCACCGTCCGTCGTACGGCTGTCGTCGTCCGCGTCGTCCCGCCGCTCGCCGGAGGCGGGGCCCGTGGTGCCTTCGCCCGTGCCGTCCGGGTGTCCGCCCTGGTCAGGGGCGGGGTGCGGGTGTTCCTCGCCCGCTGCGGGCCTGCCGCCGGGGGCGGGGGCGTGCTCCGGCGCGGGCTCGTCCCGGTCCGTGGGGGCGCCGGGGCTCGCGGTGACGTCCTCGTCCCCGGGTCCTCGCGGCGAGGTTCCGTACTCCATCGTGCTCGCCGAAGCCTGCCACGTCGAATGCCCCGGCGTCTCCCGCGACGCGAGGCCGCCCCCAGGAGCGGTCCCACGCGCCCCCTCGGCACCTGACTCACGGTGCGTGACGTCCTCCTCACCGGGCGCGGAGGGGTCCTGCGCACCGCTGCCCGCACCGGCGCCCGTGGGCGCCGCGCGGCGGGTCGCGGGCATGTCCTCGGGGGTGGTCGGGTCCGCTGCCCCGAGGCCGTCCTCCGGCGTGCGGCCACCGGGCGAGTCCTGCGGTTCCCGTGCGACTTCCGGGTCTGCCGTGTCGTTCGTCGCCTCGCGCGCCCGTCCGTCGTCGCCCGCCGCGTCGGCGCTCCCGTCCGCCCCGGCCGCGTGCGTCCCGTTCGCGTCCGCCCCGTCCGGGCGCGGCGCTTGATCCGTACGCCCCGTGTCGTCGCGCTCCCGTGGTTCCACCGGTTCGCGGTCGGCGCTCGCGGTCGCGTCCCCGGTGTCCGGCTCGGGCTGTTCGCTCGTCGTGTCCTCGGAGCCGTCGTCGAGGATTTCGCCCGTCGTCATGTTGACCGCGGGCGCGCCCGGCTCGCTGCGGGCGAAGGTGGCGAGGATCGTCTCGGCGGTCTTGCGGCCTATGCCGGGGACTTCGCAGATCTGCTCGATCGTCGCGGCGCGAAGCTTCTTCACCGAGCCGAAGTGCTTGAGCAGGGCCTGCTTGCGGGTCTGGCCGAGGCCAGGGACCTCGTCGAGCGGGCCGGCCCGGAAGCGCTTGGCACGCTTGCTGCGCTGGTAGGTGATGGCGAAGCGGTGCGCCTCGTCGCGGACGCGCTGGAGCAGGTAGAGGCCCTCGCTGCTGCGCGGCAGGACGACGGGGTCCTCCTCGCCGGGGACCCAGACCTCCTCCAGGCGCTTGGCGAGCCCGCAGACCGCGACGTCGTCGATGCCGAGTTCGTCGAGGGCACGCCGCGCCGCGGCGACCTGGGGCTGTCCGCCGTCGACGACGAGGAGCTGCGGCGGGTAGGCGAAGCGCTTGGGGCGCCCGTCCTCGTCGAGCCCCCCGGGTTCCACCGGGCCGTCCAGCTCTTCCTCCGTCCACTCCCCCGTCCTCTCCCGCTCGGCGAGGTACCTGCGGAAGCGGCGGGTGATGACCTCGTGCATGGAACGCACGTCGTCCTGGCCCTGGAAGCCCTTGATCTGGAAGCGCCGGTACTCGCTCTTGCGGGCGAGCCCGTCCTCGAAGACGACCATCGAGGCGACCACGTCGTCGCCCTGGAGGTGTGAGATGTCGTAGCACTCGATCCGCAGGGGCACTCCGTCGAGATCGAGTGCGGCGGCGATCTCCTCCAGGGCGCGGGAGCGGGTCGTGAGGTCGGAGGCGCGCTTGGTCTTGTGCAGGGCGAGGGACTGCTGCGCGTTGCGCTCGACGGTCTCCATGAGGGCGCGCTTGTCGCCGCGCTGGGGGACGCGGAGGGAGACCTGTGCGCCGCGCCGCTCGCTGAGCCACTCCTGGACGGGCTGCACGGGCTCGGGCAGCGCGGGGACCAGGACCTCCTTCGGCACCGCGTCGCCGCGCTCCTCGCCGTAGAGCTGCTGGAGCGCGTGCTCGACGAGGTCGGCCGTGGTGACGGCCTCGACCTTGTCGGTGACCCAGCCGCGCTGTCCGCGCACGCGTCCGCCGCGCACGTGGAAGATCTGCACGGCCGCCTCCAGCTCGTCCTGGGCGAGGGCGATGAGGTCGGCGTCGGTGGCGTCGGCGAGGACGACGGCGCTCTTCTCCATGGCGCGGGTGAGGGCGCCGATGTCGTCGCGGAGCCGCGCGGCGCGCTCGTACTCCATGTCCTCGGCGGCCTCGGTCATGCGCTCTTCGAGGCGGCGCAGATAATGGCCGGTGTGGCCGGCCATGAAGTGGCAGAAGTCCTCGGCGAGGTCGCGGTGGTCCTCGGGCGAGATCCGGCCGACGCAGGGGGCCGAGCACTTGTCGATGTAGCCGAGGAGGCAGGGGCGGCCGGTGCGGGCGGCGTTCTTGAAGACCCCGGCGGAGCAGGTGCGTACGGGGAAGACGCGCAGAAGCAGGTCGACGGTGTCGCGGATGGCCCAGGCGTGCCCGTAGGGGCCGAAGTACCGCACGCCCTTGCGCTTGGCGCCGCGCATGACCTGCGCGCGCGGGAACTCCTCGTTCATCGTGACGGCGAGATAGGGGTAGCTCTTGTCGTCGCGGTACTTGACGTTGAACCGGGGGTCGTACTCCTTGATCCAGGAGTACTCCAGCTGGAGCGCCTCGACCTCCGTGGAGACGACCGTCCACTCCACCGAGGCCGCGGTCGTGACCATCGTGCGTGTGCGCGGGTGGAGATGGGCGAGGTCCTGGAAGTAGTTCGCCAGGCGTTGGCGCAGGCTTTTGGCCTTCCCGACGTAGATCACCCTGCGGTGCTCGTCGCGGAATCGGTAGACGCCCGGCGAGTCCGGGATCTGTCCCGGGGCGGGTCGGTAGCTGGACGGATCGGCCATGTCACACACCCTACTTGCGCCCTGCGACAGTCCGGGCGGCTCCGGGTCCGCCTGTGGAGAACCCGGGTTGATCATCGGACGAGTCACGGGGTGCTGTGGAAAACTCTGTGCGGCCCGTTCGCATCCCCCTCCCGGCTTCGCGCCGGGCGAAAGGACTGCCCGTGTTCCTCGTCGCTGGAGAGGCCCTGATCGATCTCGTGCCGCGCCCCTCGGGTCCCTCGGAGGAGGGGCCGCTGGCCCCGCTGGTGCCGTGTCCGGGCGGCGGCCCGTACAACACGGCGGTGGCGCTGGGCCGGCTCGGCGACGAGGTGGCCTTCTGCTCCCGCCTGTCGACGGACGGTTTCGGCACGGCGCTGCTCGAAGGGCTGCGCACGGCCGGGGTCGGCACCGCTCCCGTGCAGCGCGGCCCCGAACCCACGACCCTCGCCGTGGCGACGCTCACCGCGAGTGGCTCGGCGGGCTACTCCTTCTACGCGGAGGGCACGGCGGACCGGCTTTTCACCGTTCCCGAGACGCTTCCCGAGGGGGTCCGGGCGATCTGCTTCGGGACGTGCTCGCTCGTCCTGGAGCCCGGCGCGAGCGCGTACGAGGAGTTGTTGCGGCAGCAGTCGCGGGCGGGGGTCTTCACGCTGCTCGACCCCAACATCCGGGCCGGGCTCATCGCCGACCCCGACGCCTACCGCGCCCGTTTCCTCGACTGGCTCCCGTACGTCGATCTGCTGAAGCTCTCCGAGGAGGACGCCGCGTGGCTCGGGGACGACGTGGCGGGGTGGGCGGCGGGGGGTCCGGCCGCCGTCGTGATCACGCGGGGCGGGGAGGGCTTGCACGTCACCACCCGTAAGGGTGAGCGGTTTTCCGTGCCAGGGGTGCCCGTCGACGTGGTGGACACGATCGGCGCGGGCGACACGGTGAACGCGGCGCTGCTGCACCGACTCGCCGTGCTCGGCATGCTGCGCGGTGACGCGGTCGCGGGGCTCGGCGAGGAAGGCTGGCGGGACGTCCTCGGCTTCGCGGCCCGCGCCGCCGCGCTCACCTGCTCCCGCGCGGGCGCCCAGCCCCCGTACGCCCGCGAGCTCGGTCTGGACTGAGGCCGGGCCCGCCCCGGCGCGCGCGTGAGGGCGGGGTGGGGACGGCACGTACCGCGTGCGCCGTTCCCACCCCGCCCCCCCCCGCGGGAAGGACCTCAGTCCTTCGCCGTCGCCCGCTTCGCCGTCGCGGACTTGGACGTCTTGGCCGCCTTCGTCGCGCGCGGGGCCGCCGCCTTGCGCGCGGCGCCCTGGCCCGTGACGATCTGGCCGGCCGTCTTGCTCGCGGCCCGCTTGCGGGGGGCCGCCTTGCGCGCGGGCACGGCGGTCGCCGTGGTGCCGAGCACTTCCTTGAGGAAGCGGCCCGTGTGGCTCTCGGGCTCCTGGGCGATCGCCTCGGGGGTGCCCTCGGCGACGACCGTGCCGCCGCCGTTGCCGCCTTCGGGGCCCATGTCGACGACCCAGTCCGCGGTCTTGATCACATCGAGGTTGTGCTCGATGACGATCACGGTGTTGCCCTTCTCGACCAGCCCGGACAGCACCTTGATCAGCTTGCTGATGTCCTCGAAGTGCAGCCCGGTGGTCGGCTCGTCGAGGACGTACACCGTGGAGCCGGTGGAGCGCTTCTGGAGTTCGCTCGCGAGCTTGACGCGCTGCGCCTCGCCGCCGGAGAGGGTCGGCGCGGACTGGCCGAGCCGGACGTAGCCGAGGCCGACGTCGTTGAGCGTGCGCAGGTGGCGCGAGATGGCGGGGACGGCCTCGAAGAAGTCGCTCGCCTCCTCGATCGGCATGTCCAGGACCTCGGCGATGGACTTGCCCTTGTAGTGGACCTCCAGGGTCTCCCGGTTGTACCGGGCGCCGTGGCAGACCTCGCACGGCACGTAGACGTCCGGGAGGAAGTTCATCTCGATCTTGATCGTGCCGTCGCCGGAGCAGTTCTCGCACCGGCCGCCCTTGACGTTGAACGAGAAGCGGCCCGGCAGATAGCCACGCACCTTCGCCTCGGTCGTCTCGGCGAAGAGCTTGCGGACGTGGTCGAAGACACCCGTGTACGTGGCCGGGTTGGAGCGCGGGGTGCGGCCGATGGGCGACTGGTCGACGTGCACGACCTTGTCGACCTGGTCGTCGCCGGAGACACGGGTGTGCCGCCCGGGGACCGAGCGGGCGCCGTTCAGCTCCCTGGCCAGGTGCGTGTAGAGGATGTCGTTGACGAGCGTGGACTTGCCGGAGCCGGAGACCCCGGTGACGGCCGTGAGCACGCCGAGCGGGAAGGAGACGTCGATGTCGCGGAGGTTGTTCTCCTTCGCGCCGAAGACGGTCAGCTTCCGCTTCGGGTCGGCGGGCCGCCGGACCTCGGGGACGGCGATGGCGCGCCGCCCGGAGAGGTACTGCCCGGTCAGCGACTCCTTGTTGCTGAGCAGCCCCGGCAGTTCGCCGCTGTGCACGACCTTGCCGCCGTGCTCACCGGCGCCGGGGCCGATGTCGACGACCCAGTCGGCGACCTTGATGGTGTCCTCGTCGTGCTCGACGACGATGAGCGTGTTGCCCATGTCGCGCAGGCGCACGAGGGTCTCGATGAGCCGGTGGTTGTCGCGCTGGTGGAGCCCGATGGAGGGCTCGTCGAGCACGTAGAGGACGCCGACGAGGCCGGAGCCGATCTGCGTCGCGAGCCGGATGCGCTGGGCCTCGCCGCCGGAGAGCGTGCCCGCCGCGCGGTTGAGCGAGAGGTAGTCGAGGCCGACGTCGACGAGGAAGCGCAGCCGCTCGTTGACCTCCTTGAGCACCCGCTCGGCGATCTTCTTGTCCCGTCCGTCGAGCCGCAGTTCGGCGAGGAAGTCCGCGCAGTCGGTGATCGACATCGCGGAGACCTCGGCGATGGACTTCCCCATGACGGTGACCGCGAGCACGATCGGCTTGAGCCGCGTGCCGTGGCAGCTCGGGCAGGGCACCTCGCGCATGTAGCCCTCGAAGCGCTCCCTGCTCGTGTCGCTCTCCGCCTCGGAGTGGCGCCGCTTGACGAAGGGCACGGCGCCCTCGAAGGCGGTGGTGTAGGTGCGCTGGCGCCCGTACCGGTTGCGGTAGCTGACCTCGATGCGGGTGCGGTGGCCGTGCAGCAGCGCCTTCTTGGCGCGCTGCGGCAGTCCGGCCCAGGGGATGTCGGTGCGGAAGCCGAGGGCGTCGGCGAGGGCGCCGACGAGGCGGTTGAAGTACTCCTTGGTGTGCCCGTGCGACCAGGGGTGGATGGCGCCCTCGTCGAGGGACTTGTCCTCGTCGGGGACGATCAGTTCGGGGTCGACCTCCATGCGCGTACCGATGCCGGTGCACTCGGGGCAGGCGCCGAAGGGCGAGTTGAAGGAGAAGGAGCGGGGCTCCAGCTCCTCGAAGGAGAGGTCGTCGTACGGGCAGTACAGGTGCTCCGAGTACATCCGCTCGCGCTCGGGGTCGTCGGCGTCGAGGTCGACGAAGTCGAGCACGATCATGCCGCCGGAGAGACCGAGGGCGGTCTCGACCGAGTCGGTGAGGCGGCGCTTGGCGCTCTCCTTGACGGTGAGGCGGTCCACGACCACCTCGATCGTGTGCTTCTCCTGCTTCTTGAGCTGGGGCGGCTCGCTGAGCTGGATGGTCTCGCCGTCCACGCGGGCGCGGCTGTAGCCCTTGGTCTGGAGATCGGCGAAGAGGTCGACGAACTCGCCCTTGCGCTCGCGCACGAGCGGCGAGAGGACCTGGAAGCGGCTGCCCTCGGGCAGGCCGAGGACCTTGTCGACGATCTGCTGCGGCGACTGGCGGGCGATCGGGCGCCCGCACCGGGGGCAGTGCGGCTTGCCGATGCGCGCGAAGAGCAGGCGCAGGTAGTCGTAGACCTCGGTGATGGTGCCGACCGTGGAGCGCGGGTTGCGCGAGGTGGACTTCTGGTCGATCGAGACGGCCGGCGAGAGCCCCTCGATGAAGTCGACGTCCGGCTTGTCCATCTGGCCGAGGAACTGCCGGGCGTACGAGGAGAGCGACTCCACGTAACGCCGCTGCCCCTCGGCGAAGATCGTGTCGAACGCGAGGGATGACTTGCCCGAGCCGGAGAGTCCCGTGAAGACGATCAGGGAGTCCCGGGGGAGGTCGAGCGAGACGTTCCGCAGATTGTGCTCGCGTGCTCCACGGACGATGAGACGGTCGGCCACGCCGGTCCGCACCTTTCTGATCGGTGAAGCCGGGCGCACCCCGCTTCGGAAAATGTCTGGGCCATCGGGCACGGACGGGTCTGTGCTCGCGGTGCGGGACCTTCCGGTCCGGCCCGCGCGCGCCGTCTCGGCGATGGGCTGTCACGGGGGCGGGGGCGCCTGCGCGACCGCGCCGCCACCGTCCCTGTCGAGAACACCGGGGGAACCGTGCTGATTCCGCGGGGTTTGTCACCCCTTCCCGGTCATCCCTCCAGCATGCCTCGTGACCGCACCTCCGAGCGTATAGCACGCACTTTCGATTCTGGGCCGCCGCCGGACTTCTTCACCCGTACGAGTCGCGGCAGCGGATGCGGCTTGACGCGCGGGGCCCGGCAGGGGCCACGCCTCGGGCCGTGCGGGCTGTGCCCACCGTCACAACGGCGCGCGGGACACCGCCGTCACGGGCGGTCCCGGGGGCTGTCAGTGGGGCGCTCTAGGGTGTGCCGCATGACGTACAGCGGAAAAGTGCGGGTGGGCGGGCCCGCCGAGGCGCACGAACTGGGCGAGCTGATCATCTCCAAGGTCGCCGTCGGCCCCATGGAGAACAACGCCTACCTGCTGCGCTGCCGGGAGACGGGCGAGCAGTTGCTCATCGACGCGGCGGCGGAGCCGGGGACCCTGCTCCGGCTCATCGGCCCGGACGGGCTGCGCACGGTCGTCACGACGCACCAGCACCCCGACCACTGGCAGGCGCTCGCGGAGGTCGTCGCGGCGACCGGGGCGCTGACCTGCGCCGGGCGCGAGGACGCGGCGGGCATCCCCGTCCCCACGGACGCCCCGCTCGACGACGGGGACGTGGTGCGGGTCGGCCGCGTGGAGCTGGGGGTACGGCACCTGCGGGGGCACACCCCCGGCTCGGTCGCGCTCGTCTACGACGACCCGGACGGCGCCCCGCACGTGTTCACGGGGGATTCGCTCTTCCCCGGCGGCGTCGGCAACACGCGGGGCGACGCGGCGGCCTTCCAGCAGCTCATCGGCGACGTGGAGGAGCGCCTCTTCACGCCGCTGCCGGACGAGACGTGGATCTACCCGGGCCACGGCGACGACACCTCGCTCGGCGCCGAACGCCCGCACCTCGGCGAGTGGCGGGCACGGGGCTGGTGAGACCCGGCGCGCTCCCGCCCGTACGGGACGGGGCGCGCCGTACGAGAGGGCGCCCCGGGCCCGTACCGGCCGGTCCTCAGCCCAGCAGCGCCGCGACCCGCTCCACGGCGAAGCCGTAGCCCTGGAGGCCGCAGCCGGCGATGACCGCGTCGGCGCGCAGCGAGACGTAGGAGTGGTGCCGGAACTGCTCGCGCTTGTGGATGTTCGAGAGGTGGACCTCGACGACGGGGAGCCCCTCGCACGCCTGGAGCGCGTCGAGGAGGGCGACGGAGGTGTGCGAGTACGCGGCGGGGTTGATGACGATGCCGCAGTGGTGCTCGCGCGCCTCGTGCACCCAGTCGACGAGCTGCCCCTCGTGGTTGCTCTGCCGGGCGTCCGCACGGCCGCCCAGTCTCTCGGCGGTACGGGCGCACAGCGCCTCGACGTCGGCGAGCGTGTCGGTGCCGTAGACCTCGGGCTGCCGCTTGCCGAGGAGGTTCAGGTTGGGCCCGTTGAGCACCATGAGCGGGGCGGTCGTGAAGGTGTGCGGCATGGGGTCCTCCGGTCCGGGGCTGAAGCTCGACCGAGATCTATCACGACGGCCCCGGGCATGAAGAAGCGTGGTCCCCGCCCGTCCCCATGGCGGGCGAGGACCACGCGTGAGGCGTGCCGCGTACGGTCAGCGCCTCGGTCCGGCCCCGTCGTCCCCGTCCCTGGACGGCTGGGCCGCGTCTGTGTGCTCGTGCCGCTCGGTCCCCGCGCCCACCGCCGCGTGCTCCGAGCCCGTCCCGGCGGCCTTCTCGGCCTCGCGCTGCCTGCGCGTGGCGAGCAGGCTCGTGACCGTCGTGATCGCGAGGACGGCGACGATGACGCCGAGCGAGACGGTCGTCGGGATCTCCGGGACGTGCACGCCGCTCTCGTGGAGGGCGTGGAGCACGAGCTTGACCCCGATGAAGCCGAGGATGACCGAGAGCCCGTAGCTGAGGTGGACGAGCTTCTTGAGCAGTCCGCCGATGAGGAAGTAGAGCTGGCGCAGCCCCATCAGCGCGAAGGCGTTCGCCGTGAAGACGATGTACGGGTCCTGGGTGAGCCCGAAGATCGCCGGGATGGAGTCGAGGGCGAAGAGGACGTCCGTCGTGCCGATGGCGAGGATCACGACGAGCATGGGCGTCATGATCCGCTTGCCGTGCTGCCGCACGAAGAGCTTGGTGCCGTGGTACCTGTCGGCGACGCCGAAACGGACCTCCAGGGACTTGAGGAGCTTGTTCTCCTCGAACTCCTCCTCCGTCTCGTCGTCCTCCCGCGCCTCCTTGATGAGCTTCCAGGCGGTGTAGAGCAGGAAGGCGCCGAAGATGTAGAAGATCCACGAGAAGTTCTCGATCATCGCGGCGCCCGCGAGGATGAAGAGGGTCCTCAGCACGAGCGCGATGAGCACGCCGACGAGGAGCACGCGCTGCTGGAACTTCGCGGGGACCGCGAACTTCGCCATGATCAGCACGAAGACGAAGAGATTGTCGACGCTGAGCGATTTCTCGGTGATGAATCCGGCGAAGAACTCGCTGCCCTGCTTGCCCCCCGCGAAGACCAGCAGCCCGACACCGAAGAGACAGGCGAGGGCGATCCAGACGACCGTCCAGATCCCGGCCTCCTTGAGGGAGACCTCGTGGGGTTTGCGTCCGATGAGGAAGTCGACCGCGATCATGGCCAGCAGGGCCAAGATCGTGATCAGCCAAACGGTGAGAGAGATGTTCACTGCGCCTCCGGCAGTACGTCACGGCATTCGATCAGCTCGTCGCTGCCGGAGGTCTCTTCCACCACAGCCGCTCGGGCACGTGGCCGACGCCCCGGGACCTGCACGGTCCGTATTGACGGGTACGCCGCTTGAGGAGTACTCCCCTCCGCTGTTCACAAGGTACGGGGATACCCAAGAGATGTAAAGGCGGAGGTAAAAGAAATCCAAAAGGTGCAGGTGGGAGGAGGTGCCGGACGGGCCGGGCCCGGCCTCTCGCCGTGCCCTTCCCCGCTCGCGCGGCAGGCGTTCCGCGAGCCGGGAGCACCCTCGGCGGGTGCTCCCGGATTCACGCTCCCGGATTCACGCGTTCGCGGCGCCGGGACGCTCAGAGCAGCGGCAGGATCGCCGGGACGAGGTCCTGGAAGGTGCGGCCCTGAGCGGGCGTGCCCAGGGCGGTCATCCGCCAGCCGCCGTCGGCGCGGTGCACCTTCGCCATGATCTGCGCGGTGTACGGGCCGCCGCCCGCCAGGGTGTGCCGGGCCAGCTCCTGCCCGGTCGTCTCGTCGACGAGCCGGCAGAAGGCGTTCTGGACCTCCTGGAAGGTCTGGCCGGTGAAGGAGTTCACCGTGAAGACGATCTGGTCGATCTCCGCGGGCACCCGCTGGAGGTCGACGAGGATCGATTCGTCGTCGTCCCCCTGCCCCGCTCCCCCGACCAGGTTGTCCCCGGTGTGCCGGATCGAGCCGTCGTTGCTCGTGAGGTGCTGGAAGAAGACGACGTCGACCGACTTCTTCCCGCTGAAGAGCACGGCGGAGGCGTCCAGGTCGATCTCCCGGGGGCGCACCAGCCCCAGCAGTCCCCTCTTGCGGGGCGCGGCCTGCCAGCCGAGCCCCATCCGGACCGCCGTCAGCGCTCCCCCGTCGCCCTTCTCCAGACTGATGCCCTGTCCCTTGGCCAAGTTGACCGTCACGTGTCCCCACCTTCCGTGCCTGTGTCACAGGGGCGCTCCCCCGTAGAGCGCCCGCCCCGACCCTCGCACGGCGGCGGGGGGCGGCGCAGCCCCCGTACGCCGGATTGTGGCCGTCCCGGGACACGGGGGCGGACCGCGTGACCCGGGTGGGCGACCCCGCCAGGGGCCCGTCACGGATCATCCGGACGAGTGAAACGGCCGGGCGGCGAGGAACGCGGTCGGGCGCCGAGGGACGTCGTCCGGGACCGGCCGGAGTGAACTCCGGGACCGGCCGCAGGCACGGCGCCCACCCGAGACCGATGCCGTCATGGCGCCCGCCCGAAACGGAAGCCGGGGGCGCCCGACCGGCGCGGGCGCCCCCCTGCACAGCTCGGCAGCGGCAGCCCGTCTCCCTCAGGCCACCCCGGCCTCCTTCATCTGCCGCAGTTCCTTCTTCATCTCGGAGACCTCGTCGCGCAGCCGCGCGGCCACCTCGAACTGCAGGTCGGCGGCGGCGGCGCGCATGCGGTCGGTCATCTCCTCGATCTGCTGGGCGAGCGCGGCACCCGGCTGGTCGGTAGGCGCGGTCGCGGCCTTGCCCTTCTTGGCCTTGCCCTTCGCCGCCTTGCCCGACTCCGCCGTCGCCTTGCCGCCGAGCGCGGGCACGGGGGTCTTGGCGCCCTTGCCCTCCTTGGCCTGCCGGTACCCCGTACCGAGCAGCGAGTCGGTGTCGACCTCCTCGCGCGCGATCGAGGCGACGATGTCGTTGATCTTCTTGCGCAGCGGCTGCGGGTCGATACCGCGCTCCGTGTTGTACGCGATCTGCTTGGCGCGACGGCGGTTGGTCTCGTCGATGGCCCGTTCCATCGCGGGCGTGATCTTGTCCGCGTACATGTGGACCTGCCCCGAGACGTTACGGGCGGCGCGCCCGATGGTCTGGATGAGCGAGGTCCCCGAGCGCAGGAAGCCCTCCTTGTCGGCGTCGAGGATCGCGACGAGGGAGACCTCGGGGAGGTCGAGGCCCTCGCGGAGCAGGTTGATCCCGACGAGGACGTCGTACTCCCCGGCCCGCAGCTCGCGCAGCAGCTCGATGCGCCGCAGCGTGTCGACGTCGCTGTGCAGGTAGCGGACGTTGATCCCGAGTTCGAGGAAGTAGTCGGTGAGGTCCTCGGCCATCTTCTTGGTGAGCGTCGTGACGAGGACGCGCTCGTCCTTCTCCGTGCGCTCGCGGATCTCGTGGACGAGGTCGTCGATCTGGCCCTCGGTCGGCTTGACGACGATCTCCGGGTCGACGAGCCCGGTCGGGCGGATGATCTGCTCCACGAAGCCGTCGGAGCGGGACAGCTCGTAGTTCCCCGGGGTCGCGGAGAGGTACACCGCCTGGCCGATGCGCTTCTGGAACTCCTCCCACTTCAGCGGCCGGTTGTCCAGCGCCGAGGGGAGGCGGAAGCCGTGGTCGACGAGTGTGCGCTTGCGCGAGGCGTCGCCCTCGTACATCGCGCCGATCTGCGGGACGGTGACGTGGGACTCGTCGATGACGAGGAGGAAGTCCTCGGGGAAGTAGTCGAGCAGGGTGTTCGGCGGGGAGCCGGGCTCGCGGTCGTCGAAGTGCATCGAGTAGTTCTCGACGCCGGAGCAGGTGCCGATCTGGCGGAGCATCTCGATGTCGTACGTCGTCCGCATCCGCAGCCGCTGCGCCTCCAGGAGCTTGCCCTGCTTCTCCAGCTCGGCGAGCCGCACCTCCAGCTCCTTCTCGATGCCTTTGATCGCCCGTTCCATGCGCTCGGGACCCGCGATGTAGTGCGAGGCGGGGAAGACGTACACCTGCTGATCGTCGCTGATGACCTCACCGGTGAGCGGGTGGAGCAGGGAGAGCGCCTCGATCTCGTCGCCGAACATCTCGATGCGGACGGCGAGCTCCTCGTACACGGGGAAGATCTCGATCGTGTCGCCGCGCACGCGGAAGGTCCCGCGGGTGAAGGCGACGTCGTTGCGCGTGTACTGGATGTCGACGAAGCGGCGCAGCAGCTCGTCGCGGTCCAGCTCGTCGCCGACCTTGAGGGGGACCATGCGGTCCACGTACTCCTGCGGCGTACCGAGACCGTAGATGCAGGAGACGGAGGCGACCACGACGACGTCCCTGCGGGTGAGCAGCGAGTTCGTCGCGGAGTGGCGCAGCCGCTCGACCTCCTCGTTGATCGAGGAGTCCTTCTCGATGTAGGTGTCCGACTGCGGGACGTACGCCTCCGGCTGGTAGTAGTCGTAGTACGAGACGAAGTACTCGACCGCGTTGTTCGGGAGCAGCTCGCGGAACTCGTTGGCGAGCTGGGCCGCGAGGGTCTTGTTGGGCGCCATGACGAGGGTCGGCCGCTGGAGCCGCTCGATCATCCACGCGGTGGTCGCCGACTTGCCGGTGCCGGTCGCGCCGAGCAGGACGACGTCCTTCTCCCCGCCCTTGACGCGCTTCTCCAGCTCGGCGATGGCGGTGGGCTGGTCACCGCTGGGCGAGTACGGGCTGACGACCTCGAAAGGCGCCACCGTGCGTTCGATCTGAGTTACGGGCCGCATGTCCTCCACGGTACGACCGACCACTGACAAGCGTCCCGGCGAACGAGGCGCACCACGCGGGAGAACGGGCCGCACCGCGTACGGAAGGGACTCGGACCGCGTGCGGGCAGGGAGCGCGCGCCCCCGGCGTGAGCGGCGCGCCGTTCGAATCCGGCCGCGCACCGGTCACCCGGGGTCCCCGCGCACCGGGAGGCCGGCGTGCGGTGCGGTACGGGCGGTGACCACGCGCCCGGTGTGCCGCATGCGCCCTCGACTGCGCCCATACCTCCCTGACCTGGGCTTTCCCCGGCGGCGCGCGGGAGCCGTCCCGGGGTGCGTCCGACCGGTCGCGCTCCGTTCGGGGTGTGGCCATCGCGCATCTGTCTGCGCGCGCTCCGCAGCGGTCACGCTCCTACTGTCAGTGATCCCGCGAACTCCAGGAGCCTTCTTGTCCGCACGAGCCGCAACAGCAGTGACCGTCGCGATCCTCGGCAGCGGAGCCCTCGTCGGCCTCCCCGCCGCGTCCGCCTCGGCAGCCGACAGCGCGCACAGCCCCGCCGGAATCACGGTCGTGGGACATCGCGGTGCGCCCGCCTACGCGCCCGAGAACACCCTGCCCTCCGTCGAGAAGGCGGCCGAGCTGGGGTTCCGCTGGGTGGAGAACGACGTCCAGCGCACCAAGGACGGAGAGCTGATCGTCCTGCACGACACGACCCTCACCCGTACGACCGACGTCGAGCAGGTCTTCCCCGATCGCGCGCCGTGGAACGTGCGCGACTTCACCGCGGCGGAGATCGCGCGGCTCGACGCGGGGACCTGGTACGACCCCTCCTTCGCCGGTACGCGCATCCCGACCTTGAAGGAGTACCTGAACGAGATCACCCAGACCCACCAGAACCTGATCCTGGAGCTGAAGAGCCCCGATCTCTACCCGGGCATCGAGGCCGAGACGCTGGCCGAGCTGCGCAACAGCGGCTGGCTCGACCGCGGGCACGTGCGGCACCGTCTGGTGGTGCAGAGCTTCGACGCGAAGAGCATCAAGGAGGTGCACAAGCAGCGGCCCGACGTGAAGACCGGCTTCCTCGGCACGCCGACGCAGGCCCAGCTGCCCGAGTACGCCCGTTTCGCCGACCAGATCAATCCCTCGCACACGACGATCGGTGCCGACTGGGTCGCGGCGGCGCACGCGCTGAAGGGCCCGCACGACAAGCCGCTGGAGGTCTTCACCTGGACCGTCGACACCCCGAACGACACGGTGGTGGCGGCCGACAAGGGCGTGGACGGGATCATCAGCAACGCCCCTGACGTCGTGCGCGACGCGCTGGGCGGCTGACGAGCGACAGCGGCCGACAGGGGAAACACCTGGTCAGACGCGGTGCAGAGGGCGTTGTCAGTGGGCGGTCGTACGGTGTGCGCATGAACAGTGACACGTCCGCGGAGCCCGGCGCCCTGGGGCCCGCTCCGGAGCGCTCCGACGCGCCGGAGGGGCCCCGGGGCTGGACCTCGGGGGTGGTGGAGAGCCCGATCGGGCCACTCTTCCTGGCGGCGACGGCCGCCGGCCTGGTCCGGGTCGCCTTCCACGCGGACGCGCGGACGGCGGCCCGGGAGCGGGCGGCGCTCGCCGCGCGTCTCGGCGGCCCGGAGGACCCGGCGACGGGGGCGCACGCGGTCGAGGCGGCGGGCGAGGCGCTGGACAGGTACTTCGCGGGTGACGGCGAACTCGCCGGGCCGCCCCTGGACTGGTCGCTCGTCACCGGTTTTCAGCGCGAGGTGCTGCGGGTCCTGGCGGCGGAGGTGCCGCTCGGGGCGGTCGTCGGGTACGGGGAGCTGGCGCGCAGGGTGGGGCAGCCCGGCGCGGCACAGGCGGTGGGGCTCGCGATGGGGGCGAATCCGCTCCCGCTCTTCGTGGCCTGTCACCGGGTGGTGGAGCGGGACGGCGGAATCGGGGGCTTCGGGGGCGGCGTGGAGACGAAGCGGCAGTTGCTGGCGCTGGAGGGGGTGCTGCCGGAGCCGTTGTTCTGAGGGGCGGGGTGTCGCGGGTGGGAGCTTGCGGTCCGGTCGCGGGTGGGAGCCCGCGGTCCGGTCCTGAGCGGCCGGGGGCGGCCGTGGGGAACCGTGGTCCGGCGCTGGGCGCGGGGTTCGCTGGCGGGAGTCCGTGATCCTGGCAGCCCTGGGACGTGGCGCAATTCGCGGGCGGGTAGCCGTGGTCCGGGTAGTCCTGGGACGTGGCGCGGGCGGGGAGCCGTCGTCCGGTCAGTCCTGGGGGACGCGGCGGGCCGGGTGGCGGGGGTCGTCCGTGCGGACGACGAGGTCGGCCACGTCGAGGGGGGTCTGCTCGGCCTCGTAGCGGGCGAAGGCGGGCAGGGTCCAGTGCTCCTCCTCGGGGGTACGGCGGCGCAGTGCCGCCTCGGTGAGGGAGAGATGGACGCCGAGGTCGAAGGGGAACCAGTGGCCGAAGAGGAAGGGGCCGTGGAGGAGGAGGAAGCCGCCGGGCGGCAGGGTGACGTACGGCGTGCGGGTCGCGCGGTCGGTGACGGGGTCCCACAGGTCGGGCAGGACCCGGCCGCTGCCCCCGGGGTCGAGCGGGGCGAAGACCTCCCGCCACAGCGCCGGGGTGTCGAACCAGCCGGTGAGGTAGCTGTCGGGGTCGTGGTGGCCGTGCTCGAAGCGGAGCGAGGCGGGGCGCAGGAAGCCGCTCGTGGCGAGTGGCAGTGCGGGCCGGCCTGCCGCGCGCAGCGCTTCGGCGAGCCGGTCGGCGAGGGCCTCGGGACGGGCCGCGGGAGCGCCGTCGAGCGCCACCCGGACATGGTCGCCACCGTCCGCGGGAGCGGTCGTGAGCAGTCGCTCGGTGAGGTCCTCGGTCAGGCGTTCCCAGGTGATCGCTTCGAATCGCACGGGTCTATGGTGACGCAGGCGGCCGGGGCACACGGGTGGGGGTCACGCGGCGGCGGAGGCGCGTACGAAAGACGGGGGCGCGCTGTGGCACGCCCCCGGAGAAGATCCGGGAACCTGGTCCCGGGTGCGGAGGAGATCGGCGGAGAGGGAAACGAAGGAGGTCAGGAGAGGAGGAAGTCGGCCTGTCCGGCCTTCGCTCCCTGGATGAAGGCGGTGATTTCCGCCGGGGTGTAGATGAGTGCGGGCCCTTCTGGATCGGAGGACTGACGGAACGCGATCCTGCCGTCGGCGAGTTTCATCGCCTCGACGCAGTTCCCCCCGTTGCCGCCGCTCCACGGCTTGCGCCACCCCGCGTTGCCGAGCTGGGCGGCGGGCATGCCGTTGTATATCCGGACGCGGTCCATTCACAGCTCCTTGCGGACATCCCTCAGGATCTCCTTTGTGCGTTGTGCAGTGGCGGCATGTGCCGCCATGTGGTCCATGACCTCCAGATACGTGGCGACTTCCGGCCGGCTGTCGAGATAGACGGCGCCGGTCAGGTACTCCACGAAGACCATGTCCGGAAGTTCGGGCATGGGGAAGCGGAAGAGTACGAAGGGGCCGAAGGTGCCGGGGTGGGGCCCGGCGCTGAACTCGGCGATCTGGAGGGTCACATTGGGCAGAGCGGTGACGTCCAGCAGATGATCGACCTGCCGGCGCATGACCGTCGCGTCCCCCGCCGGACGGCGTACCGCGGTTTCGTCCAGGACGTACCACAGCCGTGGCGCGTCCTCGCGGACCAGGAGCTTCTGGCGTCGCAGTCGCAGATCGACATGACGCTCTATCTCCTCCGGCTCGCTGCGCCCGAGCGAGCCGGCCCGCATGACGGCCCGTGCGTATTCCTCGGTCTGGAGGAGGCCGGGCACGAAGTGCGGTTCGTAGTTGCGGATGAGGCTCGCGGCCCCCTCCAGACTGACGTGCATGCTGAACCAGTTGGGGAGCACGCCGTGGTAACGCTGCCACCAGCCCGGCTTGTTGGCGTCCTCGGCGAGCGTGACGAAGGTTTCGACCTCCTCCGCCGACGCCCCGTACGACTGGAGGAGGAGCTGGAGGTACGGAATCCTCAGCGCGACCTCTGCCGTCTCCATGCGCCGGACCGTGGCCGGTGCGACGCGCAAGACCTTGGCCGCCTGTTCGCGACTGAAGCCCGCGTGCTCGCGCAGGTCCTGGAGCCGCCGCCCCAACACCACCTGGCCCACGGTCGGCGCGGACCTCGGTTCGCTCACGTCGACCTCCCCTTGGCGAACAGTTCCCGAGCAGTGTGCCATGCGCCGCAACCCCAGCACACTGCACTCTGCATTTTTCAGAGTGACCCTTGCCAAGTGTTCGCGCCGGGGAGATAGTGGCACACGTGATTCCGTCCGCTCCGTTAATCACCCCCCAGACCGGTGAGCGCTGTGCGAGTTTCGAACTCGCCGCTCACCCGGGCTCCGCCGCCCAAGCCCGGCGGCTCACCCGCGCGCAGCTCGACGGCTGGTCGGCACCCGAGGAGACGTGCGAGGCGGCGATCCTGATCGTCTCCGAACTCGTCACCAACGCCCTTGTGCACACGGGCAGTCGGCACATCCTCTGCGAGCTGCGCGAGATCGAGCCGCACGAGCGGGCCCCGCGACCAAGCCCCGATCCGCTCAGGCGCGCGGGCGGGGCGAGCGGTTCGGCGGACGGGGCGCGACTGCGGATAGCGGTGCGCGACGAGGGGCAGTGCGGCAGACAGCCCGCGAGTCCCCGGCAGGACCCGCAGGACGAGCACGGGCGCGGCCTTTTCCTGGTCTCCGCCATGAGCCTGTCCTGGGGGACGCAAGAGGCGGAACAGGGTTCCGGCCTGGTTGTGTGGGCCGAGTTGTCGTGGGAAGAGGCACGCTGAATGCACACGTGGACGGCAGGCTCGCTGAGCCTCGACACGCTCGCCTCGCTCAGCCGGCGCAGGTTCGCCCGGGGAGCGGCGCGAACGCCACTGGTGCGTTTGACGGTGCCGAGCGGAATGACCACGTCGATGGGCGTGGACGCGGTGGGCGTGCCGGAGGCGCTGGCCCGCCGGGTGATGGGGCGACTGCCCCGTATGGGCTGTGTGTTCGCGGACGGCGGGCGCTGGTGGTGGATCGTGCCCTCGGGATCGGACGTGGCCCTGGAGTGGCCCGCGCCCGCCCACTACGCGGCCGGGGCGCTCGTCCCGGATGCGCGGAGGGAGCCCCGGCTCGTCCACCAGCCGTCCGGCAAGGCCCCGTACACGCCGCCGATCCCGCTCTACGTGACCCTGTGCCGCCTCACCGACACTCTTCCGCCGTGGTCACGCTCGGCACCGACCGAGGACTGACCGGAGCCGCCTTTCCGGTCGAGCCCGGTCGGCGCGGCGTGCCGTGCGCCGCCGAAGTCCCGTAGAGTTCCTTCCTTTTGAGCACCGGGCGGGTCACGCCCGGTCCGAGCGCAGCCCTCTCACCCTCCTGCCCGGCGGACGCGCTGCGGCGTGGACGGATTCATCGCGGCGCTGCGGGCACGGACGGACTCATCGCGGCGCCGAGCGGGCGCGGACGATGACGAGGAAGGCGTCCTGGTCGAGATCCATGACGACCTCGGCGGCAGTGCCCTCGCAGCGTCGCTGACGGGCGAATTCCTCGGCGGGCCAGGAGCCCCGCGGTCCGCCCGCGGGGAAGCGTTCCAACACCACTCGTTCGGTCATCACGGCCGCAACTCCGTCCTGTCGTACCCGGGTCGCACTCCCCCGCCGCCGGTGCTGCCGCAACACGCGTTCACTCGAACCCCACTCTTCACTCACTCGCATGGAGTAACGAGTGCACCCGCCGTCACGTCACGCCGCGCCGGGCAGTGCGTCGAGAATGACGCAGCGAGGCCCTCGGGCGTGGGCGCCGTGACCGTACCGTCACCTGTTCGCCCCGGCTCGTGACGGCATTCGTCGCCCTTGGGGGCACAGGGGGCGCGGCCGAGGGGCGCACCCAGGCCGGCGGCGGTGAGCGGGATGCGGCAGGTCAGGAGGGGGGCACCGCGAGGTGGTCGCGGTGGGCGAGCGCGGTGGGAGCGCGTGGGGGCGGGGTGGGTGAGCGCGCGGTGGAGGCAGGGGAGGTAACGGGCATATGCCGGGGAGGTGTGGGCGGGCTGTTCGCGGTGTGCGGCGAGGGGTGCGGGGGCGGGGGCGGGGCGGTCGGGGGGCTTCGGCGGGGTGGGCGGGGGCTTTTCGGCGGGGCGGGCGGCGGACAGTTGGGGGCGGCGTTGGGTGTGCGAGGGGCTGAGGAACGCCCTGTCGCGAGAGGGGGTACGCGGGGCCCGCGTGAGGACAGACCGCTGCCTTCGGGGAAGCGGACACCCGAGTTAGGGCAGATGCCCCGCCTTCCTGCGGAAGCCGGGGCTGGGTGAGGGCAGGCCCCGCCCTCGCACGGGGGCCGGCCTCGATTGGGGACACCCCCGCCCGTCCGCAGGAGCCGGGTCTGCATGAGGACAGATCCCCGCCTTCCTCGCACGAAAGCCGGACCCGCATGAGGACACACCCCCGCCCTCCTCTCACGGAAGCCGGGCCCGCACGAGGACACACCCCCGCCCTCCCAGGGGGCGGCCCCAGTTCAATTCTTCCAGGCCCCCACCCCACCACCCCGCCATCTCACCGCATCTGTGGATAACTCCGCGTAATCCGCAAAAGCTCTCACTCTTCCGCATGAGCAGATTTTTCACCCACAGCACGCTGTCGGTGCGGTGACGTACGGTGCATGCATCAGCGCTCACAGCGACAGAGTTGCGGCGGGGCGGGCCGGCGTAATCAGTGCGTCACGGGGGCCCGGTCGTGGTCGAGATTGCCGAGTTCGCCCAGCAGGGCGCGGAGGCGGGCGCTGTCGCGTGGGGGCAGGGTGCCGGCGTCGTCGGCGTGGACGGCGGCGGCCGTGGTCGTGTCCACGAGGCGTTCGAGTACGGCGGTGAGTTCGGCGGCCCCGGCGCTTCGGCGGGCGAGCGGGGGCAGTTCGGCGGCCGAGACCTCGACGGCGGCGCGGGCCTGCGCGAGGGAGCGGTAGGCGGCGCGGCGCAGGGCCCAGCGGCCCGGCAGGTCGGGCGAGCCGCTGAGCACGTGGCCGAGGTAGTCGGTCGCTGCCTGCGAAGCGACGGCGAGCCGGCCGCGGGCGACGTTGCCCGCCCGGCCGGGGAGGGGGAGGTGTCCGGCGAGCAGCACGATGCCGCAGGCGAGCAACGTGTCGGTGAGGCGGTTCCAGGTGGCCTGGGTGTCACCGCCGAGACCGACGAGAGCGAGAACGAGGAGGGTGACGACACCGGTCTGGAGGGCGAAGTGACGCATGGCGAGCGGGACGAGGGTCGCGCAGACCGCCGCGAGAGCGACGAGCCCGCTCTCGGGCGGCAGCGGTACGGGAGCGGCAGCGGCGGCGAGCGCGACGAAGAGCCCGGCTCCGACGAGCGTGCCGACGACACGGCACAGGATGCGCGAGGCGAGCGGACCCAGGTCGGGCTTGACGAGGAAGACGGCGGTGGCGGGGAGCCAGTACCAGTGCTCGGGATGGAGGGTCTGGGCGACGGCGGTCGCGGCGCCCATGCTGAGCGCGACGCGGATTCCGTACTCGCGCCCCGCCGGGCCCGAGACGCGGCGCGTCGCGGCGCGGAGACGGGCTCGTGCGCCCCGCGGGGTGCGGGTGGTGGGGGCGGGGGTGGAGTCGAAGACGGCGAGAGCGGAGAGGAGGGACGCGTCGAGCGCGCGGAGTCCCGGGGCGTCGCGTTCGGGAGCGGGGACCGATGCGGGCACGGTGTCGTGGCGTGCGGCGTCGGCGAGGGCGAGCGGGCCTCGTACGGTGCGCGCCGGTAGCGGGCGTCCGGCCCAGAAGAGCGCGGTCGCGGCCTCCGCGAGAGGGAGGGCCGCGTCGAGGCGGGCGTGGAGGCGGCGTTCGGCCGAGCTGCTCGTGAAGCGGTGGAGCCGGGGGCCGAGCAAAGCGTCCTGGGCCTGGTCGAGTGCGGCGGTGAGAGCGGAGCGGCGGGCGGGAGCGGCGGAGGTGCCGGTGGCGTCGAGGAGGGCGGCGATCGCGGTGTAGACGGAGGCGACGGCGGCACGTTCGGTGCCGAGGCGGTACGGGTGGCGGGCTCCGTCGTCCGGGGAAGGGAGCAGGAGGCGCAGGGTGAGGAGCCAGGCAGCTCCGGTGAGGAAGGCGAGGGCACGCTGCCAGCCCGGCTCGGGCAGCGGCATCCCGGCGCCGATGGCGGTCGTGACGAGTATCTGGGTGCCGACGCCCGAGGCGACCGGCCCGACAGCGCTCACGGCGCCGGCGAAGAGGCCGAGCACGGTGAGGACGAGTGGGAGGAGGAAAGGCTGGGCGGGGTGCGGGAGGAGTGCCGTGGCGCCGCTGCCGAGCAGCAGTCCGCAGGTGCCGGCGAGGGCGGGGGCGCCGAGGCGGAGTCCCGCGGTGCGGCGGCTGCCGGGGCGGTCGTTGATGGCGGCGAGGAGGCCGCCGAGCGCGGTCATGACTCCGAGCCCCGGCTCTGCCGCCACGACGGCCAGGACGAGCGGCAGCGTGCCCAGCAGTCCGCGCACCATGGCGCCGCGCGGTACCGGCACGCGCGGGACGTGCAGGGCGTGGGCGAGCCAGGCGGGCAAAGGGCGGTGGCGGAATCGGAGGGGGTCGTGGTGGCGGAATCCGCGTGCGGACAAGCTCGCTCCCGTCGGCAGGTCTTGGGTAGGTAGCGCGGTACGAACGCGCTGGTGCCTGCGGGCGGCAGTGGCCGTGGCTGTGCTCGTACAAGGGTACGGGAGGGGTGAGGTGCGGAGGAAACGGGCGGGTTACGGGGGTGTGGCGGGCCCGCGCGGCGGGAAATCCCTTGGCGCGCTGGTCAGCGGGCCGTCAGGCTCACGGTATGGAGAGTTACGGACGCCCCGGGGAGAGCAGCGTGCGGCCTGTTCCCCGCCACGAGATACGGGCGCTGCACACGGCGGACACGCTCACCGTCTACCAGGCGTACCGGCCCTCGCTCGGTGTGCCCGCGGCGCGGGACGGGCGGTTTCCGGAGGCATGGGGGCGGGGGCGGATGACGTGGGTCAAGCCGTCGTTCCTGTGGATGATGTACCGCTGCGGATGGGGGACGAAGGAGGGGCAGGAGACGGTGCTCGCCGTGGAGATCGCGCGGGAGGGTTTTCTCTGGGCCTTGCGGAACGCGACGCTCTCGCACTTCGAGCGCGGTGTGCACGGCGACCGGGCGGAGTGGCAGCGCTCGTTGCGGCGGGCTCCGGCGCGGGTGCAGTGGGACCCCGAGCGGGACCTCCACGCGAGACCGTTGGAGCACCGCTCGCTGCAACTGGGGCTGTCGGGCGAGGCGAGCCGCAGGTACGCGGACGAGTGGATCGTCGGGATACGGGACGTGACGCCGCTCGCGCGGGAGGCCCACGGGCTCGTACGGGACGGGGAACTCGACGGGGCGCGGGCGCTGCTGCCCGTCGAGCGGCCCTACGAGGTGCCCGTCGACGCGCTGGCGGGTCTGCTGCCCGTGCCGCACGTGCCGGAGGGGGCCGCGTGAGAGGTCTGGAGGGTCGGGCCGAGCGGAACTTCGTGGCGCACGCTTGTCATCTGCATCGTGATCACCCGGGGCGGGCGGTGAGTGTGCCGCCGGGCGGGGAGGTGCACGTCGCGGACAGTGGGCTCGACGACGACACGTTCAATGTCGTGGCGGGTGCGCGGTTCCCGCGGCGGGCCTCGTCGGCGCGGGTGCTCGCGACGCTTGCCGCGCTGCGGACGACGGGGCGGCGGTTCACATGGTGGGTGGGTCCGGACTCGCGGCCGGAGGACTTGTCGGCGCTGCTCGCCGCGGCCGGGGCGCCCGTCGCCGCGCGCGAGCCTGCGATGGTGCGGAGCCTGCGGCGCGCGTTGCCCGCGCCTACGGCTCTGGACGGGCTCGTGGTGCGGCGGGTGCGGAGCGCTGAGGATGTCGCGGCGTTCGCCGCGGTCGTCGCGGCGAACTGGGAGCCACCCGCTGCGAGCGTCACGCGTTTCTACGCGGATTCGGCGGAGGCGTTGCTGCGCCCCGGCTGTCCGGCGCTGCTCTTCGTCGGGGAGGTGGCGGGCGAGGTCGTGGCGAGCGCGGAGGTGTTCCTGTCGGACGGGGTCGCGGGCCTGTACAACGTGTCGACGCGGGCCGGGTTCCGGCGGCGGGGGTACGGGGCCGCGGTGACGCTCGCCGCCTTGCGGGCGGCGCGGGCGGCGGGTTTCGGTACGGCGGTGCTCCAGGCGAGCGAGGAGGGTGAGCCGTTGTACCGGGGGCTCGGTTTCCGGACGTTCGGTGTCTTCGCCGAGCACGCGGTGCTGCCGGTGACGCTCGGCTGAGGCGGGCCGGAGGCGCCGAGCGGGAGCCCCGGGCCCGTACCCCGGCGTCCATCGAGGACGGTTCGCTGTCTCGCGCTCCCGCGCCTCAGGCCCCGGCTTCGTCCGCGTAGCGGTCGGTCGCGGCGACGAGGTGGCCGGCCATCTCGGCGTTCGCGCCGTGGACGCCGTCGTTGACGACGTGCAGGCTCGCGTCGGGCCAGGCGGCGGCGAGGCGGTGGACGGCGCCGGTGAGGTTGCCGGGGTCGAGGAGGCCCTGGACGAGGGTGCCGGGGATGCCGTGCAGGCGGTGGGCGTCACGCAGGACCACTTCGTCGCCGCCGAGGAAGTGGTCCTGGCTCCAGTAGTGCGTGACGGTGCGGACGAAGCCGAGGCGGAAGCGGGGGTCCTCGTAGCGCGGTTCGGAGCGGGGCGGGGCGGGGATGATCGCGGTCTCCCAGTCGGTCCAGTCGCGCGCGGCGAGAGCGCGCACGGCCGGGTCGGGCGAGGCGAGCAGGTCGCGGTAGGCGGTCGCGAGGTCGCCGTCGCGCGCCGCTTCCGGGACGCCCGCGCGGAAGCGGTCGAAGGCTTCGGGGAAGTAGCGGCCGAGGCCCCGGGTCAGTACCTCGACCTCGGCGCGACTGCCGGTCGCGACGCCGGTGAGGACGAGGGCGCTGACGCGTGCGGGGTGCAGTTGCGCGTACCGCAGGCCGAGGAAGGAGCCGAAGGAGACACCCCAGACGAGCCACCGGTCGATGCCGAGGTGGGCGCGCAGCGCCTCCAGGTCGGCGATGAGGTGCGGGGTGGTGTTGGTGGCGAGGTCGTGTGCCGGGTCGGAGGCGTGCGGGCGGCTGCGGCCCGCGCCGCGCTGGTCGAGCAGCACGATCCGGTAGCGGGCCGGGTCGAAGTACCGTCGGAAGCGGGGCGAGCAGCCCGAGCCGGGACCGCCGTGCAGGACGAGGGCGGGCAGGCCCTCCGGGTTGCCGCAGGTCTCCCAGTACAGCTCGTGTCCGTCGTCGGTGGGGAGGTGGCCGTGGGCGTGCGGGGCGGAGTCCGCGTGCAGCGGTACGGGGGTGGGCATCCCGGCAGCGTACGAGAGGGGCGCGGGCCGGGGCGAGAGGGTTTGGGCGACCCGGGACCGTAAGGGATCGGGCGGCACGCCGCGTACCGGAACCGCGTGCGCCACGTACCGGAGGCACGCCGTCCGCGGAGCCGGGCGGTGACGCGGGTGGGGGTGCCGCCGTCCGCAGGACGAAGGGCCCTTTCGGGAGAGCCGCCCTCTCGGGATATCTTGATATCGAGCAATATTGAAAAGACGCGAAGCAAGACAGGCAAGACCCGCAAGACGAGCAACACCCGCAGTACCAGCAAGACGCAGACAGTGGAGACGGAGCGGAGCACCCGGTGACTGACTCGACCATCATCTACACGCACACCGACGAGGCGCCCGCGCTGGCGACGTACTCGTTCCTGCCGGTCATCGAGGCGTACGCCTCCACCGCCGGGGTCGGCGTGGAGAGCCGCGACATCTCGCTGTCCGGCCGCATCATCGCGAGCTTCCCGGAGTGGCTGGAGGAGGGCCAGCGCATCGAGGACGCCCTCGCCGAGCTGGGCCGCCTCGCGCAGACGCCCGAGGCGAACATCATCAAGCTGCCGAACATCTCGGCGTCGATCCCGCAGCTCAAGGCCGCGATCGCCGAGCTCCAGGCGCAGGGCTACGCGCTGCCCGACTACCCGGACGACCCGAAGTCGGACAAGGACGAGGACGTCCGCGCCCGCTACGACAAGATCAAGGGCTCGGCCGTCAACCCGGTCCTGCGCGAGGGCAACTCCGACCGCCGCGCCCCCGCGTCGGTGAAGAACTACGCGAAGGCGCACCCGCACCGCATGGGCGCCTGGACCTCGGAGTCCAGGACGAACGTCGCGACGATGACGAACGACGACTTCCGCTCGACCGAGAAGTCCGCCGTCCTCCCGGCCGACGACAGCCTGCGCATCGAGCTGAGCGGCGACGACGGCTCGACGACGGTGCTGCGCGAGTCCGTACCCGTACTCGCCGGCGAGGTCGTGGACGCGTCCGTGCTGCGCGTGGCCGCGCTGCGCGAGTTCCTGACCGCGCAGGTCGCGCGGGCCAAGGCCGAGGGCGTGCTCTTCTCCGTGCACCTCAAGGCCACGATGATGAAGGTCTCCGACCCGATCATCTTCGGTCACGTCGTGCGCGCGTTCTTCCCGAAGACGTTCGCCGCGTACGGCGACCAGCTCGCCGCTGCCGGACTGACCCCGAACGACGGGCTCGGCGGCATCCTCAAGGGCATCGACGCGCTCGCCGACGGCCAGAAGATCAAGGAGTCCTTCGAGGCCGAGCTGGCCGAGGGCCCCGCGCTCGCGATGGTCGACTCGGACAAGGGCATCACGAACCTGCACGTCCCCTCGGACGTCATCGTCGACGCCTCGATGCCCGCCATGATCCGTACCTCCGGTCACATGTGGGACAAGGACGGCAAGGAAGCGGACACGCTCGCGGTCATTCCGGACAGCAGCTACTCCGGCATCTACCAGGTCGTCATCGACGACTGCCGCGCGCACGGCGCCTACGACCCCTCCACGATGGGCTCGGTGCCGAACGTCGGCCTCATGGCGCAGAAGGCCGAGGAGTACGGCAGCCACGACAAGACCTTCGAGATCCCGGTCACGGGCACCGTCCGCGTGCTCAACAAGGCCGGCGAGGCCGTGCTGGAGCAGGCGGTCGGCGCGGGCGACATCTTCCGCATGTGCCAGACGAAGGACGCGCCGATCCGCGACTGGGTCAAGCTCGCCGTGACGCGTGCCCGTGCCACCGGGACCCCGGCCGTCTTCTGGCTCGACGAGACCCGCGCCCACGACGCGCAGCTCATCGCGAAGGTCAAGCAGTACCTCCCGGAGCACGACACCGAGGGCCTGACCATCGAGATCAAGTCGCCCGAGGACGCCATCGCGTACTCGCTGGAGCGCATCCGCCGCGGCGAGGACACCATCTCGGTGACCGGCAACGTGCTGCGCGACTACCTCACCGACCTCTTCCCGATCCTGGAGCTGGGCACCAGCGCCAAGATGCTGTCGGTGGTCCCGCTCATGAACGGCGGCGGCCTCTTCGAGACCGGTGCGGGCGGCTCGGCCCCGAAGCACGTGCAGCAGCTCGTCAAGGAGAACTACCTGCGCTGGGACTCGCTCGGTGAGTTCCTCGCGCTCGCGGTGAGCTTCGAGCACCTCGCGCAGAAGACCGGCAACGCGCGCGCCCAGATCCTCGCGGACACCCTGGACCGCGCCACCGGCACCTTCCTCAACGAGGACAAGTCCCCGAGCCGCAAGCTCGGCGGCATCGACAACCGCGGCAGCCACTTCTACCTGGCCCTGTACTGGGCGCAGGAGCTGGCCGCGCAGACCGAGGACGCGGCGCTCGCCGCGGCCTTCGGCCCGCTGGCCGAGAAGCTCGCGGCCGACGAGGAGAAGATCGTCGGCGAGCTGATCTCCGTCCAGGGCTCCCCCGCGGAGATCGGCGGCTACTACCGCCCCGACGCCGCGAAGGCGGCGGGGATCATGCGCCCGTCGGCGACCTTCAACGAGGTGCTGGCCTCGCTGAAGGGCTGATGCCTGTGTGACGGGCTGAGGCCCGTGCGCCATGTGGGCGGTCTGATGTCCGTGCGCCATGTGGCGGGCTGACGTCTGTCGATCACGGCCCCGTATGCCTTGTGCGTACGGGGCCGTGTCGCGTTCCGGGGGGGCCGGGGGCGGCCAGGCGTGGGGAGGGGCGGGGCGGGTCGCAGCCGTTCACGAGGCCGGGTGGGTTCCGGGGTGTACCCCACGGCGGGACCTACGGTGGGGGCATGGTTCTCGGTGACGACGGGGTGCATGACGGTGCGGACAGGAAGCTGCACGCGCTCGACGCGGAGGTCACGCGGTGCCGCGCCTGCCCGCGTCTGGTGGCCTGGCGGGAGGAAGTGGGCCGGGTCAAGCGGGCGGCGTTCGCGGACGAGGAGTACTGGGCGCGCCCTGTGCCCGGTTTCGGGCCCGAGGACGCACGGCTGCTCGTACTCGGGCTCGCCCCGGCGGCGCACGGCGGGAACCGTACGGGGCGGATGTTCACGGGCGACCGCGCGGGCGACGTACTCTTCCGCGCCCTGTACGACATCGGGCTCGCCAGCGCGCCGCTACCGCGCGCGGCCGACGACGGCCTGCGCCTCCACGGGACCCGGCTGACCTCCCCGGTGCACTGCGCGCCCCCGGCGAACAAACCGACCCCGCAGGAGCGCGACACGTGCCGTCACTGGCTCGTGGAGGAGCTGACGTTGCTGCGGCCGACGGTGCGCGCGGTCGTGGTCCTCGGGGCCTTCGGCTGGCAGGCGGCGCTCCCGGCCTTCGCGGCGGCGGGCTGGGAGGTGCCCCGTCCGCGCCCCGCCTTCGGCCACGGCGCCCGGGTCCGGTTGCCGGCGCGGGACGGGGGCGCGCCACTCGACGTCTTCGGCTGCTACCACGTGAGCCAGCGCAACACATTCACCGGACGGCTGACGCCGGAGATGCTGCGAGGGGTGTTGCGGGAGGCCGGCCGGGAGGCGGAGGTGAGGGAGGGCTGAGGGGTGAGCGGGGGGCCGGGGCCTGAGGGGCCGGGGCCTGAGGGGGCGGAGCCTGCGAGGGCGGGGCTGAGAGGGCGGGTGCCGCAACAGGCGGACGTCTCAACAGGCGGATGCCTCAGGGGGTTTCGGATATTTCGGCGTCCGGGGCCAGCGTGATGCCGCTCGCCGCCAGGAAGGCCGGGAGGCCGATCGTGGTTCCGCCGGTGCCGTCGTCCCATGTGGCGAGGACCGCCGAGCCCCCCTCGTTCCAGGACTCCTCGGTCCACTCGTCGGGATCGGGTCCTGGGTGGCGCTCGACGGTGCCGCTGCCGCGTCGGTAGTGGAGCAGCAGGTACTGGCCCTCGGGGGTCCAGGCGTCCCATTGCGCGGGCGAGGCGGCGCGGGTGCGTACGACGCGGGCGAGGGTGCGGTGCGCGGGGTCGGGAGGGGTCCGCAGGTCGTACGCGCAGAAGACCTTGTCGTACCGGCGGGTGCCGACCGCGACGAAGGCGGGGAGGCGGCCGTACTCGCTGAATCCGAGGGAGCGGTAGAGGCGCAGGGCGCGGGTGTTGTCCCCCCGCGCGTCGAGTGTCAGGACCTCGATGCCGGCGGCGCGGGCCTCGCTGACGAGAGCTTCGGTGAGCGCGCGGCCGAGGCCGCGGCCGGATGCGGCCGGGTGGACGGCCAGTTTCTCCAGGTCGGCGTGGGGGCGGTGGGTGGGGCGGGAGTAGCGGCGCCACCAGCCGAGCCCTCGCAGCGCGGGTCCGTCGTACGCGGCCCACAGCGCCGCGTCGCCTTGCGCGGCCTCCCCGCACACGGTGTCGAGCAGCGCGGCGACCTCGTCGTAAGGGGGCGGTTCGGTCCAGCCGAGGGCGGCACCGTCCCGTACCAGTGCGGCGAGCAGGGCGTGGGCGGCGGCGAGGAAACCGGGCTGGGCGCGGGCTTCGGGGGCGGGGAGGAGGCGGGAGGGCTGGGTGGGCGGGGGGCTGGGCATGGGTGGGAGGGTAGCTTTCGCGCGCGGGGGCTGAGGACAGTCCCCCGCCCTCCCAGGGGGGCGCCCCTGCAACAATTCTTCCAGGCTTCGGACCCCTCTCGGCGCCACCCACCGAAACCTGTGGATAACTTCGCCGAAGTCAGAATTCCTCTCACTCGAACGTGTAGTGACCGTCCGGAGTAGTCCGCTCCTGGCGTACTGCTCCGCCGAGCCGGGCCGGTCGTCGGTGGTGCCGTCTAGGCTCGGGGGCATGGTGAGCGAGGTGGGGACGGAGTCCGGGAGTGTGCGGGTCGATGTGTGGCTGTGGGCGGTGCGGATGGTGAAGACACGGTCGGCGGCGACCGCATCCTGCCGGGCCGGGCACGTACGGATCAACAACGCCCCGGCCAAGGCGGCGGCGGCCGTCCGGGTCGGTGACGAGGTGCGCTTGCGCCACGAGGGACGCGACCGGGTGCTCGTCGTACGGGGCCTGCTCCGCAAGCGCGTCGGCGCACCCGTCGCGGTCACGTGCTACGAGGACAACAGCCCACCCCCGCCGCCTCGCGCGGCCGTCGCCCCCGCCGGTATCAGGGACCGGGGAACGGGCCGCCCCACCAAGCGCGACCGGCGCGAGATGGAACGGTTGCGCGGCGCGGGACTCGGGATGCCGCAGCCGCCGTCGTACGAGTGGGAGGCGGGACGGGAGCGGGGCTGAGAAGTCGGCGGGGCGGAGTCCGGTGGGCGTACCGGGCAGCGGCACACCGGGCACACCCCAGCCCCGCAACATCCGCGCCACAGCGCTGCGAGGGCCCCGGCACGCGCCCGCCCGGGCACGCCGGGCATCCCGACCACCCCGGGTACCCCGAGCACTCCGGTACCTCAGCTCCCCGGCCCTCGGCAGCCGTTGAGGCCCTGCGACCCTCCCCCCTCAGCCTCCCTGCACGTCCCCCACCGTGGAGGAGCCGATGATGTCCGCGGGGGCCAGGTCGCCCGGGGGGATGCCGGGGTGGTGGGCCGTGGGGTGAGTGGTGTCGCGGGCCGGGCCGAGGGCGAGGCGGGAGACGATGCGGTAGCGGTCGCCCCGGTAGATGGAGTGGACGTACTCGACCGGGCGGCCCGTCGTGTCGGTCGTGAGGCGTTCGATGAGGAGGGCCGGGGAGAGGAGGGGGACGTCGAGGACGTCTGCCTCGGCCTCGTTGACGACGGTCGGCTCGATCGACTGCGTGGCTTCGTGCACCTCCACCTGATGGCTCTCGCGGAGGTGTTCGTACAGGTCACCCGCCTCCAGCTCGCTCGCCGACAGGCCGGGGACGAGGTCCTGCGGGATGTGGAGGTGCTCGATGGCCATCGGGTGGCCGTCGACGAGGCGCAGCCGGGCGATGTAGACGAGACGGGCGGCGGGTGAGAGGCGCAGCCTGCGGCCGATCCGCGCCCCGGCCTGGATCACCGAGTGTTCCAGGACGCGGCTCGACCACGTGCCCTGCGCGAGAGGCACCGAGAGCGCGCCGTCGTCCGAGACGAGTTCCTGGGTGATCTTCGCGGGGGCGACGAACATGCCGCGGCCGTGCTCGCGGCGCAGCAGTCCCGTGGCGACGAGTTCGTCCACTGCGGCGCGCAAGGTCGGGCGCGAGACGCCGAGTTGGGCGCTGAGCGCACGCTCCGACGGGATCGCCTCGCCGGGCGCCCGCGCCTCCACGAGGGAGAGCAGGTACTCGCGCACCCGCTCCCGTTTCGGCACCGCACCCCCTCCGGGACCGGCCCGGCCCCCGGAGCCTCCCGCCGTACCGGCCCTGGGCCCGGACCCGGCCGCCGCATCGCCGACGACCCGAGCCCCGGCAGCAGCAGTCGCCCGAGCACCGCCACCGATCCCCGCACGCCCACCGGCCCCAGCACGCCCCCCGGCCCCGGCTCCAGCCCCGCCCTCAGGGCCCGCCGCAACCTCGGCCACAGCCTCCCCGCTCACTCCCGATGATCCCCCCACCTCGTGCTTCGCCATCGTCACCCGTCTCCCCTCTCGCCTCTCACCAGCACCACCGACCAGCAGCACCAGCCACTGCCCTGTCGGCCGGCCCACCAGTGACCGAGCGCGGGCCACCGACAGACCGGCCACCAGGCGACCGGCCGACCCGCCGAAGCGTCAGCCACCGGCACCGGCACCCGGCACCCGGCACCCGGCACCCGGCACCCGGCACCCGGCCCACAGAACCGACCGACCGACAAACCACCAGCCACCAGCCACCAGCCACCCCATCATGACGGCCGGCCCACTGACTTGACCAGTGAACCCTACTGGTCAGGGAACTGGCACAACACCCCCTCCCCTCCACGCCCGCCCCATCCCTCGCCACACCCCCGCACACCCCCCGCCACACCACCCACTCCAGCCTCCAATCCCCTTATTCCCCAAGCCACACAAGGCTCTTGACGCCACCGCCCCCTTGTGTCACCTTCTTGCTCACCAACTGACCAGTGGTCAACTGGTCAACTCCTTGATGAGGTGCCCATGAAGCTGCGGCTTACCACTCCCCCGCTCGTCCTCGCACTGAGCCTCGCGGGATTCGCGGGTCTGACCTCCTGTTCCGACGACGGCGACAGCGGCAGCGGTGGTGGCTCCGGGACGGCCAAGAGCCCCGAGAAGGTCACCGTGTGGGTCATGAGGGACAGCGTCTCCGAGGACTTCCTCGGCCGGTTCACCAAGGACTTCGAGCAGCGGCACAAGAAGATCCAGCTCGATGTCCAGATACAGGAGTGGGACGGCATCGGCGAGAAGGTCACCGCGGCCCTCGCCAGCAAGGACGCGCCCGACGTCATCGAGGTCGGCAACACGCAGGTCGCCCAGTACGCGGCGAGCGGCGGCGTCAAGGACCTCAGCGACCGGGTCACCGACCTCAAGGGCGCGGACTGGCTTCCCGGCCTCGCGGAGCCCGGGAAGATCGACGGGAAGCAGTACGGCATCCCCTGGTACGCCGCCAACCGCGTCGTCCTCTACAACAAGGACCTCTTCGCCAAGGCCGGCATCACGAAGCCTCCCACCACGCGGGACGAGTGGCTCAGCGATACGCGCAAGCTCAACAAGGGCAAGACGCAGGGCATTTACCTCCCCGGGCAGAACTGGTACACCCTCGCCGGGTTCATCTGGGACGAGGGCGGCGACCTCGCGGTCAAGGACGGCGACTCCTGGAAGGGCGCGCTCGACTCCCCCGAGGCGCTCCGGGGGATGGCCTTCTACAAGACCCTCCAGTCGCTCGGCAAGGGACCGAAGGACTCCGACGAGGCGAAGCCCCCGCAGGCCGACGTCTTCGCCAAGGGCGATGTCGCGCAGGTCGTCTCCGTCCCCGGCGGCGCGAAGCTCGTCGAGGAGTCGACACCCGCGCTCAAGGGCAAGATCGGCTTCTTCCCCGTCCCGGGCAAGGACGCGAGCAAGCCCGGCTCCGTCTTCACCGGAGGCTCCGATCTCGTGATCCCCGAGGCGTCCGCGCACCAGGACGCCGCCTACCAGGTGGTCAAGGCCCTCGCGGGGACGAAGTGGCAGACGGACATGGCCAAGACGATGAGTTACGTGCCCAACCGCACCTCGCTCTCGAAGGTCGTCGCCGACGACGAGGGCACCGCGGCGATGGCCGCGGGCGCGGCCCAGGGCCACGCGACGCCCAACTCCCCCGAGTGGGCCGCCGTCGAGGCGACCAATCCCATCAAGGGCTACATGACCGCCGTCCTCACCGGGACCGACCCGGCGAAGGCCGCGAAGGACGCCTCCGCCTCGATCACCAAGACCCTCAAGAAGTGAGCGACACCCACGGCACGCTCCGGGGTGCGCGCGGACGCACCCCGGAGCCCCCTGAGCCCGCCACGCCTCCCGCGTCCGCACAGACGGAACCCGCAGACCAGACCGGACACCCCGACCGGACCGAGCCCACGGACCAGGTGGAACACCCCGACCGGACCGAGCCCACCGACCAGACCGAGCAGACCGAGCAGACCGGCCAGACCGGCCAGACCGGACCCACCGCACCCACCGCACCCACCGCACCCACCGCACCCACCGCACCCACCGGCCCGAACGCACGAAGCACACAACGCACACACCGCAGCGACCACACCCCACGAACCCAGCAGAGCCCCCGCACCCGACCGAGCACAAACCACCCCCCGGGCCCCCGCCCCGCACGGAGTACTCGCCCCGCACGGAGTGCCCGCGCCCGCCTCGCCGCCCTGTGGCCGTACCTCCTCGTCGCCCCGACCGTGCTCGGCGCCGCGCTCCTCCTCGGCTATCCCCTCGTCCGCAACCTCGTCATCTCCTTCCAGCACTTCGGGATGGGCGAGCTGATCCGCGGCGGCGCGAGCGGGGCCGGGTTCGGCAACTACCAGGAAGTACTGAGCGATCCCGAGTTCTGGCGGGTCGTGCGGCGCACGCTGCTGTGGACGCTCGTCAACGTCGTGCTGATCCTCGGCATCGGTACGCTCGTCGCGCTGCTGCTCCGCTCGCTCGGGCGGGTCTCGCGCACACTCGTGCTCAGCGGCCTCGTGCTCGCCTGGGCGAGCCCCGTCATCGCGACGACGACGGTGTTCCAGTGGCTCTTCTCCTCGCGCCTCGGCGTCGTCAACTGGGCGCTCACGAGGCTCGGTCTCGACTCCTTCCACGACTACGCGTGGTTCGCGCACGGACCCGCGACCTTCACCGTCCTCGTGCTGCTCATCACGTGGCAGTCGGTGCCGTTCGTCGCGATCACGCTGCACGCCGCGCTGCTCACCGTCCCCGCCGAACTCACCGAGTCCGCGCGCATGGACGGTGCCGGGGCCTGGCGCGTCTTCCGCTCGGTCACGCTGCCGCTGCTCCGCCCGGTCTTCGGGCTCGTGCTGTGCCTGGAGGTGATCTGGGTCTTCCGCTGCTTCGCGCAGATCTGGGCGCTGAGCAAGGGCGGCCCCGGCTCCGCGACCACGACACTGCCCGTCTACGCCTACCAGGTCGCGCAGGCCCTGCACCGCTACGACCTCGGCGCCGCGATCTCCACTCTCACCGTGCTGCTCCTCGTCGGCGTCCTCATCGCCTACCTGCGCAGCATGTTCCGCCAGGAGGCCGAGTCATGACCGCCCCCGCGGCCCCGCCGCTGCTCCCCGTCACGAAGAACCCCCCGACCGCGGTACCGGGGAAGAGGGCGCGCGGGAACGCGGCGCGCAAACGCCGCCTGGCGCGCTCCGTGCCGCGCGGCATCGCCGCCGCCGTCGTCTTCGTCCTGAGCGTCTTCCCCGTGTACTGGATGGTGCTCACGGCGCTCAAGCCGAACGCGCAGATCCAGTCCGAGTCGCCCGTCTTCTTCCCCACGAGCCTCACCTTCGACCACTTCTCGGACGCCGTGCACGCCGACGGCTTCTGGGGGTTCTGGCGCAACAGCCTGCTCGTCACAGCCGGTTCGGTACTGCTCGCGCTCGTCGTCGCGCTCGCCGCCGCGTACGCCGTGGCCCGGCTGCGCTGGCGCGGGCGGCGCGCGTTCATCCTGCTCGTCTTCGTCGCGCAGGTCGCTCCCTGGGAGGCCCTGCTCATCCCTATGTACATCATCGCGCGGGACGCCGGGATGCTCGACCGCCTCTCGATGCTCACGCTCGTCTCCTTCATGCTGACCCTGCCCTTCACCGTCGTGACGCTGCGATCCTTCCTCAGCGGCATCCCGCCCGAGCTGGAAGAGGCTGCGCAGGTCGACGGCTGCACGCGCGCCGCCGCCTTCCGCCGCGTCACGCTCCCGCTCCTCGCCCCCGGCCTGCTCGCGACCTCCCTCTTCGGCTGCATCACGGCGTGGAACGAGTTCGCCTTCGCCAACATGCTGATCATCAAGAACCAGGACGATCGCACCCTGCCCGTCTGGCTCTCCTCCTTCTCCAACGTCTTCGGCACCGACTGGGGCGCCACGATGGCCGCTTCGACGCTCTTCGCGCTCCCCGTCCTCGTCCTCTTCCTCGTCCTCCAGCGCCGCGTCGGCGCCGGCCTCACGAGCGGAGCGGTCAAGGGCTGAGGCCCCGCTCCCGCACAAGCGCAACGCCCCTCCGTACGAGCGCAACGCCACTCCGTACGAGCACGACACCCCTGCGTGTGCGCGCAACGCCCCTGCGTACGGGCCCGCCGCCCGCCTACCGGTCGCCCCCTCCGTACGCGCCCGAGCCGCCACCGCCGTACGGACGGAAACGGCACCCCACACGCCCCATCGCCATGCCCGCACGCCCCCACACCCCACCCCCCGAAAGGCCCCCGTATGCCCGCCCCCCGCGAGCCCCTCGCCCTCGTGCCCCGGCCGCTGAAACTCGCCCGCCGCTTCGGCAGCTTCGCCCTCGGCCCCGGCACGGCCGTCCGTATCGCCCCCGGCGCCGAGGGCGCGGCCTCGCTGCTGCGCGAACTGCTCACGCCTGCCACCGGTTTCCCCCTCCCCGCGGCGCCCGACGGGGAGATCATCCTCGCGCTCGATCCCGCGCTCGGCGGCACCGGCGAGGAGGGGTACGGGCTCACCGTCGCCCCCGACGCGGTGCTCCTGCGCGCGGCCCGCCCTGCCGGGCTCCTGCACGGCGTGCAGACGCTGCGGCAGCTCCTGCCCGCCGAGGCGCTGCTGCCCGGCGCGGTACGGGCGGAGCGCTGGGAGCTGCCCTGCGTGGAGATCACCGACCGGCCGCTGCTGCCCCGGCGCGGCTTCATGATCGACGTGGCGCGGCACTTCCAGCCCGTCTCGTGGCTGCGCCGCCTCGTCGATCTCCTCGCCCTGCACAAGCTCAACGTCCTGCAACTGCACCTCACCGACGACCAGGGCTGGCGCATGCCCGTCCCGGCGCTGCCCCGCCTCACGGAGATCGGCGGCGTGCGCGCCGAGACGCTCGGCGACGGGGTGCCGCACGGCGGCGCGTACTCGACGGCGGAACTGCGCGGCCTCGTCACGTACGCCGAGGCGCGCGGCGTCGAGATCGTCCCGGAGATCGAGGTCCCCGGGCACACGCGCGCCGCGATCGCCGCGTACCCGCACCTGGGCAACGACCCCGCGCGGACCCTTCCGGTGTGGACCCGCTGGGGCGTGTGCGACACGGTGCTCGGCATGGGTGAGGAGTCGCTCGACTTCGTCCGTACGGTGCTGGACGAGGTCATGGACGTCTTCCCCTCGCGTCACGTGCACGTCGGCGGCGACGAGTGCCCGAGCATCGAGTGGCACCACTCCCCCAGCGCCCTCGACCGGGTGCGTACCGAGCGGCTGCCGGGGCCGGACGCGCTGCGCGGCTGGTTCCTCGGGCAGGTCGGGCGGCATCTCGCCGCGCACGGCCGCGTCCCGTTCGGCTGGAGCGAGAACGGCACGGACCTGCCGCCGGGCTTCACCGTGCTGCCCTGGCGCGACACGGACCACGGCCTCGCCGCGGCCCGCCGCGGCCACCGGGTCATCACGTCCGCGTACCGCACGAGCTACCTCGACTACCCGCAGCATCCGGGCCCCGGCGAACCCCCGGGCCAGCCGGGGCTGCTCACGCTGCGCCAGGTGTACGAGGCCGATCCCGTCCCGCCGGGCTGGGAGCCCGAGGCGGCCCGGCAGGTCGTCGGGCGGCAGGCGGCGCTGTGGAGCGAGTACGCGCCGACCCCGGCCCACCTGGAGTACCTCGCCTTCCCGAGGCTCACCGCGCTCGCCGAGCGCGCCTGGTCGCCGCGGCGCGACTGGGACGACTTCGGCGCGCGCCTCACCCGCCACCGGCTCCGCCTCGACGCCCTCGGCGTCCGGGGCGCGGACCGGTTCAGTGACACCCCACCCACCGGAGAGGAAACCGGCTGATGTCCCCCCTGCCCCGCAGCACATCGCACGCCG
Organism: Streptomyces sp. Tu6071; assembly: GCF_000213055.1. Lineage (NCBI taxonomy): Bacteria > Bacillati > Actinomycetota > Actinomycetes > Kitasatosporales > Streptomycetaceae > Streptomyces > Streptomyces sp. Tu6071. The sequence continues at coordinate 6,193,421 of NZ_CM001165.1, read as the reverse complement.
TCCCCCGTCCCGTCTCCCGTCCCGCCCGCCGTCGCAGACTGCTCCTCGCGGCGGCACTCGGCGCGGGGCTCGTCGGCTCCGCGCTCACCGCCCTGCCCGCGCAGGCAGCCGGGGAGCCGGTCACCGTCCAGTACCGGCAGAGCTCGACCGGCGCCGACCAGGCCGAACCGTGGTTCAAGGTCGTCAACTCCGGCAACAGCTCGGTCAGTCTCAGCCAGGTCAAGCTGCGCTACTACTTCCGTTCCGACAACGCCGCCGCCTACCGCTTCGCGTGCTCCTGGGCCGTGAAGGGCTGCGCGAACGTCACGGGCACCTTCGGCACCCTCGCCCACCCCACCGCGACCGCCGACCGCTACCTGGAGATCGGCTTCACCTCCGGCGCGGGCACCCTCGCCCCCGGCGCGGACACGGGCGACCTCCAGCTCCGCTTCTACCGGGCGGACTGGGGCCCGCTCAACCAGAACGACGACTACTCCTTCAGCGCCGCGAAGACCTCGTACGGCGCCTGGGACAAGGTCACGGCGAGCCTGAACGGCACGCAGGTCTGGGGCACGGCGCCGGCGGGCAACGGCCCGACCGACCCGACCGATCCCACGGACCCCACCGACCCGCCCGGTGACGGCGCCACGCTCTTCGACGACTTCTCCTACGCCTCGTCGACCGACCCGGGGCTCGACGCGCACGGCTGGAGTGTGCGCTCCAACTCCGGCGGGCCCGGGGTCCCCGGGGCCACGTGGGACCCGCGCAAGGTGACCTTCCCGAAGGACGGCACCAACACCGTCATGAACCTGGAGACCTCCACGGCGGGCACGGGCGAATCCACCGTGCACACCGAAGTCCTCACCAAGGCCACGAAGTTCAAGAACGGCACCTACGCGGCGCGGGTGAAGTTCTCCGACGCGCCGAAGAGCGGCCCGGACGGCGACCACCTCGTGCAGACCTTCTTCACCATCAACGCCCTCAAGGCCCCGATGGACGACGACTACGGCGAGTACGACTTCGAGTACCTGCCCAACGGCGGCTGGGGCGAGAGCGGCAACATCCTCTACACGACGTCCTGGGAGACCTACCGGCCCGACCCCTGGGAGGCCGTCAACCAGCACACCGAGTCCCGCCAGTCCTACGCGGGCTGGCACGACCTCGTCCTCACGATCGACAACCAGCGGATCACGTACTACATCGACGGCGCCGAGTTCGGCACCCACGACGCCAAGTACCTGCCCGAGACGCCCATGTCGATCAACTTCAACCAGTGGCTCATCGACCTCGCGGGCCAGACCTCGACGACACCGCGCGCCTACGACGAGCAGATCGACTACGTCCTGCACGTCAAGGACCAGGTCCTCTCCCCGCAGCAGGTGAACACGAAGATCGCCGCCTACCGCACGGCGGGCAAGACCTTCGAGGACACCGTCCCCACCTCCTGAGCGCCGCCCCGGGCGGAGCACGACGAACCGGCACCCCCGCCCCGCCCGGGGCCTCAGGCCGCCACGACCCGCCACCACACACCGTCCTCGCTCAGCCGCTCCGCCGGGCGCAGCCCCTCCTCCGCGAGCACCGCCGCGAAGCCCTCGTCGTCCAGGGGGCGCGAGAGGAAGGTCTGCGTCCAGGTCGCGTCGGGGAAGACGTACTCGGCGCGCACCTGGCGGACACCCTCGGCGTACGGCACCGAGGAGACGATGCGCGTCGTGAAGCCCAGGTCGTGCCGCTCGCGCGGCAGCCCGTCGTGGGCGTCGGCGGGCTCGCGCTGGAGCAGCAGGCTGCCGCCGGGGGCGAGGTGGCGGCGGCAGGCGCGCAGGAGCCCGCGCCGCACCTCCGGGTCCCCGGCGTGGATCAGGCAGGAGGCGAGCAGGACCGCGGGGAAGGTCTCCGCGAGGTCCAGTTCCTCGATCGGGGAGCGGACCGTGCGCGCCCCGCGCACCTCGGCGAGCATCTCCGCCGACTCGTCCACCGCCGTCACGTCGAAGCCGCGCGCCACCAGGGGATGCGTGACGCGGCCCGCGCCGCAGCCCAGCTCCAGGAGGCGCGCGCCTGGTGGGGCGGCCGAGGCGATGGCCTCCGGCTCGTCCCGCACCGGCAGCCGCCTGTACAGCTCGACGGCGCAGCCGTCCGGGGTCAGCGCGCCCGGACCGCTCGCTCCGTACCCGGGCCGGTACCCCGTCGTCGTCCCCTCGCCCGCCATGCGCCCGTTCCCTCCCTCGGCGCCGCCTCTCCCGGGCGGCGCTCCTGTCCGGGCAACGGCTCGACGGCGGGCCCGGTTCCCCCGTTTCCCTTCCTCACCCGAACGAGGTACACCGGAAGGAGAGCCCCTACGAGGGAGCGGTGAAAGTCATGCCTGCTGGAACGCACCACGTGCACCACCACCGGACATCCGCAGCCGCCGGTGGCCATCTGACCAGGGCGAACACCGAGCGTCCCGGACGCAGCGGCACCGAGCCGCTCACCGCGCGCAGCCCGCTGGGGCTGCGGCTCGCGCTCAGCGTGTGGGGCGAGGTCGTGACGATCGCGGCGACCGTCGTCTTCGTCCTCACTGATCACCCGGGGTGGGCGGCCGTGAGCGCGGCGTTGTGGCTGCTCGTGACGGTCGACCTCGTCGTCGTGTCCGTACGGCTGCGCAAGAACCGGCAGCCGCCGTCCCCGTGGCGCTGAGGGCGCCGGGACCGGCCCGGCCGACCGCGTGAAGCCGACCGCCAGGACCGCCACGCCGGGCCGACCGCGACGAGAGAGAGGGCGCAGCCCACCGGCCGCACCCGGCCGGTACACCCGTCCCCGCCCCCTGCGGGAATTTCCCTCAGTCCTGCCCCGCCCCGCCCGAGTCCCCGAACTTCGCCGCCCGCAGGTAGTCCGGCCGGGGGTCCAGCGCCGCCGCGAGGCGGAAGTGGCGCTGGGCCGCCTCGGGGCGGTTGGCGCGCTCGAAGGTGCGGGCGAGGGCGAAGTGCGCGAAGGCGTTGTCCGGCTCGCGTTCCAGGACCAGGGTGAACTCCAGCTCGGCGCCGCGCAGTTGCGCTCCGGCGAAGAAGGCGCGGGCGCGCAGCAGACGCGCGGCGGTGTTCTCGGGGTGCGCGGCGATCACGTTGTCGAGCAGCTTGATCGCCCCGCGCGGGTCCTTCGCGGCGAGCAGTTGCTCGGCGGCGCGGTAGTCGATGACGTGGTTCTCGGGGCTGTTCGCGGGCACAGCGGGGCCTCCTCTCCCGGCACGGGCGCAACACGCGGGCGCCCGCGCGTATTCCTCCCCCGTACGGCGCGCGCTCAGTCCCCCGCCGTCGGCCGCTCCGGCGCCTCGCCCCGGGCGCGCCGCTCCAGGGACTGCCACACCTCGCGCACGCGCGCGGCCAGCTCCTCGCGCGTGCCGTCGTTGGGGATCACGACATCGGCGGCGGCGAGGCGCTGCTCGCGCGTGGCCTGCGCGGCCATGCGGGCGCGGGCGTCCGCCTCGCTCATGCCGCGGTCGCCGGTCAGGCGGCTCAGTTGCGTGGCAGGGCTCACGTCGACGACGAGGACGAGGTCGTAGAGGGTCTGCATGCCGTTCTCGACGAGGAGGGGCACGTCGTTGACGACGACCGAGCCGGGCGGGGCCGCGGCCTGGAGGGCCGCGGAGCGCTCCCGTACGAGGGGGTGGACGATGCCGTTGAGCGTGCGTCGGTGCTCCTCGTCGGCGAAGACGAGCGCGCCGAGGCGGGGGCGGTCGAGGCTGCCGTCCGCGGCGAGGACCTCGGGGCCGAAGGCGGCGACGATCGCCGCGAGCCCCTCGGTGCCCGGCTCGACCACCTCGCGGGAGATGCGGTCGGAGTCGATCAGCACGGCGCCGTACGAGACGAGCAGCCGGGACACCTCACTCTTGCCGGCGCCGATCCCGCCGGTGAGCCCTACCGAAAGTACCGAAACCATGAGCGCAGCCTAGATCCTGCCGGGAGAGCGCCCGAGCGCGGCCCGGCGCGCGGCCCCGGCTCCTCAGGCGTCCCCCTCCCGTTCGGCGAGGAACTGCTCGAACTCGCGGCCGATCTCGTCGGCGCTCGGAATCTCGACGGGCTCGGCGAGCATGTTGCCGCGCGCGAGGGCCCCGGCCGCGGCGTCGTACTGGTGCTCCAGGCCCTGGACGAGCGAGACGAGTTCCTCGTCGCCCTCGCGGACCTGCCGCTCGATCTCGGTCTGCGTGCGGTGGGCGTCGTTGCGCAGCGCGTGGACGAGCCCGGGGAGCACGAGCCCGGTCGCGGCCGTGAACGCTTCGAGCGCGGTGAGCGCGGCGTCCGGGTACGCGGAGCGGGCGAGGTAGTGCGGGACGTGCGCGGCGATGCCGAGGATGTCGTGGCCCGCCTGGCCGAGGCGGTACTGCACGACGGCGCCCGCGGAACCGGGGACCTGGGCCTGCTCGAAGGGACTCGGGTGACCCGGGACGAGGTCGCTGCGGTTGCCGTGCGGGGTGAGGCCGACGGGGCGCGTGTGCGGGACGCCCATCGGGATGCCGTAGATGTCGGCGACGAGGCGGACGCCGAGGCGCTCGACGATCTGGCCGACCGCGGCGGCGAACCTCTCCCACTCGACGTCCGGTTCGGGGCCGCTGAGCAGCAGGAAGGGGGCGCCCGTCGCGTCCTGGACGAGGTGGACCTCGATGACCGGATCCTCGTAGTCCGTCCAGCGGTCGCGGCGGAAGGTGAGCAGCGGCCTGCGGGCGCGGTAGTCGACGAGGCGGTCGTGGTCGAAGCGGGCGACGACCTGGTGCGGGAGGGTGTCGAGCATCCGCTCCACGATCTGGTCGCCGGTCTCCCCGGCGTCGATGTAGCCGTCGAAGTGGCACAGCATGACGAGCCCGGCGGACTCCTGGGCCAGCGCGGTGTCGACCACCGCCAGGCCCTTCGGCACCCATGAGTACAAATCCTGCGGATCAAGCACGGTATGGCCCTCCGGTCCTCTCTTACTCCGTGGACGAGAACGCCGGGGGCGGCACGGATCATTCCCGCACCGCCCCCTTGATCACACTTGATCACACCCGGTCGGAGAAGCGGGGCGAGGGGGTCCGCTCCCGGGCCGGGCACGAGACCACCCGGTCCCGGTCGAGGAGGCCGCTTCCCTGGGTCCCTCGCTCAGGCGTTGAGCACGCGCCGGTGCAGGCTCCCGACGACCTTGCGTGCCGAGGAGAACGCGCCGTGCTGCCAGGCGTCGAGGTAGCTGAGCCAGTCGCCCGCGAAGTACACGTGCCCCGCGGGCTCGTTGAGCGGTGCGAAGGCCGGGGCGTCGGGGCCGCCGGCCAGGGAGTGCCAGGACGCTTCGAGGTAGGGCGTCTGGCGCCAGTGGTGCGAGAAGGAGGAGGAGAGGTGCTCGCGGTAGGACTCGCCGTGGATCTTGACGCCCTGTGCGACGGCGCGCGCCTCGCGCTCCTCGGGGGTGAGCGCCGCGTAGGAGTCGGCGTGGGCACCGGTGTTGTAGTAGCCGATGAGGAGGCCCCGGTCGTCGTGGTATCCGTGCGAGGGGTACCAGATGTGGTCGAGGTCCATGTCGGTCTCGGTGATGCCGCCGTAGATGCGGTGCTCGGTCTCCCACCAGCGGGTGCGGTACTCCAGGCCGATCTTCCCCGCCGAGGAGGGCTTGCACGCCTCCAGGGCGCTCTGCACGGCCGGGCCGAGGTTGTGCGAGGTCTTGGCGAGGATGTTGGGCGGCAGCGCCGCGACGCAGTAGTCGGCGTCGACGCGGTGGCGGCGCCCGCCCTGCGTGTACGTGACGGTGACGCCGTGCGCGGTGTTCCTCAGGTCGGTGACGGCGGCTCCGGTGCGGATGCGCCGCTCGCCTATCGCGCGGGTGAGCGCGGCGGGTATCCGGTCCATGCCGCCCACGGGCTGGAACATCAGCATGGCCTGGTCGTAGCCGAACTCGAAGGAGAAGTAGCGGCCGACGTGGGAGGCGAAGACCTCGGAGACGGCCGCCGGGGAGCCGAGTTCCTCGCCGGGGGTGCCGGCCGCGCCGGGGTCGGTGAGGTAGCCGCGGCGTTCGCTGCCCGTGTACGCGCGGTCGGCGCCGAGGTCGCCGAAGGACGTGAGGAAGCTCTGGAGGCGTTCGCGGTCGTCGGCGGTGAGTTCCTTGTCGAGGGCGCCTCTGTCGGTGGCCTTGGCGAGGAGTTCGGAGACGTAGCCGTAGACGTCGGCCTTGGCGGTGCGGTAGCGGGTCGGGGTCTTCATCCCGGCCTGCTCGTTGTAGAGGTAGGCGCTCGCGTTGGTGTTGGTGAAGACCTCGATGGGGACGCCGAGTTCGCGACAGTAGTCGAGAGTGATCATCCACTGCGCGATGCGCCCCGGACCGGCGTTCATGTACTGGCCCTTGGAGAAACGGGCGGTCTGCCGGTGGCCGTTGAGGTCGAGGGTGGTGTCCCCGCCGCGCACGGTGAAGTTGCGGCCCCCGGTGCGCTCGCGGGCCTCCAGGACCGTGCAGTCGTAGCCGGCCTTGCCGAGTTCGTAGGCGGAGGCGAGCCCGGCGATGCCGCCGCCGATGACGACGACCTTCGCCGCCGCCTTGCCGCGCAGCGTGAAGTCTCCGGTGCGCGGCGCGGTGAAGTCCGGTTCGTGGCGGGCCGCCGCGGCGGCGTCGGGGGCGAGCCCGAGGGCGCCCATGGTGGCGAACATGACGCCCGCGCCGCCGGTGACACCGACGTTGCGCAGGAAGGAACGGCGGGTGCTGCCGGGCTGCATCTCTTCCACGTACGGCTTCCTCTCCCTCGGGACACGCGCCGGTGGCGGCCGGGCGTGATCTTGGATGGCGAGGAGCTTCGCAGCGGGGGGTTACGGCCCGCGTCCCGCGAGGGTGTCGCACGCGTTTCCGGGTGTTACGAGACCGGAGCGGCGTACGGGACGGGCGCTACGGGCCCGGAAACGCCGGAGTCCCGGCCCCCACCGGAAGGGGGACCGGGACTCCGTACTGCTTACCGCCTACCGCTTCCCGGTACGCACGGGGCGCCGGGGAGCGGGGTCAGCGGAGCGGGTTCAGCTCTGGCCGCCGGCCAGCTTCTCGCGCAGGGCCGCGAGCGCCTCGTCCGAGGCGAGGGCGCCCGAGTTGTCACCGGTGTCCGAGGAGTACGAACCACCGGCGCTGCTGCTGCCACCGCTGGCGCCCGGGGCGGCCGGAGCCGCCTCGGTGCCCTCGGCAGCGGCCTGCTCGTCGGCCTCGCGGGACTTGATGACCTGGGCCTGGTGCTGCTCGAAGCGGGTCTGGGCCTCGGCGTACTGGCCCTCCCACTCCTCGCGCTGCTTCTCGTACCCCTCGAGCCAGTCGTTGGTCTCGGGGTCGAAGCCCTCGGGGTAGATGTAGTTGCCCTGGTCGTCGTAGGACGCGGCCATGCCGTACAGGGTCGGGTCGAACTCGACCGAGGCCGGGTCGGCGCCGAAGGCCTCGTTGGCCTGCTTCAGCGAGAGGCTGATGCGGCGGCGCTCCAGGTCGATGTCGATGACCTTGACGAAGATCTCGTCGTTGACCTGGACGACCTGCTCCGGGATCTCCACGTGGCGCTCGGCCAGCTCGGAGATGTGGACCAGGCCCTCGATGCCCTCGTCGACGCGGACGAACGCGCCGAAGGGAACGAGCTTGGTGACCTTGCCGGGGACGACCTGACCGATCTGGTGCGTCCGGGCGAACTGCTGCCACGGGTCTTCCTGCGTCGCCTTGAGCGACAGGGAGACACGCTCGCGGTCCATGTCCACGTCGAGAACCTCGACGGTGACTTCCTGGCCGACCTCGACAACCTCGGAGGGGTGGTCGATGTGCTTCCAGGACAGCTCGGAGACGTGCACGAGGCCGTCCACGCCACCCAGGTCCACGAAGGCACCGAAGTTGACGATGGAGGAGACGACGCCGGAGCGGACCTGACCCTTCTGGAGGGTCGTGAGGAAGGTCTGGCGCACCTCGGACTGGGTCTGCTCCAGCCAGGCACGGCGGGACAGGACCACGTTGTTGCGGTTCTTGTCCAGCTCGATGATCTTCGCCTCGAGCTCCTTGCCCACGTAGGGCTGGAGGTCGCGGACGCGGCGCATCTCGACCAGGGAGGCCGGGAGGAAGCCTCGGAGGCCGATGTCGAGGATGAGACCACCCTTGACGACCTCGATGACGGTACCGGTGACGATGCCGTCCTCTTCCTTGATCTTCTCGATCGTGCCCCAGGCGCGCTCGTACTGCGCACGCTTCTTGGACAGGATGAGCCGACCCTCCTTGTCCTCCTTCTGGAGAACAAGGGCCTCGATCTCGTCGCCGACCTTGACGACCTCGTTGGGGTCGACGTCGTGCTTGATCGAAAGCTCGCGGGAGGGGATGACGCCTTCGGTCTTGTAACCGATGTCGAGCAGGACCTCGTCCCGGTCGACCTTCACGATGACGCCGTCGACGATGTCGCCGTCGTTGAAGTACTTGATCGTCTCGTCGATCGCGGCGAGGAAGGCTTCCTCGTTACCGATGTCGTTGACCGCTACCTGCGGGGTGGTGGCGGTGGTCTCGGTGCTGCTCGTCATGTGGGTAAGGGCTCCGGTACGGACATTGAAGTCGTAGGCACTGCTAGCGCTGGAGCCCATTTCGCACCGTGGAGCCCGAGCGGTACGCGACCGCCGCCCCCAGGGGCCGACCGCCTCGAACCGCGAGACAAACAACAGATGCGAGCACCGCCTGCTAGGTCTGAGGAGCGCAGGCTCGCAGCGCAACTTGTAGCATACGGGGGCAGCCGGACAGGGTCAATGCGCGAAGGCGCCCACGCGAGGGCGATCCCCGCATTCCCGGCACACGGCGCCCCCTTGGGGACGCGGCGGCGACGGCTGGAGCGAACAGTACGACGATGGAGCACATCATCCAAGCCCCCCAGACCCCCTTCGACCCGGCAGGCGAGACCGCCGAGGACGAGACCGTCACCGCCACGCGGCGTGCCGCGAGCGTCACCGAGAGCAGCCGCGCCAACCGCGGCTGGTGGAACGGCAACGCGGACGAGTACCAGGCCGAGCACGGCACCTTCCTCGGCGACGACCGTTTCGTCTGGGGCCCCGAGGGGCTCGACGAGGTGGAGGCGCAGCTCCTCGGCCCTGCGGAGGAGCTGGCGGGCAAGGACGTCCTGGAGATCGGCGCGGGCGCGGCGCAGTGCTCGCGGTGGCTCGCCGCGCAGGGCGCGCGCCCCGTCGCGCTGGACCTGGCGCACCGCCAGCTCCAGCACGCGCTGCGCATCGCCGAGGAGCACTCCGCGCGCTTCCCGCTCGTCGAGGCGGACGCGAGCGCGCTGCCCTTCGCCGGCTCCTCCTTCGACCTGGTCTGTTCCGCGTACGGGGCGCTCCCGTTCGTCGCCGACCCGGTGCGGGTGCTGCGCGAGGTGCGGCGCGTGCTGCGGCCCGGCGGGCGCTTCGTGTTCTCGGTGACCCACCCGATGCGCTGGGCCTTCCCCGACGAGCCCGGCCCCGAGGGGCTGAGCGTCTCGGGCTCGTACTTCGACCGCACTCCCTATGTGGAGGAGGACGAGGAGGGCGAGGCGGTGTACGTCGAGCACCACCGCACGGTCGGGGACCGCGTCCGCGACGTCGTGCGCGCGGGGCTGCGGCTCGTGGACCTCGTCGAGCCGGAGTGGCCGGAGTGGAACACGCAGGAGTGGGGCGGCTGGTCGCCGCTGCGCGGGCATCTCATCCCGGGCACGGCGATCTTCGTGTGCGAGAAGGACGCCTGACCACCGCCTGAGCGCCCGCTGCGCGAGACTGGGCCCGTGATCCGTACCGCCGCGCTCGACGCCCTGCCCGTCCGCACCGCGCTGCCCGCGCTCGCCACCGCGTTGTACGGGGACGGCGCGGGCGGTACGGCGGTGCTCACCGCGCCCCCGGGCAGTGGCAAGACGACGCTCGTGCCGCTCGCCCTCGCGGGGCTGCTCGGCGACGGGGCTCCCGAGCGGCGGGTGCTCGTCGCGGAGCCGCGCAGGATCGCGGTCCGGGCCGCCGCGCGGCGCATGGCGTGGCTGCTCGGCGAGGAGGTGGGCGAGCACGTCGGCTTCCGCGTGCGCGGCGAGCGGCGCACGGGGCCCCGTACCCGCGTCGAGGTCGTCACGACGGGCGTCCTGCTCCAGCGGCTCCAGCGCGACCAGGAACTCGCGGGCGTGGACGTCGTGATCCTCGACGAGTGCCACGAGCGGCACCTCGACGCGGACACGGCCACGGCTTTCCTCCTCGACGTACGGGCGGCGCTGCGCCCCGGGTTGCGGCTGCTCGCCGCTTCGGCGACGACGGACGCGGAGGGCTGGGCGCGGCTGCTCGGCGGGGCGCCCGTCGTGGGCGCCGAGGGGGTCTCGTTCCCCGTGGAGACCGTGTGGGCGCCGCCGCGGCGGCCCTTCCGGCCGCCGCTCGGGCTGCGCGTGGACCCGGCTCAGCTCCAGCACGTCGCCGCCGTCGTGCGGCAGGCGCTCGCCGAGCGGAGCGGCGACGTGCTGTGCTTCCTGCCGGGCGTCGGCGAGCTCGCGAAGGTCGCGGGGCTGCTCGCCGGGGAGCCGGATCTCGAGGTGCTCCAGGTGCACGGGCGTGCTCCGGCCGAGACGCAGGACGCGGTGCTCGCCGGGCCCAGCACGCGGCGCAGGGTCGTGCTCGCGACCTCCGTCGCCGAGTCCTCGCTGACCGTGCCGGGGGTGCGCGTCGTCGTGGACTCGGGGCTCGCGCGCGAGCCACGCGTCGACCACGCGCGCGGGCTCGCGGCGCTCACGACCGTACGGGCCTCGCTGGCCGCCGCCGCGCAGCGCGCGGGCCGTGCCGGGCGGGAGGCCCCGGGGACCGCCTACCGCTGCTGGGACCGGGCCGAGGAGCACCGCATGACGGCCTTCCCCTCGCCGGAGATCGCCGTCGCCGACCTGACGTCCTTCGCGCTCCAGGCGGCGTGCTGGGGCGACCCCGACGCGTCCTCGCTCGCGCTGCTCGACCCGCCTCCGGCCGGGGCGCTCGCCGCGGCGCGCTCGGTGCTCGCGGCGCTCGGGGCGACGGGCGCGGACGGGAGGGCGACGGCGCGCGGGGAGCGGCTCGCGCGGCTGGGCCTGCACCCGCGGCTGGGGCGCGCGCTGCTCGACGGCGCCGCCGAGGTCGGGGGGCGGCTCGCGGCGGAGTACGTGGCGTTGCTGAGCGAGGAGCCGCCGCGCGCGTACGGGGACGAGCTGGCGCTCGTGCTGCGGCGGGCCCGGCAGGGCGGTGACGGGTACGGGGGCCGGTGGCGGCAGGAAGTGCGGCGGCTGCGCGGGGCGTTGCGGCAGGCGGGGGCCGACGCGGGGGACGCCCTGGTGGCGGAGGACGCGGCGGCCGGGGTCGTGACGGCGCTCGCGCACCCGGAGCGGGTCGCGCGGGCGCGCGGCGGCGGCTTCCTCATGGTGTCGGGGACGGGCGCCGAGCCGGAGCGGGAGTCCCGGCTGCGCGAGGCGTCCTGGCTCGCCGTCGCGGTCGCCGACCGTCCGGCGGGCGCGGCCTCGGCGCGGGTACGGCTCGCGGCGGCGATCGACGAGCGGACGGCCCGGGAGACCGCCGCGCCCTTGTTCGCGGAGGGGCAGGAGGTGCGCTGGGCGGATGGGGACGTGCGGGCCCGTGAGGTGAGCCGTCTCGGCGCGGTCGTGCTGCGGGAGCGGAATCTCGCACGCCCCGAACCCGTCCTGGTACGGGCCGCGTTGCTCGAAGGGCTCGCGGAGACGGGGCTGGGGCTCCTGGAGTGGACGCCGGGGGCGCGGGGGCTGCGGGCGCGGATGGCGTTCCTGCGCGGGGTGCTGGGCGAGCCGTGGGCGGACGTGTCGGACGCGGCGCTCCTCGCGCGGGCGGAGGAGTGGCTGGAGCCGGAGCTGTCGCGGGCGCGGCGGCGCGCGGATCTGGCGCGGGTGAAGGTGGCGGAGGCGCTGCGGAGGTTGCTGCCCTGGGCCTCGGGGCAGGCGGGGCGGCTCGCGGAACTCGCGCCGGAGTCGGTGGAACTGCCGGACGGGCGGCGGGTGCGGCTGGCCTATCCGGAGGGCGGGAGCGGTGAGCCGCCGGTGCTCGCCGCGCGGGTGCAGCAGTTGTTCGGGGTGCGGGAGACGCCGCGCGTGGCGGGGGTGCCGGTGCGGGTGCACCTGCTGTCCCCGGCGGGGCGGCCCGCCGCGGTGACCTCGGATCTGGAGTCCTTCTGGGCGGACGGTTACCGGGCCGTGCGGGCGGACCTGCGCGGGCGGTACCCGAAGCACGCGTGGCCGGAGCGTCCCTGAGGCGGTGCCGCGCGGGTCGCCTACCCGCGCGGAACCGCCTGCCGGAGGTCTCCTACGCGGCCGGGCTCTCGCTCCCCGTGCCGGGCTCCGGGCTCGCGGAGCCCCCTTCGCCGGGTTCCTCCGCCTTCGGGTCCGTCACGGTCAGTCCGACGTCCGCCGTGGCCTTGCCCGCGGTGAACCGCAGGACGTAGGTGCCCGGCTGGTCCCCCGCGTGGAGGTTGGGCAGGTGGAGGACGCCGTCCTTGTCGCTCACGAGGGTGAGGGCGCGGGTCTTCTCGTCGTCGGCGTCGAGTGCGTACGGGCCGGTGTCCTCGGCGAGTTCCTTGCCGTCCTTGTCGAGGACCGTGACGGTCGTGCGGACGCCCGCGACGGTCTTCCCGTCGAGGCTCGCCCGGAGGTCGGGGCTCTTCTCGAAGGCGTCACCGGCCTTCGCCTCGTACGTGGCCTTGTCGTCCACCGGCTTGAGGGTGTCGGCGGCGGGTTCGGTGACCGTGGCCGCGAAGTCGACGGGGCCGGGCTTGCCGGAGGCGAGGCTCGCGCGGACGGTGAACTTGCCGGCGCTCTTGCCCGCGGTGAGGGTGGGGGCCGTCGCCGTGCCCTGCGCGTTGGTCGTGACGACGACGCTCTTCGCGCCGGAGAAGCGCGCGTCGGTGTCGCCGACGACGCCGAAGGTGACCTTGAGCCCGGCCACCGGCTTGCCCTCGTGGTCGAGCGCGCGCACGGCGGGCCGTACGTCGAAGTCGAGCCCGGTGAGCGTCGCGAGCGTCGCGGGCCCGGTCTTCGTGAGGGCGGTGACGCGCTCGGCGGGGGGCTTCGGCGTGGTGGGCGGGGTGGTCGGGGGCGTCGTGGGGGGTGTGCTCGGCGTGCCGGGGCTCGTGGGCGGCTTCGTCGCGGGGGGCGTCGAGCCGTGCGGGGGCGTGGGCGAGGTGGAGTGGCCGGGCGGGCTCGGGCGTACGGAGGGCGGGGTCGACGGCGGCGTCGAAGGGCTGCTCGGCGCGGTCGGGGTGTGGGGGCGGCTGGGCAGCGGCCCGGTGCCGTCGGGGACTTCGTGGGCTCCGTCGCGGTAGAAGTCGTACCAGGTCAGGACCGTCGCGAGGTACTCCGAGGAGTGGTTGTAGCTGAGGATCGCGGCGCGCATGCCGTCGCTCGTGGCGAGGTCGCGGCCGTCTCCGCACAGGTAGTAGCCGGCGGCGAGGGCGGCGTCGTAGACGTTGTTCGGGTCCTCGATGCCGTCGCCGTTGCCGTCGCGCCCCGATCCGGCCCAGGTGGAGGGGATGAACTGCATGGGGCCGACCGCGCGGTCGTGCGTCGTGTCGCCGTCGTAGCGGCCCTGGTCGGTGTCCTGGATGAGCGCGAAGCCCTGGCCGTTGAGCTGGGGGCCGAGAATCCTGCCGATCGTGGTGCCGTCCGCGTCGACCTTCCCGCCGCGCGCGTGGCCGGACTCGACGTGGCCGATCGCGGCGAGCAGTTGCCAGGGAAGCTTGCACTCGCCGCGCGTGCGGGCGAGTTCGGTCTCGGCCTTCTTGTAGGCGGCGAGCACGGTGGCGGGGATGCCGGCCTGCGCGTCGGCGGGGTCGGCCGTGTCGCCCGGCTGCCGCGCGCCCGGCAGGTCGTGCGAGGACTGGGGGTCGCCGGGGCGGATCGGGGGCAGGTCGGTGTAGTAGTGGTCGTCGCTCGGCGGGAGCTGGTCGCCCGCCTCGGCCGAGTGGCTCGTGCCGCCGGGCAGGTCCTTGACCGCGCCGGGCGCCTGTGAGCCGGCGAGCGCCGCCATCACCGCCGCCGTGACCGCCGTCGCCGCGGCCCCCTTGCGCAGCCGTATCCCGAATTGCGCCGCCATCCCGGTCCGCCCCTCCCGTCCGCCGCCCGCCACGCTCTCAGGCGTGTTGACCCAGGTGACACTACGACAACTTCCCGCACCCGGGCAGACGAGGGTGACCGGCTTTCACCACTTGGCCATAACTCGCCCTCGCCATTTCGCCCCCTGTTCAGCCCGCGCCGACAGGGAGTGAACGCGCGGACACGGGCGGCGCGAGCGGGGCCGCGAGGTGCGGCGGCGGGGCGGCGGGGTGCGACGGCGGGCGTTTCGCGGGCGCGGGGTACGGGGCATACCGGGCGACCCGAGCCGCCCCGTACCTCCGTACCCCCGCGCCCCTCCCCCTCAGTGCGCCGCCGCCTCCCAGTCCCGGCCGACGCCGACCGAGACCGTGAGCGGGGCGCGCAGTTGGGCCGCCGCGGCCATCTCGCGGCGCAGGATCTCCTCGACCGGCTCGCGTTCGCCCGGGGCGAGTTCGAGGACGATTTCGTCGTGGACCTGGAGCAGCATCCGCGAGGTCAGCTCCGCCTCGCGCAGCGCGCGGTCCACGCCGAGCATCGCGATCTTCACGATGTCGGCGGCCGTGCCCTGGATCGGCGCGTTGAGCGCCATGCGCTCGGCGGCCTCGCGGCGCTGCCTGTTGTCGCTGTTGAGGTCGGGCAGGTAGCGGCGGCGGCCGAGCATCGTCGCCGTGTAGCCGGTGGCGCGCGCCTCCTCGACGACGCGGTGCAGGTAGTCGCGTACGCCGCCGAAGCGCTCGAAGTACGTGTCCATGAGGGCGCGTGCCTCGCCGGCCTCGATGCCGAGCTGCTGCGAGAGGCCGAAGGCGGAGAGGCCGTAGGCGAGCCCGTACGACATGGCCTTGATCTTGCGCCGCATCTCGGCGTCGACGGCGGCCGGTTCGACGTTGAAGACGTACCCGGCGACCGTGCGGTGCAGGTCCTCGCCCGAGGTGAAGGCGGCGATGAGCCCCTCGTCCTCCGAGAGGTGCGCCATGACGCGCAGTTCGATCTGGCTGTAGTCGGCGGTCATGAGGGCCTCGTAGCCCTCGCCGACGACGAAGCCGCGGCGGATCGCGCGGCCCTCGTCGGTGCGCACGGGGATGTTCTGGAGGTTCGGGTCCGTCGAGGAGAGCCGGCCCGTGGCGGCGACGGTCTGGTTGAACGTCGTGTGGATACGGCCGTCGGGGGCGATGGACTTGATGAGCCCCTCGACCGTGCTCCGCAGCTTCGCCTGCTCGCGGTGGCGGAGCATGAGGACCGGCAGCTCGTGCTCCGTCTGGCCCGCGAGCCAGGCGAGGGAGTCGGCGTCCGTCGTGTAACCGGTCTTCGTCTTGCGGGTCTTCGGCAGGTTCAGCTCGCCGAAGAGGACTTCCTGGAGCTGCTTGGGCGAGCCGAGGTTGAACTCGTGCCCGACCGCGGCGTGCGCCTCGCGCACCGCCTGCTCGACGGCGCCCGCGAACTGCCGCTCCATCTCCTCCAGGTGCGCGCGGTCGGCGGCGATCCCGGCGCGCTCCATGCGGGCGAGGAGCGCCGAGGTGGGCAGCTCGATGTCGGTGAGCAGTCCTTCCGCGCCGACCTCGGGCAGGCGCGCGCCGAGGGCCGTGCCGAGGTCGAGGATCGTGCGGGCCTCGACCATGAGGGTGCGCGCCTGGGTCTCGTCGTCGGCGCCGAAGGCGAGCTGCCCGTCCGACTCCTGCGCGGGGACCAGCTCGCGGCCCAGGTATTCGAGGGACAGCGCGTCGAGCGCGAAGGTGCGGCGGCCCGGCTTGACGAGGTACGCGCTGAGCGCCGTGTCCATCGCGACGCCCGCGACCGTCATGCCGTGCTCGCCGAAGACGCGCATGAGGCCCTTCGCGTCGTGCATGACCTTGGGGCGCTCCGGGTCGCCGAGCCAGTCGGCGAAGGCCCGCTCGTCGTCCTCGTCGAGCGAGGAGGGCTCGAACCAGGCGGCGGCCCCGCCTGCGGCGGCGAGCGCCACCTCGGCGACCTCGCCCGCGCCGAGCTTCCACGTGTCGACCGTGGCCACGCCGAGCACCGCGTTGCCGTGCTCCTCCAGCCAGGGCGCGAGCTTCCCGTTCGCCGGGACGAGCGTCGCGTCCAGCGCGACGTCCTCCGTGACCGGCTCCTGCTCCTGCTCGGCGCCGGGGTCGACGGCGAGCAGCCGCTCGCGCAGCGAGGGGTTGCGGATCTCCAGGGTGTCGAGGAGGACGGCGAGCTGCTTGCGGTCGTACGCGGCGCGCTCCAGGTCCTCGGGGGCCTTGTCGAGGGGGACGTCCCTGACCATCTCGGTGAGCCGCCGGTTGAGCTTCACGGCCTCCAGGTGGTCCCGGAAGTTCTGCCCGGCCTTGCCCTTGACCTCCTCGGCGCGCTCGACGAGCTCCGCGAAGGAGCCGAACTGCGTGATCCACTTCGCCGCCGTCTTCTCGCCGACGCCGGGGATGCCGGGCAGGTTGTCGGAGGGGTCGCCGCGCAGCGCGGCGAAGTCCGGGTACTGGGCGGGGGTGAGCCCGTACCGCTCCTCGACCTTCTCGGGGGTGTAGCGGGTCAGCTCGGAGACGCCCTTCGTCGGGTAGAGCACGGTCGTGTGCTCCGAGACGAGCTGGAAGGAGTCCCGGTCGCCCGTGACGATGAGGACGTCGAAACCGGCCGCCTCCGCCTGCGTGGCCAGCGTCGCGATGATGTCGTCCGCCTCGAAGCCCTCGACGGCGAAGCGGTCCGCGTGCATCGTGTCGAGCAGTTCGCCGATCAGCTCGACCTGCCCGCGGAACTCGTCGGGGGTCTTCGCCCTGTTCGCCTTGTACTCGGTGAACTCCTCGGCCCGCCACGTCTTGCGCGAGACGTCGAAGGCGACCGCGAAATGCGTGGGCTGCTCGTCGCGCAGCGTGTTCGCGAGCATCGAGGCGAATCCGTAGATCGCGTTCGTCGGCTGCCCGGTGGACGTCGTGAAATTCTCCGCGGGCAGCGCGAAGAACGCCCGGTACGCCAGGGAGTGCCCGTCCATGAGCATGAGCCTGGGACGGCCGCCACCCCCCTTGGCGGGGCTCTGCTCGGCGGTCGCGGACTTCTTCTTCGCTGCTGTCTGTGCCACGCCCCCGATCCTGCCACGGAGCACCGACAGCCCGGACCGCGCGACGCGGACGGCGGCGGCAAGGGGACGCGGCGGAGCCCTCCGGCACAGGGGCGCCCCCGTCCGCGTACCGCCGCCGGAACAGCGCCGCCGGCCGCGGAAACGCGCCGCCCCGCCCCGGAAAAGCGCCGCCCCGCCCCGGAAAAGCGCCCTCCCTCCGCGGAAAAGCCCAGCCCCGGCCCCGTACGTCCCCCGCCCGCCGTGCGAGGATCGAAGCGGTACGTACGAGCAGCGGAGGGACCCATGGCGACGAAGCCGCCCGCGAGCGACCCGGCCCAGGACGCACCGCGCGTCACCGCCCCGCGACACACCGCGGCCGGGCTGCCGGCCGTCGGGCACTCGCTGCGCATCGCGCAGCAGCAGATGGGGCTCCGGCGCACCGCGCTCACGCTCCTGCGGGTCAACCAGAAAGACGGCTTCGACTGCCCCGGCTGCGCCTGGCCCGAGGGCGACAAGCGGCACACCGCCGAGTTCTGCGAGAACGGCGCGAAGGCCGTCGCGGAGGAGGCGACGCTGCGCCGCGTGGGCCCGGACTTCTTCGCCGCGCACTCCGTCGCGGACCTCGCGGAGCGCAGCGGCTACTGGCTCGGCCAGCAGGGCCGCCTCACCGGGCCCATGCACCTCGCCGAGGGCGCCTCGCACTACACGCCCGTGAGCTGGGACGAGGCTTTCCGCATCGTCGCCGAGGAGCTGACCGCGCTCGGCTCGCCCGACGAGGCCGTCTTCTACACCTCGGGCCGCACGAGCAACGAGGCCGCGTTCCTCTACCAGCTCTTCGCCCGCGAGTTCGGTACGAACAACCTGCCGGACTGCTCCAACATGTGCCACGAGTCGAGCGGTTCCGCGCTCTCCGAGACGATCGGCGTCGGCAAGGGCAGCGTCTCGCTGGAGGACCTCCACCGGGCCGACCTGATCATCGTCGCGGGCCAGAACCCGGGCACCAACCACCCCCGGATGCTCTCCGCACTGGAGAAGGCGAAGGCGGGCGGCGCGAAGATCATCAGCGTCAACCCGCTGCCCGAAGCCGGACTCGAACGGTTCAAGAACCCGCAGACCCCCAAGGGCCTCGCGAGCGGCACCGCGCTCACCGACCTCTTCCTCCAGATCCGCATCGGCGGCGACCAGGCCCTCTTCCGCCTCCTCAACAAGCTGATCCTGGAGACCGAGGGCGCGCTCGACGACTCCTTCGTCGCGGAGCACACGCACGGCTTCGAGGACTTCGCGAAGGCCGCGCGCGAGGCCGACTGGGACGAGACCCTCGCCGCGACGGGCCTCGCCCGCGCCGACGTCGAGGAGGCGCTGCGCCTCGTCCTCGCCTCCGAACGCACCATCGTGTGCTGGGCGATGGGCCTCACGCAGCACAAGCACTCCGTGCCCACGATCCGCGAGGTCGTCAACTTCCTGCTGCTGCGGGGCAACATCGGCCGCCCCGGCGCGGGCGTCTGCCCCGTGCGCGGGCACTCCAACGTGCAGGGCGACCGCACGATGGGCATCTTCGAACGCCCCGCGCCCGCCTTTCTCGACGCCCTGGAGCGCGAGTTCGGCTTCGCCCCGCCCCGCGCGCACGGCTACGACGTCGTCCGCGCCATCCGCGCGCTGCGCGACGGCGAGGCGAAGGTCTTCCTCGCGATGGGCGGCAACTTCGTCGCCGCATCGCCGGACACCGACGTCACCGAGGCCGCGATGCGCCGCGCCCGCCTCACCGTGCACGTCTCCACGAAGCTCAACCGCTCGCACGTCGTCACCGGGGCCCGCGCGCTGATCCTCCCCACGCTCGGCCGCACCGAGCGCGACGTCCGGGCGGGCGGCGAGCAGTTCGTCACCGTCGAGGACTCCATGGGCATGGTCCACGCCTCGCGCGGACGCCTCGCCCCCGCGAGCCCCGCGCTGCTCTCCGAGCCCGCGATCGTGGCCCGCCTCGCCCGCGCCGTGCGCCCCGCTTCGCCGCTGCCCTGGGAGGAGTTCGCCGCCGACTACGGGCGCGTACGGGACCGCATCGCCCGCGTGGTCCCCGGCTTCGAGGACTTCAACGCGCGCGTCGCCCACCCCGGCGGCTTCGCCCTCCCGCACGCCCCGCGCGACGAGCGCCGCTTCCCCACCGCGACGGGCAAGGCCAACTTCACCGCCGCGCCCGTCGAGTACCCGCGCCTGCCGGCCGGGCGCCTCCTGCTCCAGACGCTGCGCTCGCACGACCAGTACAACACCACGATCTACGGGCTCGACGACCGCTACCGCGGCATCACGAACGGCCGCCGCGTCGTCCTCGTCCACCCCGAGGACGCGACCGCGCTCGGGTACGAGGACGGGGCGTACGCGGACCTCGTGAGCGAGTGGCGCGACGGCACCGAGCGCCGGGCGCCCGGCTTCCGCGTCGTCCACTACCCGACAGCCCGGGGCTGCGCCGCCGCCTACTACCCCGAGACCAACGTCCTCGTCCCGCTCGACGCGACGGCCGACACGAGCAACACGCCCGCGTCGAAGTCCCTCGTGGTACGCCTCGAACCGTCCCGTACGGACACGCCCGCCGACTGAGCGGGCGCGTCCGTACGGGGGCGGCGGCGGGCGGGGGCCGTCAGGCGGAGGCCGTGTCCAGGGCCTGGAGTTCGTCCCCGGTGAGCCGCAGGTCCGCGAGGGCCACGAGGGCGGGGACCTGCTCCACCGTGCGCGCGGAGGCGATCGGCGCGGCCACCGTGGGCTGCTGGGCGAGCCAGGCGAGGGCGACGGTGGCGAGCTCCGTACCGTGCGCCGCCGCGATCTCCTTCATGGCGGCGAGGACCTTGGTGCCGCGCTCGGTACCGGCGTAGCCGCCGGCGAGCCCCGGTACGTCGCGCGCGTACCGGCCCGTGGTCCCCGGCTCGTACTTCCCGGTGAGGAAGCCGGAGGCGAGGGCGAAGTAGGGGACGCAGGCCAGTCCCTCGCGGGCGACGAGGTCGCGGCGCTCGCCCTCGTAGGTGTCGCGCGAGACGAGGTTGTACTGGGGCTGGAGCACCTCGAAGCGCGCGAGGCCCTCGGCGCGGGCGAAGCGCAGCATGGCGTCGAGCCGTGCCGGGGAGATGTTGGACGCCCCGAGCGCCCGGGTCTTCCCGGCCCGTACCAGCTCGTCGAACGTCGTGACGATGTCCTCGACGGACACGGACTCGTCGTCGAAGTGCGCGTAGTAGAGGTCGACGTGGTCGGTGCCGAGCCTGCGCAGCGAGTCGTCGAGCGCGGCGCGGATGTTGTCGGGGGCGAGGCCCTTGCGCTCGGGGTGGTCGCCGACCTTCGTGGCGACGACGATGTCGTCCCGGTTGCCGCGTGCGGCGAGCCAGGCGGCGATGATCCGCTCGGACTGTCCGGGGTCGTTCCCGGGGAACTGGTACATGTACGAGTCGGCGGTGTCGACGAAGTTCCCGCCCGCGGCGGCGTAGGCGTCGAGCACGGCGAAGGACTGTTCGCGGTCGGCCGTCCAGCCGAAGACGTTGCCGCCCAGGCACAGAGGGGCTGTGGAGAGATCGGACGCGCCCAACTTCTCGTGATCAAACATCTCTTCATTAAACACGTCCGCGCTTTTCCGGCCGGGGCGCCGCTCGGGCGGGGGCGCGACAGGTTCCGGGGCGCCGGGCACGTGACCAAGCGCACTAAGCGTTCGCTCAGCCCACCTGATAGGACAGAACCGCGCGCGGCACCCGCCGCGGGCGGCGTGGCCGCGCGGGCCACGCGGCAGACGCGACAGAAACGGAGCCGCACATGGGCGAGCACCGCGGTGTGAAGTTCCCCCAGGAAGTCCTCGACCGCTTCAGCAGCCTCGGCGTCGACCTCCCCTCCTACTTCTCGGCGGGCCACCTCGGCACCCGTATGGGCATCGAGGTCGTGGAGGCCGCCCCCGAGAAGGTCGTCGGCACCATGCCCGTCGAGGGCAACACGCAGCCCTACGGTCTCCTGCACGGTGGCGCCTCCGCCGTGCTCGCCGAGACCCTCGGCTCCGTCGGGGCCATGCTCCACGGCGGCCCCGAGAAGGTCGCCGTCGGCGTGGACCTCAACTGCACCCACCACCGCGGCCTCTCCAGCGGCCACGTCACCGGCACGGCGACCCCCGTGCACCGGGGCCGCTCCACCGCCACGTACGAGATCGTCATCACCGACGAGAGCGGCCGACGCGTCTGCTCGGCCCGCCTGACCTGCCTCCTGCGCGACGCTCCGCGACCCCCCGCGACCGCCTGAACACCGCACCCCGCCGCGGCGGGCCCGCCCCAACACCGGGTGCGGGCCCCGCCGTTCGCATTTCCGCACCCGTACACCGCCCACCGGACACCCGACCCCGGAACCCGGCCCGCACCGGCCCGCGGGGCGCCCGTTTCGCGCCCGCCGTTCGTCACGTTGCGTAACACGTACGCAATACGGCCCGCACACCCCGTTCACGCACCAAAACGACCCCCAACCGCCACCCCGGGCACCACGGGACAGACCGCCGCCAGTACCAAAACCCCTTTAAGTTGCTTACACATGCAGGGAGTTCTCAGAATGCGGAACAAACACCCCCCACTCCCGAAACCCCACCCCCTTCTCGCATAACAAGACAGTCACATCCTGTCCGCTCCCCACCCCACACCCCTTCACCTGCGCTTAGAGTCACGGCCAGTCACCATTACGCCGGGCAGCACCACCCCGAGCACCACCGCACCACCGAGCACCACCGTCCTGCCCGGCGCGATCGACACGGCACCTCCAGCGAGGAGGCCGCGCCAGGGAAAGGACCCATCCGTGCGACACCGTTCCTTGCTCATCCTCACCACCGTCCTGACCACCGGGGCACTCACCCTCAGCGCCTGCGGCTCGCGCGACGACGACTCCGGCGACGACAAGGGCGGTTCGAGCGGCGGCAAGAAGACCACCGTCGTCATCGGCGTCGACGCACCCATCACCGGCGACCTCTCCGCCCTCGGCCTCGGCATCCGCAACTCCGCCGAACTCGCCACCAAGATCGCCAACAAGCAGGACCTCGTTCCCGGCTTCCAGTTCAAGATCCAGGCGCTCGACGACCAGGCCCAGCCGACCATCGGCCAGCAGAACGCCACCAAGTTCATCGGCAACAAGGACGTCCTCGGCGTCGTCGGCCCGCTGAACTCCAACGTCTCGCAGTCGATGCAGAAGCCCTTCAACGACGCGAAGCTCACCCAGGTCTCCCCCGCCAACACCGGCACCGAGCTGACCCAGGGCGACAACTGGAAGAGCGGCGACAAGAAGCGCCCCTTCGCCTCCTTCTTCCGCACCGCGACGACCGACCAGATCCAGGGCTCCTTCGCCGCCAAGTACCTCCACGACACGGCGAAGATCAACAAGGTCTACCTGATCGACGACCAGAAGACCTACGGCGCCGGCCTCGCCGCCTCCTTCAAGGACACCTTCACCAAGCTCGGCGGCAAGATCGTCGGCGCCGACCACATCAACCCCGACGACCGCGACTTCAACTCCGTCGTCGCCAAGGTCAAGAAGACCGGCGCCAAGGCCGTCTACTACGGCGGCGAGTACCCCGCCGCCGGCCCCCTGAGCCAGCAGCTCAAGGACAGCGGCGCCAAGATCCCCCTCATGGGCGGCGACGGCATCTACGCCGCCGACTTCATCAAGCTCAACAAGAAGGCCCAGGGCGACCTCGCGACCTCCGTCGGCGCCCCCGTCGAACAGCTCGACTCGGCGAAGAAGTTCATCTCCGACTACGACGCCGCCGGCTACAAGGACGGCTACGAGGCGTACGGCGGCGGCACCTACGACGCCGCCTGGTCCATCATCGAGGCCGTCAAGAAGGTCGCCGCCGACAACGACGGCAAGCTCCCCTCCGACGCCCGTGCCAAGGTCCTCGAAGCCATGAGCACCGTCAAGTTCTCCGGCGTCACCGGCGACATCTCCTTCGACGAGTACGGCGACACCACCAACACGATGATGACCGCCTACCAGGTCGAGGGCGGCAAGTGGGTGCCCAAGAAGAGCGAGGTCTACAAGCCGTGACCCGCTGAGGGGCCCCACCCACGGCCCCCGAGCGCCCGTCACCCCGCCCCACCCGCCCGGCACCGGGCACCCCACCACGCCGCGCGGGATGCACACAGCGTCCCGCGCGGCGCACCCTTATCCGACCACTCCACGGAGGCCCTGCGGTGCACGAACTGCCGCAACAGCTGGCCAATGGACTCATCCTCGGCGCGATGTACGGACTCATCGCGATCGGCTACACGATGGTCTACGGCATTGTCCAGCTCATCAACTTCGCCCACGGCGAGATATTCATGATCGGAGGATTCGGCGCCTACACCGTCTGGACCCTCCTGCCCGACGGCTCCTCGCTCGCCGCCGTCATCCCCCTCATGATCCTCGGCGGCATCCTCTGCTCCGTCCTCGTGGGCACCGCGGCGGAACGCTTCGCCTACCGCCCCCTGCGCGGCGCCCCCCGCCTCGCCCCCCTCATCACCGCCATCGGGCTCTCCCTCTTCCTCCAGCAACTCGTCTGGGCCTTCTACCCCGACGCCAAGTCCGACATCTCCTTCCCCCAGTTCCACGGCGACCCCTTCCACGTCCTCGGCGCCACCGTGCAGCGCGGCGACCTCTTCGTCATCATCGCCGCGCCCGTCTGCATGATCGCCCTCGGCTGGTTCGTCAACCGCACCCGCTCCGGACGCGGCATGCAGGCCACCGCCCAGGACCCCGACACCGCCAAGCTCATGGGCATCAACACCGACCGCATCATCGTCATGGCCTTCGCCATCGGTGCCGCGTTCGCCGCCGTCGCCGCCGTCGGCTACGGCCTGCACAACGGCCAGATCGGCTTCCGCATGGGCTTCATCATGGGCCTCAAAGCCTTCACCGCCGCCGTACTCGGCGGCATCGGCAACCTCTACGGAGCCATGCTCGGCGGACTCGTCCTCGGCATCGCCGAATCCCTCGCCACCGGCTACATGGGCGACGTCCCCGGCATGGACCTCTTCGGCGGCGGCGCCTGGAAGGACGTCTGGGCCTTCGTGCTCCTCATCGTCGTCCTTCTCATCAGGCCCCAGGGTCTCCTGGGCGAACGCGTCGCGGACAGGGCGTGAACACCATGACCGACACCCAGCTGCTGAAACTCCCCGCCCCCGCCGCCCGCTACGGCACCCTCGCGGGCGCCCTCATCGCCTTCGCCGGCACCTTCCTCTCCTGGACCTACACCGAGGAATTCCCCGGCAACCTCACGGTCAACGGCTATCCAGGCGGCCTCCAGCTCATCACCCTCACCGGAGCTCTCCTCACCGCGCTCCTCGCCCTCGCCGCCCTCGGCACCCCGGGACTGCGCTGGCTCACCCCCGGCGGCCCGCACAGCGCCGTACGCCTCATGGCCCTCGGCACCCTCACCGCCACCCTCTACACCGTCATCGCCATCGCCGTCGAACTCGACGGGCTCATCGCCCTCGACCCCGGCGCCTGGATCTCCCTCGTGGGCTCCCTCGTCGCCGTCGCCGCCGCCTTCGGCCTCCCCGACGACACCCCCTACGACCCCCAGCCCGGCGACACCGCACTGGCCCGCCTCACCCACACCCTCAAGGCCCCGGCCCCCCGCGCACCGAGCCGCACCCTCCCCGCCTGGGCCGACATCCTCCTCATCGCCGTCGCCTTCGGACTCGCCCTCTACGTCTTCACGTACGGCATCGACATCGACAGCGCCAACTCCGAACTCTTCATCGGCTACCTCATCCTCGTCGCCCTCGGCGCCCTCTCCCTGGCACGCGCCGGACTCTTCCGCCGCCTCGCCGGCCTCACCGCACGCCACCGCTCCGTCAGCCTCGCCGCGATGTTCGTCGCCGCGATCTGCTTCCCCTTCACCCAGGACAACGACACCTACGCGCTCATCGGGACCAACATCCTGATCTTCGCCACCGTCGCCCTCGGCCTCAACGTCGTCGTCGGCCTCGCCGGACTCCTCGACCTCGGATACGTCGCCTTCCTCGGCGTCGGCGCCTACACCGCCGCACTCGTCTCCGGCTCGCCCCAGTCCAGCATCGGCGTCCACTTCCCCTTCCCCCTCGCCGTCCTCACCGGCGCCGCCGTCTCCCTCATCTTCGGCGTCGTCATCGGCGCACCGACCCTGCGCCTGCGCGGCGACTACCTCGCCATCGTCACCCTGGGATTCGGGGAAATCTTCCGGATCACCATGAACAACCTCAACGGCAACAGCGGCCCCGACCTCGTCAACGGTTCCCAGGGCGTCCCCAACATCCCCGACCTCGAACTCTTCGGGTTCAAGTTCGGCGAGGCCCACGACGTCCTCGGACTCCCCCTCGGCAGGTCCGGCAACTACTTCCTGCTGATGCTCCTGTTCACCGCGATCGTCCTCCTCGTCTTCCACCGCTCCGGGCAGTCCCGCATCGGCCGCGCCTGGGTCGCCATCCGCGAGGACGAGACCGCCGCCTCCGCCATGGGCATCAACGGCTTCCGCCTCAAACTCCTCGCCTTCGCCCTCGGCGCCACCCTCGCCGGACTCGCGGGCACCGTCCAGGCCCACGTCAACTACAGCGTCACCCCCGAGCAGTACCAGTTCGCCGGGACCGCCCCGCCCAACTCGGCCTTCCTCATCGCCGCCGTCATCCTCGGCGGCATGGGCACCATCACCGGCCCCCTCATCGGCGCCGCACTGCTCTTCCTCATCCCGGAGAAGCTCGAATTCATGCAGAAGTACCAGCTTCTGCTCTTCGGCCTCGCCCTCATCCTCCTCATGCGCCTGCGCCCCGAGGGCATCGTCCCCGACCGCCGCAAGCAGCTCGAATTCCACGAGAACGACCAACTCGCCGTGCCGGAACAACGCCTGACCGGGGAGAACGCACCCGAGGCCGCGACCGGCGTCACCAAAGCGGGGGCCTGACCACCATGACCACCACGACGACAACCCCCGCCCCCACCGGCACCGCGGTCCTCGAAGCCACCGGCGTCACCATGCGCTTCGGCGGCCTCACCGCCGTACGCGACGTCTCGCTCACCGTCAACACCGGCGAGATCGTCGGCCTCATCGGCCCCAACGGCGCCGGGAAGACCACCTTCTTCAACTGCCTCACCGGGCTCTACGTCCCCACCGAGGGCCGCGTCGCCTACAAGGGCACGACCCTCCCGCCCAAACCCCACCTCGTCACCAAGGCCGGCATCGCCCGCACCTTCCAGAACATCCGGCTCTTCGCCAACATGACCGTCCTGGAGAACGTCCTCGTCGGCCGCCACACCCGCACCCGCGAAGGGCTCTTCTCCGCCCTCCTGCGCGGCCCCGGCTTCCGGCGCGCCGAAGCCGCCTCCACCGCACGCGCCATGGAACTCCTGGAGTTCATCGGCCTCGCCCACAAGGCGGACCACCTCTCGCGCAACCTCCCCTACGGTGAGCAGCGCAAGCTGGAGATCGCCCGCGCCCTCGCCAGCGACCCCGGACTCCTCCTCCTCGACGAACCCACCGCCGGGATGAACCCCCAGGAGACCCGCGCCACCGAGGAACTCGTCTTCGCCATCCGCGAGCAGGGCACCGCCGTCCTCGTCATCGAGCACGACATGCGGTTCATCTTCAACCTCAGCGACCGCGTCGCCGTCCTCGTCCAGGGGCAGAAACTCCTCGAAGGCACCCCCGACATCGTCCAGGCCGACGAACGCGTCATCGCCGCCTACCTCGGCACCCCGATGGACACCGCCCCCGAGGACGAGGCGCTCGCCGAGGTCCAGGCCGCCGAAGCCGCGGCCACGAAGACCGAGACCCCCCGCACCACGAAGGAGGACGGCAAGTGACCGCGCTCCTCGAAGTCGACAACCTCCGCGTCGCCTACGGCAAGATCGAAGCCGTCAAGGGCATCAGCTTCACCGTCGAGGCCGGGCAGGTCGTCACCCTCATCGGCACCAACGGCGCCGGCAAGACCACGACCCTGCGCACCCTCAGCGGACTCCTCAAACCCCTCACCGGCACCATCACCTTCGACGGGCAACCGCTCCACAAGTACCGCGCCGACCAGATCGTCGCGCTCGGCCTGGCGCACTCCCCCGAAGGCCGCCACATCTTTCCCCGCATGACCATCGAGGACAACCTCCGCCTCGGCGCCTTCCTCCGCAAGGACACCGAAGGCATCGCCAAGGACATCCAGCACGCCTACGACCTCTTCCCCATCCTCGGGGAACGCCGCAGGCAGGCGGCGGGCACGCTCTCCGGCGGCGAACAGCAGATGCTCGCCATGGGCCGCGCCCTCATGTCCAAGCCGAAGCTCCTCATGCTCGACGAACCCTCCATGGGCCTCTCGCCGATCATGATGCAGAAGATCATGACGACCATCCGCGAACTGCGCGAACAGGGCACCACGATCCTGCTCGTCGAGCAGAACGCGCAGGCCGCGCTCTCCCTCGCCGACCAGGCGCACGTCATGGAGATCGGCACGATCGTCCTGAGCGGCACGGGCTCCGACCTCCTCCACGACGAGTCCGTCCGCAAGGCGTACCTCGGCGAGGACTGACCCGCCCGCGGCGGTACCCGCGCGGGCTGCTCGCCGGTACGCGAAAGGGGCGCCCACCACGCGGTGGGCGCCCCTTTCGCCGTCCGTGCCCGCGGCGGCGTACGGGCGGCTACTTGTCCTTCTGCTCCTTTGCCGCCTTCTTCTCCGCCGCGTCCTCGATCACGGCCTCGGCGACCTGCCGCATCGACATCCGCCGGTCCATCGACGTCTTCTGGACCCACCGGAACGCGGCCGGCTCCGTCAGCCCGTACTCCGTCTGCAGCACCGACTTCGCCCTGTCCACGAGCTTGCGCGTCTCCAGCCGCTGCGAGAGGTCCTCGACCTCCTTCTCCAGCGCCCGCAACTCCGTGAACCGCGAGACCGCCATCTCGATCGCCGGGACCACGTCGCTCTTGCTGAACGGCTTCACGAGGTACGCCATCGCGCCCGCGTCCCTGGCCCGCTCCACGAGGTCGCGCTGCGAGAACGCGGTGAGCATCAGCACGGGGGCGATGGACTCCTCGGCGATCTTCTCGGCCGCCGAGATCCCGTCGAGGACGGGCATCTTCACGTCCAGGATCACGAGATCCGGCTTGTGCTCACGCGCCAGCTCCACCGCCTG
This sequence comes from Streptomyces sp. Tu6071, assembly GCF_000213055.1. Taxonomy (NCBI): domain Bacteria; kingdom Bacillati; phylum Actinomycetota; class Actinomycetes; order Kitasatosporales; family Streptomycetaceae; genus Streptomyces; species Streptomyces sp. Tu6071. The sequence continues at coordinate 6,165,216 of NZ_CM001165.1, read as the reverse complement.
CTGCCCGTCCCCGGCCTCCCCGACGACGGTGTACCCCTCCTCCTCCAGCATCTCCTTGAGATCGAGCCGGATGAGCGCCTCGTCCTCGGCGATGACGACACGGGTGGTGAGGGGCGGCACATGCGACGACTCGCCGTGGGCGGCGGCGGCAGCGGAAGACGACTCGGGCTCGGGGGCGCTCACGGGGGCTCCTCTATAGGGCAGGGGACTGCTGGAAACAGGGTACCTACGTGGGGTAGCCTTACGGCCAGTGGGGCGAGGGAGCCTTCGACCCATAAGCCCCGGTAGTCCAATTGGTGAGAGACAATGGATTCAAAACCCATCCAGTGTCGGTTCGAGTCCGACCCGGGGTACGTGTCTCGCTGAGCGAAGCCCGATCGAGGTTCACTCGATCGGGCTTTTTCATGCCCTTTTTCTCTTTCGCCCGCACCGGGCACCGCATTGTTTTTCCATGTACGCCCGAGCAGTCCGCACCCATGCCTTGGCCCTCGTGGATCAAGGCCGCAGCATCAACTCCGTGAGCAAACAGACCGGCATATCCCGCTCCTCGCTCCGCGGTTGGCGCGAGCGGGGCGAGCCGGTACGGGCGGCGGCGACCTGCTGCCGCTGCCAGGACCTCCCCACCGCGCCGGCCGACCCCGCCGCCTACTCCTACCTGCTCGGCCTCTACCTGGGCGACGGCTGCCTCAGCCGCTCCGCCAAGGGCGTCCACACCCTCCGTATCGCCTGTGCCGACGCCTGGCCCGGTCTCCAGGACGCCTGCGAGGCGGCCCTCCGCGCCGTGCTCCCGCAGAACAGCGTGTGGCGCACGCCGTGTGCGGGCTGCACCGCCGTCTCCAGCAGCAGCAAACACTGGGCCTGCCTCTTCCCCCAGCACGGCCCGGGAAAGAAACACGACCGCACGATCAGCCTCGCCGACTGGCAACAGGACGTCGTCACCGAATTCCCCTGGGAATTCGTGCGCGGCCTCGTCCATTCCGACGGCTGCCGCGTCACCAACTGGACTGTACGGACGGTGAACGGGGAACCGAAGCGGTACGAATACCCGCGCTACTTCTTCACCAACAAGTCGGCGGATATCCGTCGGCTGTACTGCGCCACTCTCGACGAACTCGGCGTCGCATGGAAAGCGGCCAACAAGTACAACATCTCCGTCGCCCGCAAAGCCTCCGTCGCCCTCATGGACGCTCACATCGGTCCCAAGTACTGAGACCGGTACCGGAGCAGCGACCGGGACGGCTGTCGGGAGAGGTGCCCGGGGGAACGGCAAAGGGGGTGACCGCGAGCCCGGTCACCCCCGCCTCGCCGCTCTCGGCTACTTCGGGGCGTCGTCCTCGCCGATGTGGTGCACCCGCACCAGGTTCGTCGTGCCCGCGACGCCCGGAGGGGAGCCCGCCGTGATCACGACGACGTCGCCCCGCTCGCAGCGGCCGAGCTTCAGGAGCATGTCGTCGACCTGCTCGACCATCGCGTCCGTGGAGTCCACGTGCGGCCCGAGGAACGTCTCCACACCCCAGGAGAGATTGAGCTGCGCCCGCGTCGCCGGGTCGGGGGTGAAGGCGAGGAGCGGGATCGGGGAGCGGTAGCGGCTCAGGCGGCGGACCGTGTCGCCGGACTGCGTGAAGGCGACGAGGAAGCGGGCGCCGAGGAAGTCGCCCATCTCGGCCGCCGCGCGGGCGACCGCCCCGCCCTGGGTGCGGGGCTTGTTGCGGTCGGTGAGGGGCGGCAGTCCCTTGTCGAGGATCTCCTCCTCGGCGGCCTCCACGATGCGCCCCATGGTGCGGACGGTCTCGACGGCGTACTTCCCGACGCTGGTCTCGCCGGAGAGCATGACGGCGTCGGTGCCGTCGATCACGGCGTTGGCGACGTCGGAGGCTTCCGCGCGGGTCGGCCGGCTGTTCTCGATCATGGAGTCGAGCATCTGGGTCGCGACGATGACCGGCTTGGCGTTCCGCTTGGCGAGTTTGACGGCCCGCTTCTGCACGAGCGGCACCGCTTCGAGGGGCATCTCGACGCCGAGGTCGCCGCGGGCGACCATGATGCCGTCGAAGGCGTCGACGATCTCCTCGATGTTCTCGACGGCCTGCGGCTTCTCGACCTTGGCGATGACGGGGAGGCGGCGGCCTTCCTCGCGCATGACGCGGTGGACGTCGACGATGTCGCGAGCGCTGCGGACGAAGCTGAGGGCGATGACGTCGGCGCCGGTGCGCAGGGCCCAGCGGAGGTCTTCGATGTCCTTCTCGGAGAGGGCGGGGACGGAGACGGCGACGCCGGGGAGGTTGAGGCCCTTGTGGTCGGAGACCATGCCGCCCTCGACGACGGTGGTGCGGACGCGGGGGCCTTCGACGGCGGTGACCTGGAGGCAGACCTTGCCGTCGTCGACGAGGACGCGTTCGCCGGGGGTGACGTCGGCGGCGAGTCCGGCGTAGGTGGTGCCGCAGCTGGTGCGGTCGCCCAGGTAGCCGTCCTCGGTGGTGATGGTGAAGGTGTCGCCGCGTTCAAGGAGTACGGGGCCTTCGCTGAAGCGGCCGAGGCGGATCTTCGGTCCTTGAAGGTCGGCGAGGATGCCGACGCTGCGGCCGGTCTCCTCGGCGGCCTCGCGGACGCGGTGGTAGCGCTCCTCGTGTTCGGCGTAGCTGCCGTGGCTGAGGTTGAAGCGGGCCACGTCCATTCCGGCTTCGACCAGGGCTTTGATCTGGTCGTAGGAGTCGGTGGCTGGGCCCAGGGTGCAGACGATTTTCGCTCGGCGCATGGTCTGAGCCTAGGGCTTACCGGTGGGTAGGGGGCTGGGCGGGGGTGACGAGCCAACGGCCTCTGGGTGCACGGGATTTGACAAATGTTGAATGAGCGGGTGCGGCCTCCGATGAGCGGGGGGCGGGGTGGTGCCGGTGGTGGTCATCTGATCGCAACGTGGCGGGGGTGTTGCGGGATTGGCGTTTCGGGCCATCATCTACGCGCGTTGTTCCGGATTCTGGACGAGAGGGTGTGCGTGATGAGCGTGGAGCGCAGGGTGTTCCTGGGGGCTTCGGCGGCGACCGGGGCGGCGGTGGCGCTGGGCGCGGCGGCGCCGGCGGAGGCCGCGAAGGGGGGTGGAGGGGGCAGGGAGCCGCGGCGGTACGGGTTTTCGGTACTCGGGACGACGGATCTGCACGGCAATGCGATGAACTGGGATTATTTCACCGATAAGGAGTACGACGACGCGCAGCACAATGACGTGGGCCTCGCGAAGATCTCGACGCTGGTGAACCGGCTGCGGAAGGAGAAGGGCCGGGGGAACACGCTGCTGATCGACGCGGGCGACACGATCCAGGGCACGCAGCTCTCGTACTACTACGCGCGGATCGACCCGATCACGGCGCGGCGGGGTCCGGTGCACCCGATGGCGAAGGCGATGAACGCGATCGGGTACGAGGCGGCGGCGCTGGGGAACCACGAGTTCAACTACGGGATCGAGGTGCTGCGGAAGTTCGAGGAGCAGTGCGATTTCCCGTTGCTGGGCGCGAACGCGGTGGACGCGCGCTCGGGGCGGCCCGCGTTCCGTCCGTACGTGATGAAGCGCTTGCGAACGCCGCACGGGCGGGATGTGCGGGTGGCGGTGCTCGGGTTGACGAATCCGGGGATCGCGATCTGGGACAAGGTGAACGTGCAGGGGAAGCTGAAGTTCCCGGGGCTGGAGGAGCAGGCGGCGTACTGGGTGCCGAAGCTGCGGTCGATGGGCGCGGACGTGGTGCTGGTGGCGGCGCACTCGGGTGCGGACGGTTCCTCGTCGTGGGGTGATCAGCTGCCGTACGTGGAGAACGCCGCGGCGCGGGTGGCGGAGCGGGTGCCGGGGATCGACGCGATCCTGGTGGGTCACGCGCATGTGGAGATCCCGGAGCGGCGTGTGGTGAACGCGGAGTCGGGGCGTGAGGTGGTGCTCTCGGAGCCGTTGAAGTGGGGGCAGCGGCTGTCGGTCTTCGATTTCTCGCTGGTGTGGGAGCGGGGGCGGTGGTCGGTGGAGCGGGTGGCTTCGCGGGTGCTGAACTCGAACGAGGTCGAGGAGGACGTACGGATCACGCGGCTGCTCGCGAAGGAGCACCGTGAGGTGGTCGCGTACGTGAACCAGGTGATCGGTTCGTCGGTGGTGGAGATGTCGACCGCGGAGGGGACGTACAAGGACGTTCCGATGGTCGATCTGATCAACCATGTGCAGGCGGAGACGGTGCGGGGCGCGCTGGCGGGCGGGGAGTACGCGGAGCTGCCCGTGCTGTCGCAGGCGTCGCCTTTCTCGCGTACGGCGCGGTTCCCTGCGGGGGACGTGACGATCCGGGACGCGGCGGGTCTGTACACGTTCGAGAACACGCTGGAGGCGCGGCTGATCACGGGTGCGCAGTTGAAGGAGTACCTGGAGTACTCGGCGAAGTTCTTCGTGCGGACGGCGGTGGGGGCGCCGGTCGATCCGGCGGCGCTGACGAACGCGGACGGGACGCCGGACTACAACTACGACGTGGTGTCGGGTGTCGCGTACGACATCGACGTCTCGAAGGAGGTGGGCGCGCGGATCGTGGGCCTGTCCTTCGGGGGTGCGCCGGTGGCGGACGACGCGCGGTTCGTGCTGGCGGTGAACAACTACCGGGCGAGTGGCGGCGGGAACTTCCCGCACGTGCCGACGTCGACGCAGGTGTGGGCGAATTCGGAGGAGATCCGCAACACGATCATCGCGTGGGTGCGGGAGGCGGGGACGATCGATCCGGCTGATTTCGCGGGGGTGGACTGGCGGTTGGTGCGGGAGGGCGTGCCGGTGTTCTGAGCCGGAGTGCCGGTGTCCGGTCAGGGAGGCCGGTGTTTCTGAGCCGGAGTGCGTGCGGCCCCGGGGGTTTCTCTCCCCCGGGGCCGTTCGCGTGTGCGGCGTGTTCAGGGCTGTTCGTTGAGGCGGACGAGGTGGTGCGGGCGGGGGGTCGGGGCGGCTTGGGGGGTGAGGCCGAAGGTGGTGAAGGCGGTGCGGGTGGGGAGGGGGTAGGGGGTGGTGCCGGTGAGGGCGTTGAGGATGGTGGCGCTGCGGTGGGCGGCGAGGCCGAGGTCGGGGGCGCCGACGCCGTGGGTGTGGCGTTCGGCGTTCTGGACGTAGACGTGGGAGCCGGTCGCGGTGATGGCCTCGTCGAGGTGGAGGCGGTAGTGGGCGTCGACGCGGGGGCGTTCGGCGTTGTCGCGGCGCAGGTAGGGGTCGAGTCCGGCGAGGAGCTGGTCGAGGGGGCGTTCGCGGTAGCCGGTGGCGAGGACGACGGCGTCGGTGGTGAGGCGGGAGCGGGTGCCTTGTTCGCGGTGTTCGAGGTGGAGTTCGATCTGTGTGGTGGCGACGCGTCCGGCGGTGCGGACGCTGACGCCGGGGGTGAGGGTGGCGTCGGGCCAGCCGCCGTTCAGGGTGCGGTGGTAGAGCTCGTCGTGGATGGCGGCGATGGTCTCGGTGTCGATGCCCTTGTGGAGTTGCCACTGCCGGCCGGTGAGCTGGTCGCGGGTGGCCTCGGGGAGGGCGTGGAAGTAGCGGGTGTAGTCGGGGGTGAAGTGTTCGAGGCCGAGTTTCGAGTACTCCATGGGGGCGAAGGCGGGGGTGCGGGCGAGCCAGGTGAGGCGTTCGTGGCCGGGGGTGCGGTGGCGGAGGAGGTCGAGGAAGATCTCGGCGCCCGACTGTCCCGAGCCGATGACGGTGATGTGCCGGGCGGTGAGGAGTCGTTCGCGGTGGCCGAGGTAGTCGGCGGAGTGAACGACGGGGACGTGGGGGGCTTCGGCGAGGGGGCGCAGGGGTTCGGGGATGTGGGGTGCGGTGCCGACGCCGAGGACGAGGTTGCGGGTGTGGGTGCGGCCGAGGGCGTGGGCCTCGCCGTCGGCGTCGAGCTGGGTGTAGTCGATCTCGAAGCAGGAGCGGTCGGCGTTCCAGCGGACGGCGTCGGCCTGGTGGGAGAAGTGGAGTCCGGGGAGGTTCTCGCTGACCCAGCGGCAGTAGGCGTCGTACTCGGCGCGGTGGATGTGGAAGCGCTCGGCGAAGTAGAAGGGGTAGAGGCGGTCGTTCGCTTTGAGCCAGTTGAGGAAGGTCCAGGGGTTGCCGGGGTCGGCGAGGGTGACGAGGTCGGCGAGGAAGGGGACTTGGAGGGTGGTGCCGTCGATGAGCTGGCCGGGGTGCCAGTGGAAGGCGGGGCGTTGCTCGTAGAAGGCGGTGCGCAGGGGGGCGGTGCCGGTGGGGAGGTGGTGGGCGAGGGCGGCGAGGGAGAGGTTGAAGGGGCCGATGCCGATTCCGGCGAGGTCGAGGGGGGTCTCGGTGGGGGTGGGGGCGGGCGGTTCGGGGGCGGGGGCGGTCTCGGGGGGGTTCGGGTTCCTCGGTGGCGGCGGCGGGTTCCGCGGCGCGGGGCGGGGGGACGGCGGGGGTGTCGTGGTGGCTTCGGAAGGGGCGGGGCTGGAGGTTCATCGGGGGGTGTGTCCTTCCACGAGGTCGAGGAGGGCGGTGAGGTCCTGGGGGGTGGTGTGGGGGTTGAGGAGGGTGGCCTTGAGCCAGAGGCGTCCGTCGGCGCGGGCGCGGCCGAGGACGGCGGTGCCTTCGGTGAGGAGGGTGCGGCGGAGCCGGGCGAGGTCGTGGTCGGTGGCGTGGGCGGGGCGGAAGAGGACGGTGCTGAGGGTGGGGGGTGCCCAGAGGTCGAGGTGGGGGCGGGCGGTGATGAGGGCGGCGAGGGTGCGGGCCTGGTCCTGGACGGTGTCGACGAGGTGGGCGAGTCCTTCGCGGCCGAGGGTGCGGAGGGTGACGGCGACCTTGAGGATGTCGGGGCGGCGGGTGGTGCGCAGGGAGCGGCCGAGGAGGTCGGGGAGTCCGGCGTCGGTGTCGTCGTCGGCGTTGAGGTAGTCGGCCTGGTGGGTGAGGGGGGTGAGGTCGTGGGGGTCGCGGGTGGTGAGGAGTCCGGCGGCGACGGGCTGCCAGCCGAGTTTGTGGAGGTCGAGGGCGACGGTGTGGGCGCGGTCGAGTCCGGTGAGGTGGTGGCGGTGGGTGGGGCTGAAGAGGAGGGGGCCGCCGTAGGCGGCGTCGATGTGGAGGCGGGCGCCGGATTCCTCGCAGAGGTCGGCGAGTTCGTCGAGGGGGTCGATGAGTCCGGCGTCGGTGGTTCCGGCGGTGGCGGCGACGAGGAGGGGGCGGCCCCGGTGGGTTTCGAGGGCGGTGCGGAGGTCGGCGGGGTGGAGGCGCCCGGTGGGGGTGGGGATGCGGTGGGCCGGGGGGAGGCCGAGGAGCCAGGCGGCGCGGGGCAGCGAGTGGTGGGCGTTGGCGCCGTGCAGGAGGAGCGGGGCGCGGTCGGGCGCGGCTTCGCGGGCGAGGAGGACGGCGAGTTGGTTGGCCTCGGTGCCGCCGGTCGTGACGAGGGCCTGGGCGGCGACGGCCTGGGGGTAGATCTCGGCGGCGAGGGTGTGGGTGACGTGCTCTTCGAGCGCGGTCGCGGCGGGGGCCTGGTCCCAGGAGTCGAGCGAGGGGTTGAGGGCGCTCGCGGCGAGGTCGGCGGCGGTGGCGACGGCGAGCGGGGGGCAGTGCAGGTGGGCGGCGCAGTGCGGGTGCGCGGGGTCGGCGGCGCCCGCGGCGAGGGCGGTGACGAGGGTGGCGAGGGCGGTGTGCGGGTCGGTGCCGGTGTCGGGGAGTACGGGGGTCGCCGCGGCGTGGAGCGCGGTGGCGACGGGCGCCGGGCCGCCGGCGGGGAGGGGGCCCTTGCGCTGGTGGGCGCCGTCGGTGAGGGCGGTGAGGACGGTGTCGAGCAGGGGCCGCAGGGCCTCGGGTCCGTGCGGGCCGCCGGACAGCGGCGGGAGGGTGCGGGGCATGACGGCTCGTCCTTCGGGTCTGCGGGTCGGCGGTCAGCCTGCCCGGCGCTGCGCGTGCGAGGTCCACAGAGCCCAACGAACGGAACCCGAAAGGGGTATGGGGGCGAGTCGAATCCGCCTCGGGACGGGTTCGGTCTGATATAGGGACGGGGGTGGCGGGCCGTGCCCGCCCGACGTCCCGGCCCGCCCCCCTCCGCCACGAAAGCGGGGCCGCACAGGAGCACCTTCCCGCTCCCGTACAGCCCCGCTCCCCCGCGGCCGGCCCCTGCGTCCGGCCCCGTACGGTCCGCTCGGCGCGGACCGTGACCGTCCCTCAGTCCTTCGCCCCCTCCCGCACCCGCAGTGCGCGGCGCATGTCGTCGAGCTGGTCGGCGAGGGCGCGGCGCAGGGCCGGGGTCGCCTCGGTGGCCGTGCGGAGGGTTTCCTCGCCGAGGGCGAGGTGTGCGGGGGTGACGGCGCTCGTGGGGAAGGCGGTCTTGCCCGCCGCCTGGGCGAGAGCGGGGCCGCGGCGGGCGGCGAGGGCGAGCGCGGCCGGGTAGTAGCGGTCCACGTAGGGGGCCAGGAGGGCGGCCTGTTCGGGCTGCCAGAAGCCCTGCGCGGTGGCGGTGAAGAGGTAGTTGGAGAGGCTGTCGTCCTCGAAGAGGGAGCGGAACGCGGCTTCCTTGGCCTCGGGGACCGGCAGCGCGGCGCGGCAGCGGGCGGCGCCCTCGTGCCCGGTGGCGCTGGGGTCGCGGTCGAGCGCGGCGGCGATCGCGGCCTCGTCGGTGGCGCCGAGGACGGCGAGGCGGGTGAGGAGCGTCCAGCGGAGTTCGGGGTCGAGGGCGGGCCCGCCGGGGACGGTGCCGTTGTCGTACCAGTCCTGGAGGGTCTCGGGGCGCGTGGCGAGGTGGAGGAGGTTGCGCACGGCGGTGAGGCGCAGCGAGGGGTTGTGGCCGTCCTCGGTGCGGCGCAGGAGGTCGCGGCACGTGTCGCCGAGGAGGGCGAGGGCCTCGGGGCGCCGCTCGGCGGTCGTGTACTGGTCGGCGACCTGGGTGTGGGCGAACTGGAGGACGCCGCGGACGACGGCGGCGTCGTCCTCGTGCGGGAGGTGGGCGCGGACGACGGCGAGGTAGTCGGCCGGGGCGAGGCGGTTGTCGCGAACGGCGTTGCGCAGGGCGGTCCAGACCACGGCGCGGCTCAGGGGGTCCGTGATGCCGGAGAGGTGTGCGGTGAGGGTGGCGTGCGAGACGTCGTCGAAGCCGGTCTTGGCGTAGGTGTGGTCGTGGTCGTTGAGGAGGACGAGGGCGGGGCGGGGGGCGTCGACGGTGACGGTCGTGGGGGTGCCGGGGGTGAGGTCGAGCCAGGTGTCGGGGCGGCGGCGGGGGGTGCCCTCGGGGTCGAGGTCCCACAGGCCGAGGCGGACGCGGTGGGGGCGGGTGCCCTCGTGGCGGACGGTGAGGCGGGTGCCGGTCTCGTCGGGTTCGGGGGTGAGGGTGTCGACGCCCGTGGTGCGCAGCCAGGACTCGGCCCAGGCGTGGACGTCGCGTTCGGTCGCGGAGGCGAGCGAGTCGAGGAAGTCGGCGAGGGAGGCGTTGGCGAACTTGTGGCGGGCGAAGTGGGTGTTGATGCCCGCGAGGAAGTCCTTCTCGCCGAGCCAGGCGACGAGCTGGCGGAGCGCGGAGGCGCCCTTGGCGTAGGAGATGCCGTCGAAGTTGAGGAGGGCGGCGGCGGTGTCGGGGACGTCGTCGGGGGCGACGGGGTGCGTCGAGGGGCGCTGGTCGGCCTCGTATCCCCAGGTCTTGCGGGAGACGGCGAACTCGGTCCAGGTGTCGGCGAAGCGGGTGCTCGCTTCGGCGAGGGTCTGGTAGCCCATGTACTCGGCGAAGGACTCGTTGAGCCAGATGTCGTCCCACCAGCGCAGCGTGACGAGGTCGCCGAACCACATGTGGGCCATCTCGTGGGCGATGACCATGGCGCGGGTCTGGCGTTCGGTCTCGGTGACGGCGGAGCGGTAGACGAACTCGTCGCGGAAGGTGACGAGTCCGGGGTTCTCCATGGCGCCGGCGTTGAACTCGGGGACGAATGCCTGGTCGTAGGAGTCGAAGGGGTAGGGCTCGGTGAACTTCTCGTGGTAGCGGTCGAAGAGGGCGCGGGTGACGTCGAGGATCTCCTCGGCGTCGGCGTCGAGGTGGGGGGCGAGGGAGCGGCGGCAGTGGATGCCGAAGGGGAGGCCGCGGTGCTCGGTGCGTACGGAGTGCCAGGGTCCGGCGGCGACGGCGAGGAGGTAGGTGGAGATGAGGGGGGTGGTCGCGGCGGTCCAGGTGCCGTGGCCGTCGTGGGTCGTGACGGTGTTGGCGAGGACGGTCCAGCCTTCGGGGGCGGTGACGGTGAGGTCGAAGACGGCCTTGAGGTCGGGCTGGTCGAAGGCGGTCAGGACGCGCTGGACGTCCTCCATGAAGAGCTGGGTGTAGAGGTAGGTCTCGCCGTCGCTGGGGTCGGTGAAGCGGTGCATGCCCTCGCCGGTGCGCGAGTAGCGCATGGTGGCCTCGGCGGTGAGGGTGTGCGCGCCCGCGGCGAGGCCGGGCAGGGGGTAGCGGTTGCCGTCGAGGCGGGCGGGGTCGAGCGGGGTGCCGTCGAGGGCGATGCTGTGGAGCGTGTCCGGCTTCAGCTCGACGAAGGTGTCGCCTTCGGTGCGGGCGGTGAAGTGGATGGCGGTGGCGGAGCCGAAGGTCTCGGGACCCTGGGTGAGGTCGAGGCGGACCTCGTAGCGCTGGACGTCGAGGAGGGCGGAGCGGGTGTGCGCTTCGTCGCGCGTCAGTACGGACATGGGGACATGCTGCCGGAGAGGGGTGGGGGTGCGGGCGGCAGGGCGCGGCATGGTGGCGCGCGGGGGTGGGGAGGTCTACTGTGCGCGTCCGGCTGTGTGGGAGGAGTGAGCGGTGTGACGGTGGTGGAGCTGTTCGGCGGTCCCCTGGACGGGAAGCGGCACGAGGTGGAGGGGGAGCCGGGGGCGGAGCTGCGGTTCTCGGCGGTGCCGAAGTGGGAGGGGGCGCGGGAGGACGAGGCGGTGACGATCGTCTACCGGCGGGAGGAGGGCGTGTACCGGTACGTGGAGTCGGTGCCGGGGGCGTAGGGGGTACGGGGGCGGAGCGGCGTCCACGCGCGGCCCACCCGAGCCGTGCGCCGCGGCCCACCCGAGCCGTACGGCTCCGCCCCGCCCGCCCGGACGCCGGGGCCCGTGCGCCTCGCCCCCGCCCGCCCCGTGCCTCAGCTCTTGCCGCCCGCTTCCTCCGCGATGCGCTCGTGGTGCCGGATGACCTCCGCGACAATGAAGTTGAGGAGTTTTTCCGCGAAGGCCGGGTCGAGTTTGGCGCTTTCGGCGAGGCGGCGGAGGCGGGCGATCTGCTGGGCCTCGCGGGCCGGGTCGGCCGGGGGGAGCTGGTGGGCGGCCTTGAGGTGGCCGACCTGCTGCGTGGCCTTGAAGCGTTCCGCGAGCATGTAGATGACAGCGGCGTCGATGTTGTCGATGCTGTCCCGGAGCCGGAGCAGTTCGGCGCGGGCGTCCTCGGCGTTGCTGGTGGTCATGGACACGGAGCCTACGGTGGCCGGGGCACCGGGGCGGACAGGGGTAGGCGATGTTCGAGATCGGCGAGCGGGATTTCCTGGTGGACGGGCGGCCCGTGCGCTTGCTTTCAGGGGCTTTGCACTACTTCCGGGTGCACGAGGGCCAGTGGGCGCACCGGCTGGGGATGCTGCGGGCGCTGGGGCTGAACTGCGTCGAGACGTACGTGCCGTGGAACCTGCACGAGCCGGAGCGGGGCCGGTACGAGGACGTGGCGGCGCTCGGCCGCTTCCTGGACGCGGCGGCGGAGGCGGGCCTGTACGCGATCGTCCGCCCGGGGCCGTACATCTGTGCCGAGTGGGAGAACGGCGGGCTGCCCGCGTGGCTGCGGGGCCCGCTGCGGACGCGGGACGCGGGCTTCACCGAGCCGGTCGCCGCGTGGTTCCGGCGGCTGTTGCCGCAGGTCGTGGAGCGGCAGGCGGACCGGGGCGGTCCCGTGGTGATGGTGCAGGTGGAGAACGAGTACGGGAGTTTCGGCTCGGACGCGGTGTACCTGGAGTGGCTGACGGGGCTGCTGCGCGAGGTGGGGGTGACGGTGCCGTTGTGCACGTCGGACGGTCCCGAGGACTGGATGCTGTCGGGCGGCACGGTGCCGGGGGTGCTCGCGACGGTGAACTTCGGCTCGGGGAGCGAGGAGGCGCTCGCGACGCTGCGGCGGGCGCGGCCCGAGGGGCCTTTGATGGTCATGGAGTTCTGGTGCGGGTGGTTCACGCACTGGGGGGACAAGGAGGTGGAGCGCAGGGACGCGGCGGACGCGGCGGCCGAGCTGCGGGCGATCCTCGACGCGGGCGCGTCGGTGAACCTCTACATGGCGCACGGCGGTTCGAACGGCGGCTGGGAGGGCGCGAACCGGCTCGGCGAGTGGCACGACGGGGCGTACACGGCGACGACGACCTCGTACGACTACGACGCCCCGATCGACGAGGCGGGCCGCCCGACGCGGAAGTTCCACCTCATGCGCGAGGTCTTCGCACCGTACGCGGACGGGCCGCTCCCGGAGCTGCCCGCCGCTCCCCCGGCGCTCGGCGCGGAGGTGTCCGTGCGGCCCGCCGCGTGGGCGCCGCTCGGCGCGGTCGTGGACGCGGTGGGTGGCGGGGAGCGCGAGGCGGCGTGGGCCCCGTCGTTCGAGGACCTGGGCGTGGACCGGGGTCTGGTCCGTTACCGGCTGCGCGTCCCGGGTCCGCGCGCGCCGCGCCCGTTGCGGCTGCCGGAGATACGGGACCTGTGCGAGATGTACGTGGACGGGGTCCGCGTCGCGCCGGGCACGCCGGTCGGGGGCGGGGCCGAGGTCGAGCTGTGGGTGGAGTCCCTGGGGCGCGTCAACTACGGGCCGCGCGTGGGCGAGTCGAAGGGCCTGCCCGGCGGTGTCCTGCACGCGACCCAGTACCTGCACGGCGTCCGCGCGACCCCGCTGCGCCTGCGGGACCTGGACGCCGCGCTGCCCGCGCTGCCGTTCACGGCGCCGCCCGCGCCGGGGGCGCGCGGCCTGCACCTCGCCGTGTTCACGGCCGCCGCTCCGGGTGACGCCTGGCTCTCGCTGCCGGGCTGGGGCCGGGGCTTCGTGTGGCTCAACGGCGTGTGCCTGGGCCGCTACTGGTCCGAGGGCCCGCAGACCGAACTGTTCGTCCCCGGGCCGGTGCTGCGCGCCGAGGGCGGGAACGAGCTGCGGGTCCTGGAGCTGGCGGGCCCGGAGGGCGAGGAGGCCGGGGAGGTGCGGCTGCGGCCGGTCGAGGGCTGAGCGGGCGGGGCGGCCCCGTACCCCCGAGGGGCCGGGAGCCCCGCTCCCCCGGCGTCACAGCGTCTGCGCCGCCTTCGCGATGTCCTCGCGGAAGTGGCTCAGTTCGGTGTAGACGCCGGGGGTGCGGGCGCGTCCGCAGCCCTGGCCCCAGCTGACGATGCCGATCTGGACGGGTTCGCGCGAGGGGCCGGGGCGGAAGAGGGGCCCTCCGGAGTCGCCCTGGCAGGCGTCGGCGCCGCCCCGGGGCCTGCCCGCGCACAGTTCCTCGGCGGGGACGAGGTCCTTTCCGTAGGCGCGGGCGCAGGTGCGGTCGTCGACGAAGGGGACGTCGACGCCGCGGAGTCGGCGCACCTCGGTGCCGTTCTCGCTCGTGGCGCCCCAGCCGGCGACGGTGAAGGTGCCTTTGTCGTAGCGCGTGGACGGGGTGAGCGGGAGGGTGGGGAGGTCGACGGGCGCGGCGAGTTTGAGGAGGGCCCAGTCCTTGCCCGCTCCGTCGTAGCCGGGGGCGAGGACGGCCTTCGTGCCGCGCACCCTGAGCGCGTCGGGGCTGTCGAGGTCGGTGCTGCCGAGGGTCGCGGTGACCTGGTCGGGGCTGACGGTGCCGTCGAGGCAGTGCGCGGCGGTGAGGACGAGGTCCTCGGCGTAGAGGGAGCCGCCGCAGCCCATCGAGAGATGGACCGCCCAGGGGTAGGCGCCGGGGGCCGCCTCGGAGCCGCCGATGACGGGGCGGGGCGCGGCGTGGGCGGCGGTGCCGGCGAAGGTGAGCGCGGCGGCGGCGAGGACGGCGCCGAGGGTGCGGTACGGCAACGGGGGCCCTTTCGCTGGGGGTGCTCCGGTGACGGGGGTGCCGGTGGGGAGCCTGCCCAACGAGACGGGCGCGGATGCGTGACGGGCGGGACGCCGCAGGGGCGCCCTGCAGGGTGATCCCGGGACGCGGAAGGGGTGCCTCGACGTGTTCCCGGGACGCCGCAGGGGCGCCCCGGGATGGTCCCGGGGCGCCCCTGCGAAGGCTCGTTCAGCTTGCCTGCGACCGCGGGCCGCGTCCCCGGCCGCGTCGGCTCGCACCGCCGCCGGCCCCGCCGCCGCTCCCGGCGCCGCGCCGCCTGCCGGAGCCGGTGCGGGTGCCGCCGCCGCGCTGGGCGGGCGGGGTGGCGCTGACGGGCGGGGCCAGGGTCACGGGCACGCCCGAGGGCTCGCGGGCGCCGGTGACGCGGGCGAGTTCGGGGTCGCTCGCCGTGACGTTCGCGGTGTGCGGGCGGATACCGGCCGCGGAGAAGAGCCGCTGCGTGTCGCGCTTCTGCTCGGGCAGGACGAGCGTGACGACGCTCCCCGACTCACCGGCGCGGGCGGTGCGCCCGCCGCGGTGCAGGTAGTCCTTGTGGTCGACGGGCGGATCGACGTTGACGACGAGGTCGAGCGCGTCGATGTGGATGCCGCGGGCGGCGACGTTGGTCGCGACGAGCGCGGTGACCTGCCCGTTCTTGAACTGGTCGAGGGTGCGGGTGCGCTGCGGCTGGCTGCGTCCGCCGTGCAGCGCGGCGGCGGGGACGCCGTCGGCGAGGAGGCGCTTGGCGAGCCGGTCGGCGCCGTGCTTGGTGTCGACGAACATGATCAGGCGGCCCTCGCGGGCGGCGATGTGGTGCGTGACGGCACGCTTCACGGTCGCGTCGGCGACGTACAGGAGGTGGTGCTCCATCGTCGTGACGGCGCCCGCCGAGGGGTCGACGGAGTGGACGACCGGGTCGTCGAGGAAGTCGCGGACGAGGCGGTCGACGTTGGCGTCGAGCGTCGCCGAGAACAGCATCGTCTGGCCCTCGGGCTCGACCTGGTTGAGCAGCCGCGTGACCTGGGGCAGGAAGCCCATGTCGGCCATCTGGTCGGCCTCGTCGAGGACGGTGGTGCGCACGTCCTGGAGGGTGCAGTCGCCGCGGTCGATGAGGTCCTTGAGGCGCCCGGGGGTCGCGACGAGGAGTTCCGCGCCGCGTCGCAGGGCGTTCGCCTGCTTGGTGAGCGAGAGCCCGCCGACGACGGTCGTCAGGCGCAGGTTCACCGAGGTGGCGTAGGGGGTGAGGGCGTCGGTGACCTGCTGGGCCAGCTCGCGGGTGGGCACGAGGACGAGGCCGAGCGGGGCACGTGGCTCGGCGCGGCGGCCGGCCGTCCGGGCGAGGAGCGCGAGGCCGAAGGCGAGGGTCTTGCCGGATCCGGTGCGGCCCCGGCCGAGGATGTCGCGGCCCGCGAGGGAGTTCGGGAGGGTCGCGGCCTGGATCGGGAACGGCGTCGTGACGCCCTGCGCGGCGAGGGTCTTCAGGAGCGCCTCGGGCATGTCGAGGTCCTCGAAGGCCGCGACGGGCGGGAGCGCGGGGGTGCGGGGCTCGGGCGCGGCGAAGTCGCGGGAGGCGCTGCCGGGCTTGGCTCCGCCGCGCGAGCCGCTGCCGCGCGGGGCGCCGGAGGCGGGGCCGCGGCGGCGGGGCTGGGGGGCGCGGGCCGCGTCGCCGCGGGCGGTACGGGTCTCGCCGCGCGCGGCACGGGGCGCGTCGCCGCGGGCCGTGCGGGAGCCGTCGGCGCGGGGGGCGCGGGGGGCCTCGGTGCGGGCGGTGGCGCCGGAGTTCCCGCCTCGGCGGCGGGCGGGGCGGCGGGAGTCGCGGGCGGGGCGGCCTGCGGGGTCCTGGGGGGTGGTCATACGGGTGCCTTCCTCTGGGGGCGGCGGGCGGATGGGTGACGCCCGTGCGCGGAAGGCGTCGGCACGGAAACGGGGCCCGCACCTGCTGGTGCGGACCCCGCTCACGCGGCGTTCTCGGCCCCCGAGGGGGCCGCGCGCAAAATCAGCCCTTGGGCGTGATGTTCTCCGCCTGCAGGCCCTTCTGGCCCTGCGTGACGTCGAACTCGACCTTCTGGCCCTCGATGAGCTCACGGAAGCCCGAGGACGCGATGTTCGAGTAGTGGGCGAAGACGTCGGGGCCGCCGCCGTCCTGCTCGATGAAGCCGAAGCCCTTTTCGCTGTTGAACCACTTCACGGTACCGGTGGCCATATCAATCTCCTGAGGAGTCGAGAGATGAGAGCGGTACGTACCCTGTGCACGCACCGTGTCGCACCATGAGCCCCACCCGGAGAACCGGGACCAAACAAACGATGCGCCCGACGAAGCATTCCGTCAGGCGCACATAAGAAAGTTCTATGGGTACCAAAACTGCAACATCGCCAGCCTAACACGCACAGCCCGTCCCGTGCGTGAGTCAGGCCACTCGGGCGTGTCGCGGCGCAGGTCAGGGGGTGGGACCGGCGGCGGGGCGCGTGACGACGGGGGTGCCTCGGGAAGCGCCGTGGCGGGGGTCGCGGGACGTGCGGCGGCGTGGTGCCGCGAGACGGGCGGCGGCGCGGGCGCGGGACGTGCGGCGGCGCCCGCCGTCCGGTCGGGGACGAGGCGGGCGCCGCGCTCAGTTCCGTACGCCTTTGTACGGGACAGTGAGGGCCCCTTCGCGGGGCGGGCCGTCAGACCGTGAGGGAGCGGTCCGTGGGGCGGATCGGGGCGGGCAGGGAGCTGGCCCCGGTGAGGTAGCTGTCCACGCCGCGCGCCGCGGAGCGGCCCTCGGCGATGGCCCAGACGATGAGGGACTGGCCGCGACCGGCGTCGCCGGCGACGAAGACGCCGGGGACGTTGGTCGCGAAGTGCTCGTCGCGGGCGATGTTGCCGCGCGCGTCGAGGTCGAGGCCGAACTGCTCGACGAGGCCGTTGGACTGGTCGGTGCCGGTGAAGCCCATCGCGAGGGTGACGAGTTCGGCGGGGATCCTCCGCTCGGTGCCGGGCTTCTGGGTGAGCTTGCCGTCGACGAACTCGACCTCGGCGAGGTGCAGGAACCGCACGTTGCCGTCCTCGTCGCCCTCGAAGTGGGTGGTGCCGGCGGAGTAGATCCGCTCGCCGCCCTCCTCGTGCGCGGAGGTGACCTTGTAGAGCATGGGGAAGGTCGGCCAGGGCTGCGAGAGCGGGTTCCGGTCGGCGCCGGGCTGCGGCATGATCTCCAGCTGCGTGACCGAGGCCGCGCCCTGGCGGTGGGCGGTGCCGACGCAGTCGGCGCCCGTGTCGCCGCCGCCGATCACGACGACGTGCTTGCCCTCGGCCGAGATCGGCGAGGCGACGAAGTCGCCCTCCTGCACCTTGTTGGACAGGGGCAGGTACTCCATCGCGTAGTGGATGCCCTTGAGGTCGCGCCCGGGGACGGGCAGGTCGCGCGAGACGGTGGCGCCCGCGGCGATGACGACGGCGTCGTAGCGGCGGCGCAGCTTCGCCGCGTCGAGGTCGCGGCCGACCTCGACGCCGGTGCGGAACTTGGTGCCCTCCGCGCGCATCTGCTCGATGCGGCGGTTGATGTGCCGCTTCTCCATCTTGAACTCGGGGATGCCGTAGCGCAGGAGCCCGCCGATGCGGTCGGCGCGCTCGTAGACGGCGACGGTGTGCCCGGCGCGGGTGAGCTGCTGGGCGGCGGCGAGTCCGGCGGGGCCCGAGCCGATGACGGCGACGGTCTTCCCGGAGAGGCGCTCGGGGATGCTCGGCGCGACGTCGCCGGTGTCCCACGCCTTGTCGATGATGGAGACCTCGACGTTCTTGATCGTCACCGGCTGCTGGTTGATGCCGAGGACGCACGCCGACTCGCACGGGGCGGGGCAGAGCCGCCCGGTGAACTCGGGGAAGTTGTTCGTCGCGTGGAGGCGCTCGGCCGCGGCGGACCAGTCCTCGCGGTAGGCGTAGTCGTTCCACTCGGGGATGAGGTTGCCGAGCGGGCAGCCCTGGTGGCAGAAGGGGATGCCGCAGTCCATGCAGCGGCCGGCCTGCGTCGAGACGATCGGCAGCAGGGAGCCGGGGACGTAGACCTCGTTCCAGTCCTGGACGCGCTCGGCGACGGGACGGGTGCGGGCGACCTCGCGCCCGTGGGTGAGAAAGCCCTTGGGGTCAGCCATTGGTCGCCGCCTCCATCATCTTGTCCTGGGTCTCGTTCTCCGAGAGCCCGGCCCGCTCGGCGGCGTCCTTGGCGGCGAGCACGGCCTGGTACGTACGGGGAATGATCTTGCTGAAGCGGTGGACGGCGCTGTCCCAGTCGGCGAGGAGCTTGGCGGCGACGGTGGAGCCGGTCTCCTCCTGGTGGCGGCGCACGGTCTCGTGCAGCCACGCGGTGTCGGCCTCGTCGAGCACGTCGGTGACGGAGGCGAGGGACTCGCCGTTGACGTTGTCCCGGTCGAGGTCGATGACGTACGCGATGCCACCGGACATCCCGGCCGCGAAGTTGCGCCCGGTCGCGCCGAGGACGAGGGCGCGGCCCCCGGTCATGTACTCGCAGCCGTGGTCGCCGACGCCCTCGGAGACGACGGTGGCGCCCGAGTTGCGCACGCAGAAGCGCTCGCCGGAACGGCCGCGCAGGAACAGCTCGCCGCCGGTCGCGCCGTAGGCGATCGTGTTGCCCGCGATCGTGGAGTACTCGGCGAGGTGGTCGGCGCCCCGGTCGGGGCGGACGACGACCCGGCCGCCGGAGAGGCCCTTGCCGACGTAGTCGTTGGCGTCGCCCTCCAGGCGCAGCGTGACGCCGTGCGGGAGGAAGGCGCCGAAGGACTGGCCCGCGGAACCGGTGAAGGTGATGTCGATGGTGTCGTCGGGCAGTCCCGCGCCGCCGAAGCGGCGGGTGACCTCGTGGCCGAGCATCGTGCCGACGGTGCGGTTGATGTTGCGGATCGCGAGCTGGCCGCGGACCGGCGGGGCCGCTTCGGGCGAGGAGGCGGCGAGGGCGTCGGCGGCGAGCTTGATCAGCTCGTTGTCGAGCGCCTTGGCGAGGCCGTGGTCCTGCTCGGTGACCTGGCGGCGGGCGGTGCCCTCGGGCAGCTCGGGGACGTGGAAGAGCGGGGCGAGGTCGAGGCCCTGCGCCTTCCAGTGGTTCACCGCGCGGGTCGTGTCGAGGTACTCGGCGTGGCCGATGGCCTCATCCAGGCTGCGGAAGCCCAGCTCGGCGAGGAGCTCGCGGACCTCCTCGGCGATGAACTCGAAGAAGTTGACGACGAACTCGGGCTTGCCCGCGAAGCGCTCGCGCAGGACGGGGTTCTGCGTGGCGATGCCGACGGGGCAGGTGTCGAGGTGGCAGACGCGCATCATGACGCAGCCGGAGACGACGAGCGGGGCGGTCGCGAAACCGTACTCCTCGGCGCCGAGGAGCGCGGCGATGACGACGTCGCGGCCCGTCTTGAGCTGTCCGTCGGTCTGCACGACGATGCGGTCGCGCAGCCCGTTGAGGAGCAGGGTCTGCTGGGTCTCGGCGAGGCCGAGTTCCCAGGGGCCGCCCGCGTGCTTGAGCGACGTGAGGGGGGACGCCCCCGTGCCGCCGTCGTGGCCGGAGACGAGGACGACGTCCGCGTGGGCCTTGGAGACACCGGCGGCGACGGTGCCGACGCCGACCTCGGAGACCAGCTTGACGTGGACGCGCGCCCTGGGGTTGGCGTTCTTCAGGTCGTGGATGAGCTGGGCGAGGTCCTCGATGGAGTAGATGTCGTGGTGCGGGGGCGGCGAGATGAGGCCGACGCCGGGCGTGGAGTGCCGGGTGGTGGCGACCCACGGGTAGACCTTGTGGCCCGGGAGCTGACCGCCCTCGCCGGGCTTGGCGCCCTGGGCCATCTTGATCTGGATGTCGTCGGCGTTGACGAGGTACTCGCTCGTGACGCCGAAGCGCCCGGAGGCGACCTGCTTGATCGCGGAGCGGCGCGCGGGGTCGTAGAGCCGGTCGGCGTCCTCGCCGCCCTCACCGGTGTTCGACTTGCCGCCGAGCTGGTTCATCGCGATGGCGAGGTTCTCGTGCGCCTCCTTGGAGATGGAGCCGTACGACATGGCGCCGGTCGAGAAGCGCTTGACGATCTCGGAGACCGGCTCGACCTCGTCGAGCGGGACGGGGGTGCGCCCGGTGCTGAAGTGGAAGAGGCCGCGCAGCGTCATGAGCCGCTCGGACTGCTCGTTCACGCGCTCCGTGTACTTCTGGAAGATGTCGTAGCGGCGGCTGCGCGTGGCGTGCTGGAGGCGGAAGACCGTCTCGGGGTCGAAGAGGTGCGGTTCGCCCTCGCGGCGCCACTGGTACTCGCCGCCGATCTCCAGGGCGCGGTGCGCGGAGGGGATGCCGGTGGGCGGGTACGCCTTGGCGTGGCGGGCGGCGACCTCCTCGGCGACGACGTCGATGCCGATGCCGCCGATCTTGGAGGTGGTGCCGGAGAAGTAGGTGTCGACGAAGTCGGCGGCGAGGCCGACGGCCTCGAAGACCTGTGCGCCCCGGTAGGAGGCGACGGTCGAGATGCCCATCTTCGACATGACCTTCAGGACGCCCTTGCCGAGCGCCTTGATGAGGTTGCGGATGCCCTGCTCGACCTCGGTGTCGGGGAGGAAGGTCCCGGCGCGCACGAGGTCCTCGACGGACTCCATGGCGAGGTAGGGGTTGACGGCGGCGGCGCCGTAGCCGATGAGGAGGGCCACGTGGTGGACCTCGCGGACGTCCCCGGCCTCGACGAGCAGGCCGACCTCGGAGCGCTGCTTGGTCTTGATGAGGTGGTGGTGGACGGCCGCGGTGAGCAGCAGCGAGGGGATCGGGGCGTGCTCGGCGTCGGAGTGGCGGTCGGAGAGCACGATGAGGCGCGCGCCCGCCTCGATCGCGGCGTCCGTCTCGGCGCGGATCTCCTCGATGCGCGCGGCGAGCGAGGCGCCGCCGCCGGAGACGCGGTAGAGGCCGGAGAGGGTGACGGCCTTCATACCGGGGAGGTCGCCGTCGGCGTTGATGTGGATGAGCTTGGCCAGCTCGTCGTTGTCGATCACCGGGAAGGGCAGGGTCACGCCGCGACAGGAGGCCGCGGTGGGCTCCAGGAGGTTGCCCTGGGGGCCGAGCACGGAGCGCAGCGAGGTGACCAGTTCCTCGCGGATCGCGTCCAGCGGCGGGTTGGTGACCTGCGCGAAGAGCTGCGTGAAGTAGTCGAAGAGGAGCCGGGGGCGGGCGGAGAGCGCGGCGATCGGCGAGTCCGTGCCCATGGAGCCGATCGGCTCGGCCCCGGCCTTGGCCATGGGCGCGATGAGGACGCGCAGCTCCTCCTCGGTGTAGCCGAAGGTCTGCTGGCGGCGGGTGACGGAGGCGTGCGTGTGCACGACGTGCTCGCGCTCGGGCAGGTCGGGCAGCTCGATCTCGCCGGCCTCGACCCACTCCTCGTAGGGGTGCTCGGCGGCGAGCGCGGCCTTGACCTCGTCGTCCTCGATGATGCGGTGCTCGGCGGTGTCCACGAGGAACATGCGGCCCGGCTGGAGGCGGCCCTTGCGGACGACCTTGGCGGGGTCGATGTCGAGGACGCCGACCTCGGAGCCGAGCACGACGAGGCCGTCGTCGGTGACCCAGTAGCGGCCGGGGCGCAGGCCGTTGCGGTCGAGGACGGCGCCGATCTGGACGCCGTCGGTGAAGGCGACGGCGGCGGGGCCGTCCCAGGGCTCCATGAGCGCCGAGTGGTACTCGTAGAAGGCGCGCCGTGCCGGGTCCATCGAGGCGTGGTTCTCCCATGCCTCGGGGATCATCATGAGCACGCTGTGCGGGAGCGAGCGGCCACCGAGGTGGAGGAGTTCGAGGACCTCGTCGAAGGACGCGGAGTCGGAGGCGTCGGGGGTGCAGATCGGGAAGATCCGCTCCAGGGACTCGCCGGGGAAGAGCTCGGAGGCGAGCTGCGACTCGCGGGCGCGCATCCAGTTGCGGTTGCCCTTGACGGTGTTGATCTCGCCGTTGTGCGCGATGAAGCGGTACGGGTGGGCGAGCGGCCAGCTCGGGAAGGTGTTCGTCGAGAAGCGCGAGTGGACGAGGGCGACGGCGCTCGCGAAGCGGCGGTCCGAGAGGTCGGGGAAGAAAGGTTCCAGCTGCCCCGTGGTGAGCATGCCCTTGTACACGATCGTGCGGGCGGAGAGCGAGGGGAAGTAGACGCCGAGTTCGCGTTCCGCGCGCTTGCGCAGCAGGAAGGCGCGGCGGTCGAGCGCGATCTCGGTGGCGGGTGCGCCGGTGGCGGGGTCCGTGCCCGCGTCGGCGACGAAGAGCTGCCGGAAGACGGGCATGGTGGCGCGGGCCGCCGCGCCGAGGAGCTGGGGGGCCACGGGGACCTCGCGCCAGCCGAGGACGTCGAGCCCTTCCTCGCGGGCGAGGATCGCGACGGCGTCGGCGACCTCGTCGGGCTCGTTGTCGGGGAGGAAGGCGATGCCGACGGCGTACGCGCCCGGGGCGGGCAGCTCGAAGCCGGCCACCTCGCGCAGGAAGGCGTCGGGGATCTGGGAGAGGAGGCCCGCGCCGTCGCCGGAGTCGGGCTCGGAACCGGTCGCGCCGCGGTGCTCCAGGTTCTTGAGCACCGTGAGGCCCTGCTCGACGAGCGTGTGGCTCGCCTCGCCGGTGAGGGTCGCCACGAAGCCGACGCCGCAGGCGTCGTGCTCGTTGCTGGGGTCGTACAGTCCCTGGGCGGCAGGGCGGGCGTCCATGTGGGCCCAGGAGGTCGAGGTGACCGCGGAGCCCTTGGCCGCTGTCCGCGGGGACTGCGGGCGCGGAGTACGCATCGGCTCTCCCGTCGTCGTCGGTGGCATATGACATGTGCCGAGGGACGACGTTGGCCCTCTGCGAAATTTCGAGCAGGTTACATGATGGAAGCAATCCCGGAAACCGGATACTGCGTTCCACCATGCGGACAGTCACCCGGAGGAACCCGCAGCTCGGGCGGGGTGGTGACGGTCCGGCTTCGGTACGGCGGGGGTGTCGACGAGACACGTACGGCGACCGTTCCACGGGCGTGGTCCGGCCGCCTGCGGCGGTCTGGTGGCCGCGTCGATCAGGGTGCTGGTCGAGCGGGGGCGATCGGGGGCCTGAAAAGCCCGGCGGAGCCGGGCGGGGGGGGCCTGCGAGGTGCGGGGGTCGTGCCCGGCAGGCCGTGGAACGGGCGACGCTGCCCGTGGCGCGTACGGCTCATGCCCTGCCGTCGCCTGACTGAAACCGCCAAGTAACGACTACTTATGCGAAGTTCCGTATAGGCGCTCAGTCACCTCATCCTAGAGCGGCGCCGAAGAGATTGCCCAGGAGGTAGGTCACACCGGCCGCCGCACCGCCCAGGACGAGCTGGCGCAGCCCCCCGTACCACCAGGTGCGCGCCGTCACGCGGGCCACGACCGCGCCGCAGCCGAAGAGGCCGAGCAGCGCGAGCACCACGGCGGGCCACAGGGCGCTCGCGCCGAGGAGGTACGGGAGGACGGGGAGCAGCGCGCCGAGCGCGAAGGAGACGAACGAGGAGCCCGCGGCCACGAGCGGCGAGGGCAGGTCCTCGGGGTCGACGCCCAGCTCCTCGCGCGCGTGCACCTCCAGGGCCTGCTCGGGGTCGGCCGAGAGCTGGCGGGCCACCTCGGCGGCGAGGCGCGGCTCGACGCCGCGCGCCTCGTAGACGGCGGCCAGCTCCGCCAGCTCCTCCTCCGGGTTGCGCCGCAGCTCGCGCCGCTCGACCTCCAACTCGGCGAGGACGAGTTCGCGCTGCGAGGCGACCGAGGTGTACTCCCCCGCCGCCATCGAGAACGCCCCGGCCGCGAGCCCGGCGAGCCCGGTCAGCACGACGGTGTGCGGCGCGACGGACCCACCGGCGACACCGCTCATGAGCGCGAGGTTCGACACGAGCCCGTCCATGGCCCCGAACACGGCGGGCCGCAGCCAGCCCCCGTTGACGTCGCGGTGGTGGGGGTGCGGCGGCACGTGCGGCGCTGCGGCGGAGGCGCCGTCCTCGGGGGCGGCGGCGAGGGGGACGGCGGGGTCGGGCTGGGGCGGGGTGGTGGTGTCGAGCGGCGTCATGCCCGGGGGTCCTTCGCGGGTCGAACGAGTGGAGCGGGACGCTCGAAAGTACGCGCGAAAAACGGCGACTGCCAGCAAGGAAGGCCGTACTTACCGGGGCGGGCCCGGCCGCTCCGGGCCTTTCCCGGGGCGGGACGGCGGCGCGTGCGGGTGTGCCGGGACGGCGTCGGGGCGGCGCACGCGGCGAGGGGACGTGGGAGAGGGGGCGACGTCGGGCGAACGACCCGCGAGAGCGGGCGGCACCCCCCGACGTCGTGGGGTCGCCCGGCACGTGGGAGGCGCGGGGAGGGCGCACACCGCCGGGCCGTGCGCCCGCCTCCTGCGGCCCCCTGCTCCCGCGACCGCCGAACGAGTGATTCCCCTCCCGCAGCCGTCCTCCTTCGCCTCGAACGTCGTCCGAACAGCGCGGGGGATGGCGCAGGATCAGCGGACGGAGGGCGGAACGAGGGTCCCGCCGCAGGTCGCCCGAGGAGGCACACGATGGCCACCACGGTGAGCACGGCACCGGCCGGGGTGGAGGCACGGGCGCGGGGCGCGCTGCTCGGGCTCGCGGTCGGGGACGCGCTCGGCGCGCCCGCCGAGAACCTCAAGCCGAGCGAGATCCGGCGGCGCTGGGGGCGGATCACGGGGTACGTGGCGGAGCGGCCCGCGGGCACGGACGACACCGAGTACGCCCTCTTCTCCGGCCTGCTGCTCGTGCGGCACGGGGCCGGGCTCACCGTGGCGCACGCGGAGGCCGCGTGGCGCGAGTGGCTCACCGACATCGACGAGGGCGCCTTCCGCGGGGCCGGGTTCAGCGAGCGCGGCACGGTGGAGAACCTGCGGCGCGGGCTCGGCGCCCCCGCGAGCGCGCAGCACCGGCACCCGTGGAGCGACGGCCTCGCGATGCGGGCCGCGCCGTTCGGCGTGTACGCGGCGGGCGACCCGGCCGAGGCGGCGCGGCTCGTCGCGGTGGACGGCGCGGTGAGCCACGAGGGCGAGGGCATCCACGGCGGCCAGGCCGTCGCCGCCGCGGTCGCCGTGGCCATGACGGGCGCGGGGCCCGGCGAGGTGACCGAGGCGGCGCTCGCCTCCGTACCGGCCGATTCGTGGACGTACCGCTCCCTGCGCCGCGCCCTCGTGGCGGCGCGCGAGGGGGAACGGGCGCTGCGCGCCGCCGTCGTGGTGCGCGCGTACCCGTGGACGGATCTCGCGCCGGAGGCGGTGGGTCTCGCGCTCGGCGCGTACGCGCTCGCGGGCGGCGTGTTCCGCACGGCGGTGCTCGCCGCGGTGAACATGGGCCGCGACGCCGACACGACCGCCGCGATCGCGGGCGCGCTCGCGGGCGCGGCGGGCGGCGTCGAGGCGATCCCCCCGGAGTGGGCGGGGCGCATCGGGCCCGCGCGCGGCTCCTGCCTCCCGGCGATGGCGGGCCGCCACGTACTCGACCTGGCCGACCAGCTCGTCCGGGCCGGACACGCCGCCGACCCGCGCGACACCCCGCACACCGCCGCCCCGCCCGTGCGGGGCCCGCACACCGCCGACCCGCTCGACCGGGCCCGGCGTCCCGCGGACCCGCTGGTCACAGGCCGGACCGCGCCCGCTTCCCCGCCGCCGCGCCCCACCGGGAGCGGGCGGCCGGGGACGGTCCCGGGAGCGCCGCCGCACCCGGCCGTGCCCTGCCGGACCCCGCCGCCGCGCCCCCGGCCGGAGGACCTTCCGTCCCCTTCCCGCCCTCCTCCGGAGCCACCCCATGAGCGCCCCCGCAGAGTCCGCGACCGTTCCCGTCACGCCCGCCCGCGCGCACCCCGCCGACGACCCGCGCTCCCCCGCCGCCCGCGTGCTGCTCGGGATCGCCGCCGGGGACGCGGCGGGCTGGCCCGCCGGACGGCACCGGGCGCACGGGATGCCCGCCTGGACGCGGCGGCTCGCGCGCGAACTCGACCTCTTCGCCGAGCAGGGCGGGGTGACGACGCTCCCGGTGCCCGTGGCGCTCAACCAGGCCCCGGGGCCGCTGCGGCTCGGGCCCTCGGACGACGCGGAGTGGGCGGCGCTGACCGCGTACGCGCTGCTCGACGCCGCGACACCCGCCGAGGACGCGGTGCGCGCGGCACTCGACCGGCACTGGACAACGCTCGCGGCCCAGCTCACCGCGCCGCCCGCCGAAGCGGCGGCCGAGACGCCCGCCGACCCGGCGTCCGGGGCGCCCGCCGAGCCGCCCCCCGCCTTCCGCGCCCGGATCTCGGTGCGCACCTCGCTCGCCAACCTCGCCGCCGGGCTCGCGCCCCCGGCCTGCGGGCACGACAACCCGCACTACTTCGACGACGCGGCGTGCGTGCGCGCCGCCGTCCTCGCGACACGGCACCCCGGCGCACCAGCCACTGCCGCCGCGCTCGCCGAGTACGACGCCCGCTACACGCAGGACGGGGACGGCGTGCTCGGCGCGCGCGCCGTCGCGGCGGCGGTCGCGGCGGGACTCGGCGGCGCGGACGCGGAGGGGGCGGTCGGCGCGGCGCTCGCCGAGCTGCCCCCTGGCACGGCGATCGGGCGGGCCGCGCGCGAGGCGGTCGCGCACGCGCGCCGGGTCCTGGGCGAGGGCGACGACGGCGGGAGGGACGAGCCCGGCGGCGAGGCGGGCGCCGCCGCCTTCGCGCTCGTCCCCCTCCTGGAGCACGAGATCGTCGACCACGTCTACAGCTACGGGGTCGCCGCCGCCGAGACCGTGCCCGTCGCGCTCGCGCTCACGCTCGCCGCGCGCGGCCGTCTCGACGCCGCCCTCCCCGCCGCCGCCTGCCTGGCCCGCGTCGCCGACTCGGCGCCCGCGCTGACCGGCGCGCTCACCGGGGCGCTCGGCGCCGTCGTGCCCGCCCCGTGGCGCGCGGCCTGCCGGTGGCTCAGCGGCTGCGCCGTGCCCCGCCTCGCGGGCACCGACCTCCTCGCGCTCGCCGCACGGCTCGACGCCCTCGCGACGGCCCGGCACGGGGAGCCCGCGCGCGGTCCGCTCCGTGAGGCCGCGCAGACCCCCTTCCGAGAGAAGACCACCGCGCCCCCCGCGGGCGCGGGAAAGGACGGCACCGCCTCATGACCGCAGTCTCACCGCTCCCCCCTCCCCGGGACGTCCCCGCCACGGGCCCCGGACTCGCCGACCGTGTGCTCGGCGCGCTGCTCGGCGCCGCCGTGGGCGACGCGCTCGGCGGCCCCGTCGAGGGGTACAGCCCGGAGCAGATCGTGGCGCGGCACGGCGGCAGGGTGACCGGGATCGTCGGCCCGTGGGCGGGCGAACAGTGGCGTACGGCACGCCCCTTGGCGCCGTACCACAAGGGCGACGGGCACGTCACCGACGACACCCTCATGACGCACGCGCTGATCCGCGTCTACGGCACCGTCCGCGACCACCTGGACGCGCACGCGATCGCCGCGCACCTCGTGCCCGAACTCACCGAGCGGCCCCGGTGGATTCCCGAGCTGGAGGCCGAGGCGCTGCCGCTGCAACGCGTGTTCCTCGCCGAGAAATGGCTCGTGACGCGGCTGCACTACGCGCACGCCGACCCCCGCGAGGCGGGCGTCGGGAACGTCGTGAACTGCGGCGCGGCGATGTACATGGCCCCGGTCGGGCTCGTCAACGCGGGCGATCCGGAGGGGGCTTACGCGGAGGCCGCCGAGATCGCGGGCGCGCACCAGTCCTCGTACGGGCGCGAGGCCGCCGCGGTCTTCGCCGCCGCCGTCGCCGCGGCGTGCCGGCCGGGCGCGGGCCCCGACGACGTCGTGGAGGCGTGTCTGCGGCTCGCGAAGGACGGGACGCGCGCGGCGATCGAAGCGGTGTGCGCGGTCGCCGCGCGGCACGGCGAACCGGAGGCGGCGCAGGCCGGACTGCGCGCGGCGATCGCGCCGTACGACACGGTCGGTGAGGAGTACCGGGCGCCCTCGCTCGGCGCGCGGCGGCCCTCGCGGCTGCACGCGATCGAGGAACTGCCCATCGCGCTCGGCATGTTGCTCGTGTGCGCGGGGCGGGGCAGGGACACGATCCTCGGCGCGGTGAACTACGGCAGGGACTGCGACTCGATCGCGACGATGGGCGGGGCGCTCGCGGGAGCGCTCGGCGGCGCCGCGGCGATCCCCGCCGAGTGGGCCGAGGAGGTGAGCCGCGCGAGCCGCCTCGACGTGCGCGGCCCGGCGGCCGAACTCACGGCGGTGGCGCGGGAGATCCACGGCAGGGACGTGGCGCGGCGGCGCGCGCACGAGGCGGCGTTCGCCGCGCTGGAAGCGGGGGATCAGGCGTGAGCGGTACGGGCGGAGCGGGGCTGCGCCTCACGTGGGTGCAGCCCGAGGACCTGATCGGCCACGAGCTGCGGCAGGCGGGCGAGGAGGGGCGCGAGGTCGCGGGCATCGCGGCGCGCTGGTACGCGGCGGGCGGCCTGGCGGCTCCCGTACGGGCCGGGGCGTCCTCCGCCCCCGTACCACGTGAACTTCGCGCGCTCGCCGAGGAGTTGATGGCCCGGATCGCGCACGTCCCCGAGGCGGGCGGCCGCGCCGAGCCGACGGACTTCGACGGGATCGTCGCGGCGTGTCCCGAGTGGCCCGGGGCGGGCGCGTACGACGGCGATCCGGTCGCGCTGGAGGAGCGGCTCGAAGCGGCCTGGCGCGGGCGCGCGGCCGGGTGCGTGCTCGGCAAGCCCGTCGAGAAGCTCCCGCTCGACGGGATCAGGGCGCTCGCGCGGGCGGCGGGGAACTGGCCGCTGCGCACGTGGTTCACGGCGCGCGGCGTCCCGGCGGACCTGCTCGCCGCGTACCCGTGGAACCGGCGCAGCGCGGGGAACTGCCTCGCCGAGAACATCGCGGGGACGCCCGAGGACGACGACCTCGACCACCCCGTGCTGACCGTCGAGCTGCTGCTGCGGCACGGGCGGGACTTCACGACGGCCGACCTCGCGGCGCTGTGGCTGGAGCAGTTGCCCGCCGGGAAGGTCTTCACGGCCGAGCGGGTCGCGTACGCGAACCTCCTGCGCGGTGTCGAACCCCCGGAGACCGCCCGGCACCGCAACCCCTTCCGCGAGTGGATCGGGGCGCTCATCAGGGCCGACGTGCACGGCTGGACGCACCCGGGCGACCCGGCCGGCGCCGCGGAACAGGCGTGGCGGGACGCGGTGCTGAGCCACACGGGCAACGGCGTGTACGGGGCGATGTTCGTGGCGGCCGTGCTCGCGGAGGCGACCGCGCACGGCGGGGACGCGCACCACTGCCTCGCGACAGGCCTGCGCGTCGTGCCGCGAGGGTCCCGCCTCGCGCGCGCGATCCGCGCGGCGATCGCCCTCGCCCGTACCCACGAGGACTTCGCCACCGTCGTCGACGCGCTGCACGCCGCCCACCGGGGCACGCACTGGGTGCACGTCGTCCCGAACGCGGCGCTGCTCGCCGCCGCGCTCACGCACGCGGCGCTCGCGGTCGACGCGGGCACGGAGGAGGACTTCTTCACCGCCGCGGTGACCCGTACCGTCTCCGGCGGCTGGGACACGGATTCGAACGGAGCGACGGCCGGGTCCGTCGCAGGAGTGCTCCACGGGGTCCCCGGGGTGTGGACCGCTCCGCTGGGGAACCGATTGAGGACAGCGGTCAAGGGGAGCTGGAACGACCCCGGCGGGACCGGCGCGGACTACGACACGCTCGCCCGGCTCACGACGGGACTCGCCCTCGCCCCCGGGGCCGCCCCCGACCAGCCCGCCCGCCGCCCCGCCGCCCGGGAGCGCGTCCTCGTACGGGACGTGCCCGCCACGGACGGCGAGGCGCCGCCCCCGACCGCCACCAGGAGCCCCACGCCATGAGCCACATCGTGGTCCTCGGCAGCACGAACATGGATCTCGTCGCCCACGTCGCCCGCGCCCCCGAGCGCGGCGAGACCGTCACCGGGCACAGTTTCCGCACCCATCCCGGCGGCAAGGGAGCCAACCAGGCCGTCGCCGCCGCGCGCGCGGGCGGGACCGTCGCGATGATCGGCGCGGTCGGCGAGGACGCCTTCGGCACCCGGCTGCGGCAGGAACTCGCCGACGCCGGGGTGGACACCGAACTGCTCCGCCTCGTCCCCGGCCCGAGCGGCACCGCGCACATCGTCGTGGACGACGCGGGGGGCAACGCGATCGTCGTCGTCCCGGGCGCCAACGGGAGCCTGACCGGGCTCGCGCCCGGCGACGAGCACCTCATCGCGGCGGCCGACACGCTGCTCCTGCAACTGGAGATCCCGCTCGGCACCGTCCTCGCCGGGGCCGAGGCCGCGCGCCGCCACGGCGTGCGCACGGTCCTCACGCCCGCGCCCGCGCAGACCCTGCCCCCCGGGCTCCTCGCCGCGACCGATCTCCTCGTCCCCAACGAGCACGAGGCCGCGGCCCTGACCGGGAGCCGCGACCCGGCCGAGGCCGCGCGCGTCCTGCTCGACCGCGTGCCCGAGGTCGTCGTGACGCTCGGCGCGCGCGGCTGCCTGTACGCGGCGAGAGGCGCGGACCAGCTCCTCGTCCCCGCGCCCGAGGTGGACCCGGTGGACACGACGGCGGCCGGGGACACCTTCGTCGGCGCCCTCGCGGTCGCGCTCGGCGAGGGCCGCGCGATGCCGGACGCGCTCGCGTGGGCGGGCACCGCGGCGGCGCTCTCGGTGCAGCGCGCGGGCGCGGCGCCCTCGATGCCGCACCGGTCCGAGATCGACGCGAGCGCGGGGGTGGTGGCGTGACACGGGAGCCCTACGAGGGCGGGCGGGAGCCCGGCCCCGAGGCGCGCGAGGCGGGGTCCTACGAGGCGGGCCCGGCCCCGAGCCCGTACGAGCCCGACACGCCGGAGGCGCCCGAGGAGCCGGGGCCCCTGCACGGCACCCGCGTGCTCGATCTCGCGACGCTCTTCGCCGGGCCGCTCGCCGCCACGATGCTCGCGGACTTCGGCGCGGACGTCGTGAAGATCGAGCATCCGACGCGGCCCGATCCCTCGCGCGGGCACGGGCCCGGCAAGGACGGCGTGGGGCTGTGGTGGAAGCTCCTCGGGCGCGGGAAGCGGAACGCCACGGCGGACCTGTCGCGCCCGGAGGGACGCGAGGTGCTGCTGCGGCTCGTCGCGGACGCGGACGTCGTGATCGAGAACTTCCGTCCGGGGACGCTGGAGCGCTGGGGCCTCGGCTGGGCGGAGTTGAGCGAGGTCAATCCGCGGCTCGTCCTCGCGCGCGTGACGGGCTTCGGGCAGTTCGGCCCGTACGCGCGGCGCCCCGGCTTCGGGACGCTCGCGGAGGCCATGAGCGGGTTCGCGGCGATCACCGGGGAGCCGGACGGGCCCCCGGTCCTGCCGCCGTTCGGGCTCGCCGACTCGATCGCGGCGCTCGCGACGGCGTACGCGGTCATGACGGCGCTCGCGGGGCGGGAGCGCACGGGACGCGGCCAGGTCGTCGATCTCGCGATCATCGAGCCGATCCTCACGGTGCTCGGCCCGCAGCCCCTCTGGTACGACCAGCTCGGCTACGTCCAGCCGCGTACCGGCAACCGCTCCACGAACAACGCGCCGCGCAACACCTACCGCACGGCGGACGGCCGCTGGGTCGCGGTCTCGACCTCGGCGCAGTCGGTCGCCGAGCGGGTCCTGCGGCTCGTCGGGCGTCCCGAGCTGATCGACGAGCCGTGGTTCGGGAGCGGCGCGGGGCGCGCCGCGCACGCGGACGTGCTCGACGAGGCGGTGGGCTCCTGGATCGCGGCGCGCGAGAGCAAGGAGGTCGTGGACGCCTTCGAGGAGGCGGAGGCGGCGATCGCGCCCGTGCAGGACGTCGCCGACGTCATGGCCGATCCGCAGTACGCGGCGCTCGGCTCGCTGCCCGTGTTCGACGACCCGGAGCTGGGGCGCCTGCGGATGCAGAACGTGCTCTTCCGGCTCTCGGAGACGCCGGGCCACATCCGGTGGACGGGCAGGCCGCACGGCGCGGACACGGACGCGGTGCTCGGCGAGGCCGGTTTCGGCGCCGGGGACATCGCGCGACTGCGGGCGGCGGGGGCGGTATGACGAGCGAGGCGAGGGAGAACGGTCTGTCCAGCACTCCGCTGACCTGGCTGTACGTGCCGGGCGACCGTCCCGCACGGGTCGAGAAGGCGCTCGCGGCGGGCGCCGACGTGGTGCTCGTCGATCTGGAGGACGCGGTCGCGCCGGACGGCAAGGAGTACGCGCGGGCCGCCGTCGCCGAACTCCTCTCGGCCCCGGTCCCGGTTCCGGTGCACGTGCGCGTGAACCACCTGGACGGCCCCTGGGGCGCGCACGACGTGGCGGCCCTCGTCGGGCTGCCGCACCTGTCGGGCCTGCGGCTGCCGAAGTCGCGCGGCCCGGAGGACGTGCGGCGCGCGGCGGTCGCCTGCGGCGGGGCGCCGATCCCCGAGCTGTACCCGATCCTGGAGTGCCCGCTCGGCGTCGAGCGCGCCTTCGAGGTCGCGACGGCGCACCCGGCGGTACGGGGCGTGGCGCTCGGCGAGTCGGACCTGCGGGCGGCGCTCGGGGTGCGCGGGGACGCGGGGCTCGACCACGCGCGCGGGCGCGTCGTGCTCGCGGCGGGCGCGGCGGGGCTCGCGCCGCCCGCGCAGTCGGTGTACCCGGACGTGCGGGACGAGGAGGGCCTGGCGGCCTCGTGCCGCCACGGCAGGGACCTCGGCTTCTTCGGGCGCGCCGCGATCCATCCCCGGCAGCTCGCGGTCATCGAGCACGCGTGGCGCCCCGGCGGCGCGGAGGTCGCGGCGGCGGACGAGGTGCTGAGCGCGGCGGCGGAGGACGGTGGCGCGTTCGCGCTCCCGGACGGCCGCTTCGTGGACGCGGCGCTCGTCGCGGTCGCCCGCCGCACGAAGGCGCTCGCGGAACGGCTCGGGGTGGGGTGAGGGGCTTGGGGTGAGGGGCGCGGCGGGGGGACGGATACGGGGGCAGGGCGGGACGGAGGTGATCCGTCCCGCCCTGCCGGGTGCCGTGCGGGTGCCGTGGGCGGTGGCCCCCGGGCTCAGCTCTTCGGGCTCAGCTCTTCTTGAGGGAGGCGGTGGGGCCGGAGGGCTCGGCGTCCTCGGCGGCGGTGTCGCCCGGCTCCCCGGCCTCGCCCGC
This sequence comes from Streptomyces sp. Tu6071, assembly GCF_000213055.1. Classification (NCBI taxonomy): domain Bacteria; kingdom Bacillati; phylum Actinomycetota; class Actinomycetes; order Kitasatosporales; family Streptomycetaceae; genus Streptomyces; species Streptomyces sp. Tu6071. The sequence goes on along the minus strand of NZ_CM001165.1, from coordinate 6,132,130 downwards.
CGCCTCGTCCCCGTCCTTGTCCGCCTTCGCGCCCTCGCCCTCGGCGTCCTTCGCGTCCCCGCCGTCCTCGAGGGTCTTCGCGTCCTCTGTGTCCCGCGGCTCCGGGGTCTCCCCGTCGCCGCCCTTGTCGTGGATGGTCTCGCGGCCCGGACGGAGGCGGGCGGAGAGCACGAAGTAGGCGACGGCCGCGACGAAGACGACGATCGCCGTCCACACGTTGAGCCGGACCCCGAAGATGTGGTGCGCGCTGTCGACACGCATGTACTCGATCCAGCCGCGGCCCGCGCAGTACGCGGCGACGTAGAGCGCGAAGGCGCGCCCGTGGCCCAGGCGGAAGCGGCGGTCGGCCCAGATCACGAGGAGGCCGACGCCGACGCACCACAGGAACTCGTAGAGGAACGTCGGGTGGTACGTGCCGGGGATGCGACCGCCGCTGTCGCTGGTGATCTTCACCGCCCAGGGCAGGTCGGTGGGCTTGCCGTACAGCTCCTGGTTGAACCAGTTGCCCCAGCGGCCGATCGCCTGGGCGAAGGCGATGCCGGGGGCGACCGTGTCGGCCCAGGCCGGGAGCGGGATGCCGCGCCTGCGGCAGCCGATCCAGGCGCCGAGGGCACCGAAGGCGATCGCGCCCCAGATACCGAGGCCGCCCTCCCAGATCTTGAAGGCGTTGACCCAGTCCTTGCCCTCGGTGAAGTACAGCTCGTAGTCGGTGATGACGTGGTAAAGCCGTCCGCCGACGAGCCCGAAGGGCACGGCCCAGACGGCGATGTCCGCCACCGTGCCCGCCCGGCCGCCGCGCGCGATCCAGCGCCGGTTGCCGATGAGCACGGCGACGAAGACGCCGATGATGATGCAGAACGCGTATCCGCGCAGCGGGATGGAGCCGAGGTACAGCACTCCGCGCGACGGGCTGGGAATGTAGGCAAGGTCCATGACGTCGTCCACGCTATCGCGGGGCGGGAGGGGGACGGGCCGGAGTGTTGGCAACGTCTCCGTAACAGCGCCCTTCGGCGGGGCCGGTCCTCCGCCGCCTCCGGCCGTCTCCTCAAGCGCCGGACGGGCTTGATTCGTGGGCCTCGGGCGAAGGGGTTCAGCCCTTGGCCGCCTTCTCCTCCACCAGCTCCTTCAGGCGCTCGGGCGTGAAGGCGGGCTTCGGGTTCTTGAAGACGTCTTTGCCGTCGAGGATCACCGTGGGGGTGCCGCGGAAGTCGCCCTGCTGGAACTTCTCGTTGGACTTCGCGACCCAGGCGCGGTGGGTGTTCCCGCTCACGCAGTCGCGGAAGGCGGGCGTGTCGAGGCCCTTGACCTTCTTGGCGAGGGCGAGGAGCTTGTCCGGCTCGGCGTAGGGGTCGGTCGTCTCGGCGGGCTGGTTGGCGTAGAGGACGTCGTGGTACGCGGGGAACTTGCCCTCGTCCTGCGCGCAGAGCGCCGCGTTGGCCGCCGTCGCCGAGCCGCTGCCCCCCATGTTGCCGTCGATGAGGGTGGCGAGGTGGTACTCGACGCGGAGCTTGCCCGAGGCGGTCAGCTCGTGGACCGCGGACCGGAAGCCGTTCTCGAACTGGGCGCAGGCCGGGCAGCGGAAGTCCTCCCAGATGGTGAGGACGGAGGGGGCCGACTTCTCGCCGAGCGGGATGGCGAGCCCGTCCTCGCCCGTCGCGCCCTTGGGGGCCACGACGGGCCCCGCGGAGTCCGTACTGCCCTTCTTGCCGATCGTGACGGCGGCGCCGACGCCCCCCACGACGACGAGCACCCCGAGGACGACGGCGCCCATCACGAGGCTCTTGCGCCGCTTCTCGCGGGCCTCCTCACGACGGCGGTCGGCCGCGATGCGGTCCCGCGCGGACAGCTTTCCCTGACGATTCTTCTCGCTCACACCCCCGCCAACGAACCGGAACGGCACGCGTGCCTGCCGCACCGCTTCTTCACGCGGACGAGTGAAGCGGGACGCACGAGGTTGCCGGAAACCGGTCGGACCATCGGCTCATCGCCCACGCGCCGCGCCGCGCCGCGCCGCGCCGCGCCGAGAACTCATCGCCCACCCGCCGCGCGGAAACATCCGAGGGGTCGGTCCAGGGGCACCGCGACCCGGCCCGCACGCCGAGCGACGCGCCCCGCCCGGTCGCCGCGAGAACCCCGGAAAGGCCGCGGGCCGGGCACAGCCGGGAAAATCCCCGCCGTGCCCGGCCCCCGGCCGTGCCTCACGCCTGCCGGAGCGGCCTCATCGGCTCAGCCCCGCCGCCGGACGCCCTTCGCCAGCTCGCCCGCCAGTTCCCGTACCGCAGCGAGTCCCGACTCCTCGTCGGGCGCGTCCAGGAGGCGCTTGACGAAGGCGGAGCCGACGATGACGCCGTCCGCGAAGGCGGCGACCTCGGCGGCGTGGGCGGGGGTCGAGACGCCGATGCCGACGCAGACCGGCAGGTCCGTCGTGGCGCGGGTGCGGGTCACGAGGTCCTTGGCCTGTTCGCCGACCGAGTCGCGCGTGCCCGTGACGCCCATGAGCGAGGCCGCGTAGACGAAGCCGCTGCCCGCCGCCGTGATCTCGCCGAGCCGCTTGTCGGTGCTGCTGGGCGCGACGACGAAGACCGTCGCGAGACCGTGCTTCTCGGCGTGCGCGCGCCACTCGGCGGACTCCTGCACGGGCAGGTCGGGCAGGATGCAGCCCGCTCCCCCGGCCTCGGCGAGTTCGCGGGTGAAGCGCTCGATGCCGTAGCGGTCGATCGGGTTCCAGTAGGTCATGACGAGGACGGGCTTGCCCGTCGCCTCGAACGCCTGCCGGACGGTGTCCATGACGTGCCGGATCTTGAGGCCGCCGCGCAGCGCGATGTCGTCGGCGGTCTGGATGACCGGGCCGTCCATGACCGGGTCGGAGTGCGGCAGCCCGACCTCGACGACGTCGGCGCCGCCTTCGAGCGCGGCCCGCACGGCCTTCGCCCCGCCCTCGATGCTCGGGAAGCCCGCCGGGAGGTACGCGACGAGCGCGGCGCGGTTCTCGGCGCGGGCCCCCGCGAGGGTCTCGCTCAGAAGCGCGGACTGTCCAACGTGGTGCTGACTCACTGGGGCTCCCCCTCCGCGTCGGCGCGGACGATGCCGTCCACGACGACCGATTCGTCGTCGTAGAGGCCGAAGTACTTGGCGGCGGTGTCCATGTCCTTGTCGCCGCGGCCGGACAGGTTGACGAGGACGAGCCCGTCGGGGCCGAGTTCGCGGCCGATGTCGAGGGCGCCCGCGAGGGCGTGCGCCGACTCGATGGCCGGGATGATGCCCTCGGTGCGCGACAGGAGCCGCAGCGCCTCCATCGCCTCGCGGTCGGTGACCGGGCGGTACTCGGCGCGCCCGGACTCGCGCAGGTGCGCGTGCTCGGGGCCGATGCCGGGGTAGTCGAGCCCGGCCGAGATCGAGTACGGCTCGGTGATCTGGCCCTCCTCGTCCTGGAGGACGTAGGAGCGGGAGCCGTGCAGTATCCCCGGCTCGCCCGCCGTGAGGGTCGCCGCGTGCTCGCCGGAGGCGACCCCGTGGCCGGCGGCCTCGCAGCCGACGAGCCGGACGCCCTCGTCGGGCAGGAAGGCGTGGAACAGGCCCATCGCGTTGGAGCCGCCGCCGACGCAGGCGACCGCCGCGTCCGGGAGCCTGCCGGTGCGCTCCAGGAGCTGGCGGCGGGCCTCGACGCCGATGACGCGGTGGAAGTCGCGGACCATCGCCGGGAAGGGGTGCGGGCCCGCGACGGTGCCGAAGAGGTAGTGCGTGTGCTCGACGTTGGCGACCCAGTCGCGGAACGCCTCGTTGATGGCGTCCTTGAGGGTGCGGCTGCCGGACTTCACGGCGACGACCTCGGCGCCGAGCATCCGCATGCGGGCCACGTTGAGGGCCTGCCGCTCGGTGTCGATCTCGCCCATGTAGATCGTGCAGTCCAGGCCGAAGAGGGCGCAGGCGGTCGCGGTCGCGACGCCGTGCTGTCCCGCGCCGGTCTCGGCGATGACGCGGGTCTTGCCCATGCGGCGGGTGAGCAGCGCCTGCCCGAGCACGTTGTTGATCTTGTGCGAGCCGGTGTGGTTGAGGTCCTCGCGCTTGAGGAACACGCGGGCGCCGCCCGCGTGTCCGGCGAAGCGCGGCACCTCGGTGAGGGCGCTGGGGCGCCCGGTGTAGTTGAGGAGGAGGTCGTTCAGCTCGGCGGCGAAGGCGGGGTCGCTCTTGGCCTTGTCGTAGGCGACGGCGACCTCGTCCACGGCGGCGACGAGCGCCTCGGGGATGAAGGCGCCGCCGAAACGGCCGAAGTAGCCCTCGGTGTTCGGGCTCAGGCCCTCGGGATCGGGCACGAAGAAGTCGTGCGCCGGGGATGCCTCGTATGACATGGATGGACGCTCCGGTACCGGGGCGCGCGCGGGCGACCCGGGAGAGGTGGTCAGGGACGGCACGGCGGCCACGAGGGTACGGTGTGCGCACGCCCGGACACGTACAGTGCGGGCGGCACGCCGCGTCAGGCCCTCAGCGGCCGGTGCGACGCCATCGCATGCCGTTGACCTGGCCCGGCTCGTCCCCGATCACGTACCGCACGCGGCGGCCGTGGACGCGGCGCGCGGGGGCGCGGCAGCCGCGCGGGCGGCAGCCCCGGGCGAGTCGCGCGTACGGGTCGCGGGCCGGCGCGCACGCCGCCCGCTCCCCCACGGGGCCGGGCCGGGCGGGAACCGCGAGACCGCTGCCCGCCGCGCACGCCGCGGACCCGGACGGGCACGGGGCCTGCCGGGTCGCGGGGGCGGGGGAAGCGGGGGTCATGGGGGTGTCAGTCCCGTCCGTGGCGCAGCGCGGGGTGGGCGCCCGCGGCGACGAGGTCGGCGACGGCGGTCTTCGGGTCGCGCCCGGTGACGAGGGACTCGCCGACGAGGACGGCGTCGGCGCCCGCGTTGGCGTAGGCGATGAGGTCGTGCGGGCCGCGAACGCCGGACTCGGCGACCTTGAGGACCCCCGCGGGCACCTCGGGGGCGACGCGCTCGAAGGTGTTGCGGTCGACCTTGAGGTTCTTCAGGTTGCGCGCGTTGATGCCGATGAGGCGGGCGCCCGCGGCGACCGCGCGCTCGACCTCCGCCTCGTCGTGCGCCTCGACGAGCGGCGTGAGGCCGATCGAGACGGCGCGCTCGATGAGCGATTCGAGCGCGGGCTGCTCCAGGGCCGCGACGATGAGGAGCGCGAGGTCGGCCCCGTAGGCGCGGGCTTCCCAGAGCTGGTACGAGGTGACGATGAAGTCCTTGCGCAGGACGGGGATGTCGACCTTGGCGCGGACGGCTTCGAGGTCGGCGAGCGAGCCGCCGAAGCGGCGCTGCTCGGTGAGCACGGAGATGACGGCGGCGCCGCCCGCCTCGTAGTCCGCCGCGAGCGCGGCGGGGTCGGCGATTGCGGCGAGCGCGCCCTTGGAGGGGCTGGAGCGCTTGACCTCGCAGATGACCTGCACGCCCTCGCCGCCGAGCGCGGCGAGCCCGTCGCGGGCCTCCGGGGCGCGGGCCGCACGCTCCTTCAGCTCGTCGAGGCTGACGCGCGCCTGCCGTTCCGCGAGGTCGGCACGCACTCCGTCGATGATCTCGTCGAGCACACTCACTCCGGCGGACTCCTCTCAAGCCTCCCCGCGCGGGGAGGGGGAACGTGGTACGGGCCCGGCCCTGCCCGGTGGAACGGGGGCGGGGAACCTCATGCGATGGTAGCCGCCACAAGGCGTAAGCGGCGCATCCGGTTGACGGTGGCGAGGCTGACCAGCGGATTCCCCCGGCCTCCGGGCGTGGACGGGCTCAGGGGTGCAGGAAACCGCCGAGCGGCAGGTTCCGTACGAGCGTGAAGACGAGGACGACGGCCCCGAGGGCCCAGCGCAGCCGGGCCGGGGGCTGGAGCACCGCGAGGTCCCGGCCCCGCGCGGCGCGTACGGCCCACACGAGCCAGAGCACGGCGGCGAGCCCGTAGCCGAGCACGGCGAGCGCGTTGTCCTGGAAGGCCGCCGCGAGGTCCCCGTGCGCGACGGCGTGCGCGCTGCGCAGTCCCCCGCAGCCGGGGCAGTAGATCCCGGTGAACCGCAGGAGCGGGCAGGCGGGGTAGTGCCCGGGTTCGTTCGGGTCGACGGCCCCCACGTACGCGAACGCCCCCGCCACGCCGACGAGGGCGAGAGCGGGGGCGGCGAGGCGGCGGGCGGGACGCGCGGAGGGGGCGGAGGTGGTCACGGGCTCATTGTGGAACCAGGCGGCCGACGGCGCACGCCTTCGGCGATCCGTGCCCGCGCCTTCCCGCCGATGCCGCCGCGGAGCGGCGGTCGGACCGCTCCGGCGCGCGCGGCGGGGTCCGGGGCCGCGCCCCGGACCCCCGCGTCACCGGGGTCAGTGGTGGCCGCCGCCGAGGGGGGCGTTGCCCTTGGGCATCCCCAGGCCGGCCGCGCTCATCACGCCGCCCACGATCGCCGCGAGCAGCAGGATGCCGATGCCGACCCAGAAGCCGACCGGCACGGCCATCACGGTGAAGACGCTGCACACGATGAACCCCACGAAGGCGATCAGAACGCCGGTCCACGCCGCCGGTGTGTGTCCGTGGCCCTGTTGCGACATGACTTGCTCCTCGATGCGGTGGATCTACGTGTTCATTGTCGCGCACCGGGCCCGGGGACGCTCACCGGGGTGGGCCCCTGAGCCGCGCGGCTCAGCGCTCGCCCGTGGGGTCCTCGCCCCGGTCGATGGCCTTCCACAGGTCCTCGGGGCGGTCCGGGTCGAGCGCGCGGCGCGGGGCGCGGGGCCGGGGCGCGGCGCCCCCGCGCTCGTACCGTCCGGACATCGCGGGCCAGCGGCGGCCGTGGAGCAGCGCGAGGACACCCGCGACGAGGAGGAGGGCTCCGGCGCCCGTGGAGACCCAGGGCCAGGCGGTGGCGCTGAAGGCGTGGACGGTGGCCGCCGCGTGCCCGGAGGCTTCGGCGGCCTTGTCGTCGAGCGCGCCGTGGTCGCGGGCGCCGAGGACGCCGGCGACGACGGTGCCGACGCCGCTGAGCGCGAGGAGCGCCGCGACGAAGACGCGGCCGGCGTGGCGGACGGCGAAGACGGCGAAGAGCGAGGCGAGGCCGACGATGGCGAGGGCCGCGGGGGCGCCGGTGACGTCGCCGCCCTTCACCGAGAGCGGCAGGGTGCCGCCCACGACGGTCGCGGTGCCGTGCGCCCAGGTCTGGCGCGAACACAGGAGGGCGAGCGCGGCACCCGCGGCGCCGAGCACGAGCGCGGCGGCGAGGCTCCGGCGCGCGCCGCGCTGGGCGCGCGCGCTCGCGGGAGCCGCCGGGCTCGCGGGCGCGGGCGGCGCGTCGGTACGGGGATGCGGGACAGCAGTCACCCGTCCACTATCCCTCACCGCCCCGCGCGGCCCGCAGGCGGTCGGCGCTGTGGACGGCGCGGAGCACGGCGGCGGCCTTGTTGCGGCACTCCTGGTCCTCGGCGAGCGGGTCCGAGTCGGCGACGACCCCGGCCCCGGCCTGCACGTACGCGGTGCCCTCGCGGAGCACGGCGGTGCGGATCGCGATCGCGGTGTCCGAGTCGCCCGCGAAGTCGAGGTAGCCGACGGCGCCGCCGTAGACGCCGCGCCGCGAGGGCTCCAGCTCGTCGATGATCTCGAGGGCGCGCGGCTTGGGGGCGCCCGAGAGGGTCCCGGCGGGGAAGCAGGAGGTGAGGACGTCGAAGGCGGTGCGGCCCTCGGCGACCTGCCCGGTGACGGTCGAGACGATGTGCATGACGTGCGAGTACCGCTCGACGGACATGAAGTCGACGACCTCGACGCTGCCGGGCGCGCAGACGCGGCCGAGGTCGTTGCGGCCCAGGTCGACGAGCATGAGGTGCTCGGCGCGCTCCTTGGGGTCCTTGAGCAGTTCCTCGCCGAGTTCGCGGTCCTCCTGCGGGCTCGCGCCGCGCGGCCTCGTGCCCGCGATGGGGTGGACCATGGCGCGGCCGTCCTCGACCTTGACGAGCGCCTCGGGGCTGGAGCCGACGATGTCGAAGCCGTCGAGGCGCAGGAGGTACATGTACGGCGAGGGGTTGGTGGCGCGCAGGACGCGGTAGACGTCGAGGGCGCTCGCGGCGCACGGGGTCTCGAAGCGCTGCGAGGGCACGACCTGGAAGGCTTCCCCGGCGCGGATGCGCTCCTTGATCGTGTCGACGGCGGTACGGAAGTCGGGGCCGCCCCAGCGCGCGGTGTACTCCGGGAGCGCGGACTCGGGGAGGGCCGCGGGCTCGGAGGCGAGGGGGCGGCGCAGGTCGGCCTCCATCGCGTCGATGCGGGCGACGGCGTCCGCGTACGCCTCGTCGACACCGGTCGCGAGGTCGTTGTGGTTGATGGCGTTGGCGATGAGCCGGACGGTGCCGTTCCAGTGGTCGAGGACGGCGAGGTCGGAGGTGAGGAGCATGGTCAGCTCGGGCAGGCCGAGTTCGTCGGGCGTGTCCTCGGGGAGCTTCTCCAGGCGGCGGACGACGTCGTAGCCGAGGTAGCCGACCATGCCGCCGGTGAAGGGCGGCAGTCCGGGAGCGAGGTCGCGAGGGGTGTGCAGGGTCTCGACGGTGGCGCGCAGGGCCGCGAGCGGGTCGCCCTCGGTGGGGACGCCGACGGGCGGGGTGCCCGTCCAGTGCGCCTGACCGTCCTTCTCGCTGAGCACGGCGGCGCTGCGGACGCCGATGAAGGAGTAGCGGGACCAGGACTGCCCGGCGCTCTCGGCCGATTCGAGCAGGAAGGTGCCGGGGCGCTCGGCGGCGAGCTTGCGGTAGAGGCCGACCGGGGTGTCGCCGTCGGCGAGGAGGGTGCGGCTGACGGGGATGACACGCCGGTCGGCGGCGAGAGCGCGGAAGGCTGCGAGGTCCATGGGGCAGGACCCTACTGGCCTGCGGGGGCCGCTCGGGTCAGGTGTCCTCGCGGAGCAGCACGTCCGCGTCGAAGCACGTGCGGTCGCCCGTGTGGCAGGCGGCGCCCACCTGGTCGACCTTGACGAGGAGCGTGTCGCCGTCGCAGTCGAGGGCCACCGACTTGACGTGCTGGACGTGCCCGGAGGTGTCGCCCTTGACCCAGTACTCCTGGCGCGAGCGCGACCAGTAGGTGCAGCGCCCGGTGGTGAGGGTGCGGCGCAGCGCCTCGTCGTCCATCCACCCGAGCATGAGCACCTCGCCGGTGTCGTACTGCTGGGCGACGGCGGGCACGAGCCCGTCCGCCGTCCGCTTGAGGCGCCGGGCGAGGTCCGGGTCGAGGGGGCTGTCGGCCGTACTGTTCATACCGCCATTGTCGCGCAGCGCGGCGCGTGCGGGCGCGGGGCGTTTGCCGGGCACCGTACCGGGCTAGGCTGACCTCTATGTCCAGTCATGCGAAGCGTGAACGGCTGCTTCTGGCCGATCTGTTGGAGGCGTCGGGTCCCACCGCGCCGACCCTGTGCGAGGGGTGGCTCACGCGGGACCTGGCCGCCCATGTGGTGGTGCGCGAGCGGCGCCCGGACGCGGCGGGGGGCATGTTCGTCAAGGCGCTCGCCCCGCGCCTGGAGCGGGTGCAGGCGGAGTTCGCGGAGAAGCCGTACGAGGAGCTGCTCCAGCTCATCCGCACGGGCCCGCAGAAGTACTCGCCGTTCAAGCTCAAGCAGGTCGACGAGCTGGCGAACGCCGTCGAGTTCTTCGTCCACTCCGAGGACGTCCGCCGGGCCCAGCCCGACTGGACGCCGCGCACGCTCGACCCGGTCTTCGCCGGGACGCTGTGGACGCGCCTGGAGAAGATGGCGCGCCCCCTCGCCCGGCGCTCCCCGGTCGGCCTCGTGCTGCGCCTGCCCGACGGCCGCACGGCGGTCGCCAACCGCGAGACCCCGGTCGTGACGGTGACGGGCGAGCCGGGCGAGCTGACCCTCTTCCTCTTCGGCCGCCAGGAGCAGGCGGACGTCCAGCTTGAGGGCGAGAAGGCGGCGGTCACGGCGGTCTCGGAGACGGACAAGCTGGGGTTCTGAGCGGCTGCCGCCCCGCGCGGGCCCCTCTGGGGGGCGGGGCGGCCTGGCCGACGTGTCAGCGCACCGGCAGGCCCGCGGCGCGCATCGCGGTTTTGACCTCGTCGACGCGCAGGTCGCCGAAGTGGAAGACGGAGGCCGCGAGGACCGCGTCGGCGCCCGCTTCGACGGCGGGGACGAAGTCGGCGAGTTTTCCCGCGCCGCCGCTCGCGATGACGGGGACGTCGACGCGGCGGCGGACCTCGGTGATCATCTCCAGGTCGTAGCCGTCCTTGGTGCCGTCCGCGTCCATGGAGTTGAGCAGGATCTCGCCCGCGCCCAGCTCCGCGGCGCGCTCCGCCCACGCGAGCGCGTCGAGCCCGGTGCCCGTGCGCCCACCGTGGGTCGTCACCTCGTAGCCCGGGGTCCCGTCGGTGCGGCGGCGGGCGTCCACGGAGAGGACGAGGACCTGGCGGCCGAAGCGCTCGGCGATCTCGCGGATCAGCTCGGGGCGGTTGATCGCCGCCGTGTTGACGCCGACCTTGTCGGCGCCCGCGCGCAGTAGCCGGTCCACGTCCTCGGCGGTGCGGACGCCGCCGCCGACCGTGAGCGGGATGAAGACCTGTTCGGCGGTGCGGCGCACGACGTCGTACGTCGTCTCGCGCGAGCCGGACGAGGCGGTGATGTCGAGGAACGTCAGCTCGTCGGCGCCCTGGGCGTCGTAGAGCTTGGCGAGTTCGACGGGGTCGCCCGCGTCGCGCAGGTTCTCGAAGTTGACGCCCTTGACGACACGCCCCGCGTCCACGTCGAGGCAGGGGATCACGCGTACGGCGAGGCTCATGCGCCCCCCTCGGGGGCCCGGTACGCCTCGACCTCGATCTCGACCGACATCTCCGGGTCGATGAGCCCGGCGACGAGGACGAGGCTCGCGGCGGGGCGGACCTCGCCGAAGACGTCGGCGTGCGCGCGGCCGACCTCGGCGGTGTCGCCGCCGTGCACGACGTACATGCGGGTGCGGACGACGTCGGCGGCGGTGAGGCCGAGGCGGCCGAGCGCGTCGAGCGCCGTCGCGAGGGCGGCGCGGGCCTGCTCGTAGGGGCCGCCCGCGACGAGGCGCCCGGCCTCTATGCCCGTGCACCCGGAGACCAGGACGAGGCCGTTGGGGAGGGCGACGGCGCGCGAGTAGCCGATCGCGTCCTCGTAGGGGCCCCCGGAGGAGATCCTGCGCACCTCGCCGCTCACGCCTGCCTCACCACGTCGAGCGCCTCCTCCAGCGTGAACGCCTTGGCGTAGAGCGCCTTGCCGACGATCGCGCCCTCGACGCCCTCGGGGACGAGCGTGCTGAGCGCGCGCAGGTCGTCGAGGGTGGCGACGCCGCCGGAGGCGACGACGGGGCGGTCCGTCGCGGCGCAGACGCCGCGCAGGAGGTCGAGGTTGGGGCCCTTGAGGGTGCCGTCCTTGGCGATGTCGGTGACGACGTAGCGGGCGCAGCCCTCGGCGTCGAGGCGCGCGAGGGTCTCGTAGAGGTCGCCGCCGTCGCGGGTCCAGCCGCGCCCGCGGAGCGTCGTGCCGCGCACGTCGAGCCCGACGGCGATCCGGTCGCCGTGCTCGGCGATGACCTTGGCGACCCACTCGGGGGTCTCCAGGGCGGCGGTGCCGAGGTTGACGCGGGTGCAGCCGGTGGCGAGAGCCGCGGCGAGGGTGTCGTCGTCGCGGATGCCGCCGGAGAGTTCGACCCGGATGTCCATGGCGGCGGTCACCTCGGCGACGAGCGCGCGGTTGTCGCCGGTGCCGAAGGCGGCGTCGAGGTCGACGAGATGCAGCCACTCGGCGCCCGCCGACTGCCACGCGAGGGCGGCTTCGAGGGGGGAGCCGTAGGAGGTCTCCGTACCGGACTCGCCGTGCACGAGGCGCACGGCCTGGCCGTCGCGGACGTCGACGGCGGGGAGGAGTGCGAGCTGCTGGGCCATGGTCAGAGGGTCTCGATCCAGTTGGTGAGGAGCTGGGCTCCGGCGTCGCCGGACTTCTCGGGGTGGAACTGGGTGGCCCACAGGGGGCCGTTCTCGACGGCGGAGACGAAGCGTTCGCCGTGCGTGGTCCAGGTCACGAGGGGGGCGCGCAGGTGGGGGTTGGTGACGTCGAGGGTCCAGTCGTGGACGGCGTAGGAGTGCACGAAGTAGTAGCGCTCCTCGGGGCCGAGGCCGGCGAACATGGCGCTGTCGGCGGGGGCTTCGACGGTGTTCCAGCCCATGTGCGGGACGACGTCGGCCTTGAGCGGGCCGACCGTGCCGGGCCACTCGTCGAGTCCCTCGGTCTCGACGCCGTGCTCGATGCCGCGGCCGAAGAGGATCTGCATGCCGACGCAGATGCCGAGGACGGGGCGGCCCCCGGTGAGGCGGCGGTCGACGATCCAGTCCCCGCGCGCGGCCCTGAGCCCGGCCATGCAGGCGGCGAAGGCGCCGACGCCGGGGACGAGGAGGCCGTCGGCGGCCATCGCGGCGTCGTAGTCGCTGCTGATCTCGACCTCGGCGCCGGTCCGGGCGACGGCGCGCTCGGCGGAGCGGACGTTGCCGAAGCCGTAGTCGAGGACGACGACCTTCTTCTTCGTGGTCATGGGGCGCTCACACCGTCAGGTTGAGGACGCCCGCGATCAGGAAGACCCCGGCGCCGACGGACAGCATCGCGAGCAGGCTCTTCGGCATGCCCTGCTTGACGAAGGACCAGACGCCCCCGGCGAGGAACAGGCCGATGATGATCAGAAGCGTGGAGGTGCCGTTCACAGGGCGCCCTTCGTGGAGGGGAGGATGCCCGCGGCGCGCGGGTCGGGTTCGCTGGCGTAGCGCAGGGCGCGGGCGAGTGCCTTGAACTGGCACTCGACGACGTGGTGCGCGTTGCGCCCGTAGGGCACGTGGACGTGCAGGGCGACCTGGGCCTGCGCGACGAAGGACTCCAGGATGTGCCGGGTCATCGTCGTGTCGTAGGCGCCGATCATCGGGGCCATGTGCTCGGGCTCGGTGTGCACGAGGTAGGGGCGCCCGGAGAGGTCGACGGTGACCTGTGCGAGGGATTCGTCGAGCGGCACCGTGCAGTTGCCGAAGCGGTAGATGCCGACCTTGTCGCCGAGGGCCTGCTTGAAGGCGGCGCCGAGGGCGAGCGCGGTGTCCTCGATGGTGTGGTGCGTGTCGATGTGCAGATCGCCCTCGGTGCGTACGACGAGGTCGAACAGGCCGTGCCTGCCGAGCTGGTCGAGCATGTGGTCGTAGAAGCCGACACCCGTCGAGATGTCGGTTTTCCCGGTTCCGTCGAGGTCGATCTCGACCAGCACGGAGGTCTCCTTGGTGGTGCGCTCCACCCGGCCCGTGCGGCTCATGCGCTGTGCTCCTTCTTCAGTCCGCGTACCGCGTCGAGGAACGCGTCGTTCTCGGCGGGGGTCCCGGTCGAGACCCGCAGTCGCCCCGGTACGCCGTTGTCCCTGACCAGGACGCCCCGGTCGAGGATGTACTGCCAGGCGGCGTGCGCCCCGCCGGGCCCGTCGAAGACCCCGAACTGCACGAAGTTCGCGTCGGAGGGGGTCACGTCGAAGCCGAGCGCGGTCAGCTCGGTGACGAGCCGGTCGCGCTCCGCCTTGAGCTGCTCGACGTACCCGAGCAGCGTATCGGTGTGCTCCAGCGCGGCGAGCGCGGTGGCCTGGGTGACGGCGGAGAGGTGGTACGGGAGGCGTACGAGCTGGACCGCGTCGACCACGGCGGGGTCGGCGGCGAGGTAGCCGAGGCGGAGCCCGGCGGCGCCGAACGCCTTCGACATGGTGCGCGAGACCACGAGCAGCGGGCGGCCGTCGAGGAGCGGGAGCAGCGAGTCGGCGTGGCTGAACTCGACGTACGCCTCGTCGACGACGACGACCGTCGGCTTGACGGCCTGCGCGGCCTCGTAGAGGGCGACGACGGTCTCGCGGTCCACCGCCGTGCCGGTCGGGTTGTTGGGCGAGGTGATGAAGACGACGTCGGGGCGGTGCGTCGCGAGCGCGGCGACGGCGGCCTCGGTGTCGATCGTGAAGTCCGCGCGGCGGGGCCCGGAGACCCACTCGGTGCTGGTGCCGCGGGCGATGAGGCCGTGCATCGAGTAGGAGGGCTCGAAGCCGATCGCGAGCCGCCCGGGGCCGCCGAAGACCTGGAGGAGCTGCTGGATGACCTCGTTGGAGCCGTTCGCCGCCCACACCTGCTCGGTGGTGACCTCGAAGCCGTCGCGGGAGAGGTACGCGGCGAGCGCGGTGCGCAGCTCGACGGCGTCGCGGTCCGGGTAGCGGTTGAGGTCACGGGCGGCCTCGGCGACGCGCTCGGCGATACGCGCGACGAGCGCGTCGGGGAGCGGGTACGGGTTCTCGTTGGTGTTGAGGCGGACGGGCACGTCGAGCTGGGGCGCGCCGTAGGGGCTCTTGCCGCGCAGTTCGGGGCGGAGCGGGAGGGCGTCGAGGCGGTTCGTCGTCACGCGCGCGGCACCTGCCCCTCGAAGCGGGCGGTCACGGCGGCGCCGTGCGCGGGCAGGTCCTCGGCCTCGGCGAGGGTCACGACGTGGTGGGCGACCTCGGCGAGGGCGTCGCGGCTGTAGTCGACGATGTGGATGCCGCGCAGGAAGGACTGCACGGACAGGCCCGAGGAGTGGCAGGCGCAGCCGCCGGTGGGCAGCACGTGGTTCGACCCGGCGCAGTAGTCGCCGAGCGAGACGGGCGCCCAGGGGCCGACGAAGATCGCGCCCGCGTTGCGGACCCGGGCGGCGACGGCGGCGGCGTCGGCGGTCTGGATCTCCAGGTGCTCGGCGGCGTAGGCGTCCACGACGGTGAGCCCGTCGGCGAGGTCGTTGACGAGGACGAGCGCGGACTGGCGCCCGGCGAGGGCGGGTTCGACGCGCTCGGCGCGGTGCTTGGTCGCGGCGACCTGGCGGGACAGCTCCAGCTCGGTGGCCTCGGCGAGCGCGGGCGAGTCGGTGACGAGGACGGAGGCGGCCATGGGGTCGTGCTCGGCCTGGCTGATGAGGTCGGCGGCGACGTGCACGGGGTCGGCGCTCGCGTCGGCGAGGATCGCGATCTCGGTCGGGCCCGCCTCGGCGTCGATACCGATACGGCCCTTGAGCAGGCGCTTCGCGGCGGCGACGTAGATGTTGCCGGGCCCGGTGACGAGGTTCACGGGGCGGCAGCCCTCGGGGTCCTCGGGGCCGTGCGTGCCGTAGGCGAACATCGCGACGGCCTGGGCGCCGCCGGCCGCGTACACCTCGTCGACGCCGAGGAGGGCGCAGGCGGCGAGGATCGTCGGGTGCGGGAGCCCGCCGAACTCGGGCTGGGCGGGCGAGGCGACGGCGATGCCCTCGACCCCGGCCTCCTGCGCGGGCACGACGTTCATGACGACGGAGGAGGGGTAGACCGAGCGCCCGCCGGGCACGTAGAGCCCGACGCGCTCGACGGGCACCCACTTCTCGGTGACGGTGCCGCCGGGGACGACCTGGGTGGTGACGTCGGTACGGCGCTGCTCGCGGTGGACGAGGCGGGCGCGGCGGATCGACTCGACGAGCGCGGCCTCGACCTCGGGATCGAGCGCGGCGCGGGCCTTCTCGATCTCGGCCCTCGGCACCCGCAGGTGCGCCGGTGTCCCGTCGCCGAAGCGCTCGCCCCACTCGATGACCGCCCTGGACCCCCGATGGCGCACGTCCTCGCAGACGGGCCGCACCTTCTCCAGGGCGGCCTCGACGTCGAACTCGGCTCGGGGCAGCAGCTCGCGCAGCGCCGAGCCCTCGGGGAGGGCGGCACCGCGCAGGTCGATTCGAGAGATCACGGGGTCAAGTCTCGCAGACGCCGCGCGGGGCACGCGGGCGCGTATCACTCGGTGATACGGGACGGGGTGCGGCGGGTCCGCGAGGCCGTGGAGGGGCGGCGGCGAGCGGTCCGCGCGCACCCGCAGACACCCGGGGCGGCACCCTGCGTCACCCCCGGGCGGGCCGCCCGAACAAAAGAACCCCTCCCCACCACGCGATTCGTCTCACCGTGCGCGTTCACGACGTCACGCAGCGGGCATGTGACCCCTGACGGTGTGTGCGCACGGCTGTGCGCGCCGACGACTCCTTGAGGGGAGGCCGGCCGTGATCGAGGAACTGAGCGGCGAGCCGCCGGAGTGGTTGAGCCCGGCGGAGGCCGGGCTGTGGCAGGCGTTCCGCAACGGCAGCATGTTCGATCTGCGCACGGGGGACCCGGTCAGGGACGATCCGCACGGCACCGAGCCGTGGGGGCACGACAGGGAGGTGCGGGCGCGCGTCGTGTGCGTCCTGCTGCTGAGCTGTCCGCCCCCGCTGCGCGGGCGGGTCGCCTCGCTCAAGCTCGCCGGGGCGCGCGTGACGGGCCTGCTCGACCTCGCGGGCGGCACGGTCGCCCCGTACGTCGAACTCGTGGGCTGCCGCTTCGAGCAGGAGGTGCTGCTGCCCGAGGCGCGGTTCACGACGCTGCGGCTCGTGGACTGCGCGCTGCCCCGCCTGGAGGCGGCGCGGCTGCACACCGAGGGCGATTTCCACCTCCCGCGCTGCCAGGTCGCGCACGGCGTCCGGCTCACGGACGCGCACATCGGGACCGACCTGCTCCTGAACCAGGCGGTGCTGCGCGCGGACCGGCGCGGGAGCTGCCTGCTCGGCGACGGGCTGAACGTGGGCCAGGACCTCCAGGCGGAACTCCTGGAGGCGGAGGGCGAGGTGAGCCTGCGCGGGGCGCAGATCGGGGTCTCGCTGAGCCTGCGCGGGGCGCGGCTGAGCCACCCGTACGGGCGCCGCGCGCTCAACGCGCCGCAGCTGACCGTGGAGCGCACGCTCTACCTGACCCCGGCCGCCGTGCTCGACCCACCGGTGACGGGCGGGAGCACCCCGGCGCGCGGGGCGCGGGTGCGGGGCTTCGAGTGCCGGGGCGGGGTGCGGCTCGACGACGGGAGGTTCGGGGACGCGGTCGACCTGGAGCAGGCGGAGTTCGTGCTCGACAACGACCAGGAGGTGTCGCTGCGCCGTATCCAGGTGCCCGAGTTGCGGTTCCTCGCGCGGCGGGTCGAGCGGGGGCGGGTCGTGCTCTCGGGGGCGCGGGTCGGGACGCTCGTGGACCGGGCGGCGAGCTGGCCGCGCGCGGGGCTGCTCGCGATGGGCGGGTTCAGTTACGAGAACCTCGTGCCGGTCGGGGCCTTCCCGCTCTCGGCGCGGCTCGCGTGGGTCGCCGCGGCCGACCCGGAGTACCGGCCCGAGGGGTACGAGCGGCTCGCCGCCGTGCTGCGCGCGGGCGGCGAGGACCCGGAGGCGCGCCAGGTGCTGCTCGCCAAGGAGCGGGCGCGGCGCGCGACGCTGCCGCCCGCCGTACGGCTGTGGGGGTACGTGCAGGACGTCACGGTGGCGTACGGGTACCGGCCGGGGCGGGCGGCGCTGTGGATGGGGGTGCTGTGGGCGGCGAGCAGTCTGTTCTTCTCCTGGGAGCCGCCCTCGCCGCTGCGCGCGGGCGAGCACCCGCAGTGGAACCCGGCGCTCTTCGCGCTCGACCTGCTCATCCCCGTCATGGACCTGGGACAGGAAGGTTTCTGGCGGATGCAGGGGGCCGCGCAGTGGGCGGCGGCGGGGCTCGTGGCGCTCGGCTGGATGCTCGCGACGACGGTCGCCGCGGGGGCGACGCGGGCGCTGCGCAAGGGCTGAGCGCGGCGCCCCGGCCGGACCGCAGGTTTTGCCAGGGCTTTACCCCGGCCCGTACAACGTAAGCCCCGATGCCAAAGCGACACCCCCCTACCTCTGGACGCGCTCCCACCTGCGGTTTTCAATGGTCCGCACCATGCGCCCCCTGCTCGCCCTGCGCCGCGCCGCCCGGATGGCCAGGCACACCGCCCCGCTCTCCGACGGGCTGCCCGCCGACGAGGAGCTGCTGCTCGACGCACCCGAGCCCTGGCTCGCGCCCGCGCTCGTCGCGGCGGGGGCGGGCGACCACGAGGCGGCGGCGAAGCTGCTCGCGACGACGCGGGAGCGCGGCCAGTGGGAGGTACGGGACCGCGCGGTGCGGCGGCTCGCCTCCTTCGCCGCGCGCCGCCCCGAGTGGTACGCGCACTGGACGGCGACGGCCCCGCACGACCCCGACCTGCTCCTCCTGCACGCGCAGCTCGCCGTCCAGGCCGCCTGGGAGTCGCCCGCGCGCGCCGAACTGCTGCGCGAGTCCGCGCCGCTCGTCGACGCGGCGGCCGGGGCGCAGCCCGAGGACCCGGTGCCGTGGCGGCTCGCGCTCGACGGGGCGCGCGGCACGGGCGCCGGGCACGACGTCTTCGCGGAGCTGTGGGAGCGGGCGCTGCGGCGCAGCCCGCACCACGACGGCTGCCACGTCTCGGCGCTGCTCTACCTCTCCGCCTCGTGGCACGGTTCGCACGGCGAGTGCTTCGACTTCGCCGAGCGCGCCGCCGAGGACGCGCTGCCCGGCTCGCTGAGCCAGGCGCTGCCGCTGCGCGCCGCGTACCTGTGGCTGCGCGCGGAAGGACCGGGCGAGGTCCCCGAGAGCCGCGTCCTCGCGGCGGCGGAGCGGGCGCAGGCGCTCTCGGCGCGCTTCGCCGCGGGCGATCCGTGGCCGGCCGAGGTGCGCAATCTGCTCGTGTACGTACTCGTGCGGCTGCGGTCCTGGGAGGCGGCGTTCCAGGAGGTGCGGCGGGTGGGGCCGCTCGTGACCTCGCTCCCCTGGGCGCGCCTCTCGGACGACCCGCTCGCGCAGTTCATGGACGTGCGGGACGGGGTGCGCATCGAGGTCGCGGCGGCGACTCCCCTGCGCGACACGGGCTCCTGACGGGGGCTCGGGGAACACGGCCCCGGGGTCCGGGGAGGGCGGTACGGGGGCGGCGCGGCGCGGAGTGCGCGAGGGCGCCGCGCGGGGGCGTCCCGGGCTATTAGGCTTGCCAGCCGTGACGACCGTCCGATTGCCTCTTTTCCCGCTGAACTCGGTGCTCTTCCCCGGGCTCGTGCTTCCCCTCAACATCTTCGAGGAGCGTTATCGCACCCTCGTCCGCGAACTGGAGGAGCTGCCGGAGGAGGAGCCGCGCCGCTTCGTGGTCGTGGCGATCAAGGACGGCCTGGAGGTCGCGCCGAGCCTGCCGGGGCTGCCCGGCGAGGACGCGAAGCCCGACACGAGGGCGGGGGCCGGTTTCGGGCCCGATCCGCGGCGGGCGTTCCACGAGGTCGGGTGCATCGCGGACGCGGCGAGCGTGCGGGAGCGGCCCGACGGCGGGTACGAGGTCCTGACGACCGGGACGACGCGGGTCAGGCTCGGCGCGGTGGACGACTCGGGCCCGTACCTGACGGTGGAGGCGGAGGAGCTGCCCGAGGAGCCGGGGGACGACCCGGAGGCGCTCGCCGAGGCGGTGCTGCGGGCGTTTCGCGCCTACCAGAAGCGGCTCGCGGGGGCGCGGGAGCGGACGCTCGCGGCGGGGACCGAGCTGCCGGACGAGCCGTCCGTCGTCTCCTACCTCGTGGCGGCGGCGACGATGCTCGACGTGCCGACGCGGCAGCGGCTGCTCCAGGCCCCGGACACGAGTTCGCGGCTGCGCGAGGAGGTGCGGCTGCTGCGCGCCGAGACGGCGCTCATCCGGCACCTGCCCTCGCTGCCCGCGATGGAGCTGACGCGCACGCCGACCAGCCTGAACTGAGGGACCCGATGGCGAAGAAGACGAAGAAGAGCCAGGCGGGCGGCACCCCCGCGACGGTCGCGCTCGCCCGGGCGGGCACGTCCTACGTGCTGCACGCCTACGCGCACGACCCGGCGCACCCCTCGTACGGCGAGGAGGCGGCCGAGGCGCTCGGCGTGACGCCGGACCGCGTCTTCAAGACGCTCGTGGCCGAGGTGGACGGCTCCCTGACGGTCGCGGTGGTCCCGGTCGCGGGCACGCTCGACCTCAAGGCCCTCGCGACGGCGGCGGGCGGCAAGCGCGCGGTGATGGCCGACCCGGCGGCGGCCGAGCGCACGACGGGCTACGTCCGGGGTGGCATCTCGCCGCTGGGCCAGCGCAGGCCCCTCCCCACGGTCATCGACGACTCCGCCGCGGCGCACGCCACGATCTGCGTCTCGGCGGGCCGCCGCGGTCTGGAGGTCGAACTCGCCCCGGAGGACCTGGCGACGCTGACGAAGGCGGTGCTGGCGCCGATCGGGCGGGGGTGACGCGGGCGGGGACGGCGTCCGTCAAAGGGCGGGGTTGACGCGGGCGGGGACGGTGTCTCAGCCCGCCGGGGGCGGCGCGTACGGGCTCGGGGCGCCGGGACCCCCCGTACCGTCCTGTCCCGCACGGCCCTCGGGCCCCGTGCCCCCGCTTCCGGTCGCGCCGCCCGTCGTGCCCGGGTCGGCCCAGCGCTTCGGTTCGCCGCCCGGCGTTGTCCGGGCGGGGACGCCGTCCAGGCCGTACGGCGAGGGGTCGCGGGGGCCGAAGGCGGCGGTCAGGAGGAGGTGGACGACGCAGGCGGCGAGGGGCCAGGCCAGGAGGGTGCCCTTGGCGGCGAGCTTCAGGGGGGCGTCGAAGGTGACGTTCTTGCCGACCTCCTTCGCGTGGGCCACGACGTCCTGCGTCGGCCCGAGCCACACGCCGAGCCGCCACGCGACGACTGAGCCGAGCAGGGCGCCCACCGCCATGCCCAGGACCAGCGCCGCGCCGCCCGCGCGGCGCCACAGGAAGACGGCCAGGCCCGTGAGAACGCCGAGCCCGAGGCCGATCAGGGCGAACGTGCCGTCCGCGCCGACCGGCTGCTCGCCCTCGCTGTCCTTGAGGTAGACGGCCTTGCCGTCCGCGACGAGCGGCACGCGCGGCGCGAGCCACAGCCACAGCGCCCCGAAGGCGAGCCCGAGCACGACGAGCCCGAGCGCGAGCAGGACGCCGTGCCGCACCGGCGCTCCCCCGCTCTCGGGGGGCTGCTGCGCGGGGGCGTACGGGGCCGGGGGCGGTGTCTGGGGAGCGCTCACCGGGCCATCGTGCCAAACGCGCGCGGGGACGGCCGTTCGAGGGGTGCCGTGCGGGGCACGCTGTGGACGGCCTGTGCGGCGCGGCGGGGGTTCAGCGGGGGCCCGCGACCGCCGCGCGCCGGTACGCCCACGTCGCCACCGCGAGCGAGACGACCCCGACCCCCGCGCAGACGCCGAGGTCGCCGAGGACCACGAGCCAGTCGGGGTGCGCCGTGAAGGTCCTCGCGAAGGCTTCGACGCCGTACGTCGAGGGGAGCAGGTCGCGGCACCACTGGATCGGCTCGGGCAGGTGGTCGGCGGGCAGGACGCCGAGGAGGAGCGCGGCGGACATGCCGAGCTGGCCGAGCAGCGTGGCGAGTTCGGGGCGCGGCGCGAGCAGCCCGAAGGCGGCGCCGAGCCCGGCGAGCGCGGCCCCGGCGAGCGGGACGACGGCGAGGAGGATCCACACGTGCGTGACGGGCAGCCCGAAGAGGCCGCAGCCGATGAGCGCGGTGACGAGCGTGCCCGGCGCGGTGAAGGAGGCGTACGCCCCGGCGGCGCCGAGGACGACGGCCGAGGGCGGCACCGGCAGGGTCGCGTAGTGGTCGAGCCCGCCGGTGGCGCGGAGCTGGCCGAAGTACTGCGCGAGGAGGTTGAGCGCGACGAAGGCGACGACGAGGACGGCGGACCCGGCGACGACCGCGCGGGCCTCGTCCCCGCCGTCGACGACCCCGCGCATGAGGATCATGATGCCGACGGACTGGAACGTCGCGACGAACAGCAGCGGGATACGGGCCACGCGGGCGCGCGAGAGCTGCGCGCGGTAGACGGCGCCGAGCGCGGGCAGCAGACGGGCGCGCGGCGCGAGCGGCGCGGGCTCGGTGGTGGGCCCGCTTCCGCGGCGGGGTCCTGGGGTGCGCACGGTGCCGGTGGCCGCCTCGATCGGGGCCGCGCTCATCGGCGGCCGTTCGCGTTGTCGACAGGGTCCACGAGATCCACCGGTACGGCTGTCACGGTCCGGGTGCTCCTGTTCGCTGGACTGTTGCTCGCCGGCCCGCGCCTCGCGGGCCTGTCGCCGTACCGGTTCACGCCTTGACCAGTCCCTTCGTGCTTCCGCCGAGGGAGAGGTAGACGTCTTCGAGGCTGGGGGTCGTGAGGGTGAAGTCGTCGAGGGCGAGGAAGGCGGCGCCCCCGGTCACGGCGGAGACGGCCGCGCGCGCCTCGTCGGGGGCGAGCCGCAGCGTCCAGCGTCGTCCGGACTCGGTCGCCGAGGCCCGCAGCGCCGCGACCTCGGGCACGTCGAGCGGCGCGCGCTCGCGCCACACGAGGTCGAGCCTGACCTCGTGGGCCACGCGGGACTTCAGCCCGGAGGGCGTGTCGCAGGCGATGATGCGGCCCGCTTCGAGCACGGCGACCCGGTCGAGCACGGTCTCCGCCTCGATGACGTTGTGGGTGACGAGCAGGACGGTGACCCCGTGTTCCTCGCGGCGCCGGTCGACGGCGGCCCACACGGCGCGGCGCGCGACGGGGTCCATGCCGGTCGTGGGCTCGTCGAGGACGAGGACGGAGCGGTCGCCGACGAGCGCGGCGGCGAAGCAGGCGAGGCGCCGCTGGCCGCCGGAGAGCTTCTTGAGCGGGCGGGCGGCGAGTGCGGTGAGGCCGAGTTCGTCGAGGATCGCCTCGCGGGCCGTACGCACCGCGGTGGCGTCCATGCCGCGCAGCCGGCCCGTCGTCTCGACGGCCAGGGAGACGGTCAGCTCGTCGAGCGCGGTCGACTCCTGCCCGAGGTAGGCGAGCAGGCGCGCGGCGCGCTCGGGGTGGCGCACGAGGTCGTGGCCGAGGAGGTGGATGGAGCCCGCGTCGGGGCGCATGAGCCCGGTGAGCTGCCGCACGAGCGTGGACTTGCCCGCCCCGTTGGGGCCGAGGAGGCCGAAGATCTCGCCGCGACGGACGTCGAGGTCGACACCGTCGGTGGCGCGCACGGCGGGGGCGGGGGGCTGGCCGCGCCGCCCGCGCAGGGCCGGATACGTCTTGGCCAGCTCACGCACCGCGCACACGACCTCGCCGTCGCGCGCCTGTGCCGTACCCGTGTTCACGACACCCGAGGCTACTGGGTCGGGGCCCGGACGCGGCGCCCGGGGCCCGCTCCGGTCCCGGCCCCGGCGTGTCGGACCGGACACACCGTCCGGAGGTGCGCGCGACCCGGATGGCGCCCTCCACCGCGCGCGCCCGCCCGGACATGACGGACCGTGGCCCCATGGCGGAAGCGCGCGGTACACGCAGAGCTACCCGGAGTGGTGGCACGAAGAGCACGGGAAGCTCCCGGCCGAAGACGGCCTCGGGCACGTCCCGGCCGAAGAGCACGGCGAAGAGCACGGCCAAGACGACGGCGAAGAGCCCCCCGAAGGGCACGGCGAAGAGCACGGCCGCGACCACGCGCCCCCGGAAGAGGGCGGCCGGGCGCACCGCCCGCCCGAAGGCGGCGGAGGAGTCCCGGGCTCCGCGCTCCGCCTCCGGCGAGACCTCTCAGCAGACCCCCGCCGCGGCCTCCCGGCTGCGCGAGATCGCCACCGACGCCGCCGAGGAACTGGCGGCGCTCATCGGCCACGAGGCCGAGGGCGTCTCGGCGGTGCGCCGGGGAGAGGCGGGGTGGCGGGTCGAGGTCGACGTGGTCGAGGTGCTCCGCATCCCGGACACGACGAGCCTGCTCGCCACGTACGAGATGACGCTCGACGAGGAGGGCCGCCTCGTCGAGTACCGCAGGCTCCGGCGCTTCCGCCGGGGCTGGGCCGACGGCTGAGCCGGACCGCCCGGGGCCACACCGGACGGGGGGCCACACCGACCTAGGAGCACGTCCTGCCATGACGATCCAGACCGAGTACGCCGATCCCGGCGCCGTCCTGTGCGCACCGCGCGCGGGCACCCTCTACGACGTCCTCGAACTCATCCTCGACCGCGGCATGGTCATCGACATCTTCGTGCGGGTGTCCCTCGTCGGCATCGAGATCCTGAAGATCGACGCCCGCGTCGTCGTCGCCTCCGTCGACACGTACCTGCGCTTCGCCGAGGCGTGCAACAGGGTCGACCTGTCGAACGACCCGTCCAGCCGCACGGTCCCCGAGCTGTTCGCCGGGGGCAAGGCGGGGCTGGCGGGCGTCGGGGCGAAGCGCGCCGTGCACTCGGTCGGCGACAAGGTCAGGGACACGCTCGGCATCGACGGCGGGGTCGAGGGGGCGGAGGACCGCGGGTACGAGCGCGAGCCCGCCCGCCGCCGCCCGGCAGGTGCCACACGCCGCCGCAGGGGTGAGGCCGCGTGAGCGCTCCCGGCCTGTACGTCTACGCCGTCGTCCCCGAGGACACGGACCCGGCCGGTCTCACCGGTGTCGGGAGCCCGGCACGGGAGCCGCGCGCGGTGTGCGCCGCGGGCCTCGCCGCGCTCGTGGGCCCGGCGCCCGCGCCGCTGCGCGCCAAGCGCCGCGAGCTCCTCGCCCACCAGGGGGTCCTCGACGCGCTCGCCGCGCGCGGCCCGGTCGTCCCGATGCGCTTCGGTGTCGTGGCGGCCGACGAGGAGGCGGTGCGCGCGGACCTGCGGCGCGGCGCCGAGCGGTACCGCGCCGCGCTGGAGCGCGTGACCGGGCGCGTCGAGGTCAACGTCAAGGGCACCGTCTCGGAGCAGGGCGTGCCCGCGCTCCTGCGCGCCGACGCGCGGCTGCGCGGCCTGCGCGAGGAGGCCCGGGCCCGGCCCGGGTACGAGGCGGAGGTGCGGCTCGGCCGCGCGGTCGCCGAGGGGCTCACCGGGCGGGCCCGCG
The DNA here is from genome assembly GCF_000213055.1 of Streptomyces sp. Tu6071. Lineage (NCBI taxonomy): Bacteria > Bacillati > Actinomycetota > Actinomycetes > Kitasatosporales > Streptomycetaceae > Streptomyces > Streptomyces sp. Tu6071. Next base: position 6,107,418 of record NZ_CM001165.1, on the reverse strand, counting down.
AGGCGGCGGGCGCGGTGCGCGCGGCGCTGGAACCGCTCGCCGTGGAGTCCCGCGAGGGCCCCGTGGACGAGAGCACGGTGCTCAACGTCTCGTGGCTCGTGGACGCCGGGCGCCTCGCCGCCTTCCGGGCCGGGGCCGCGCGGCTCGCGGGCCCCTCGGCCCCGTACCTCGCGCTCGTCCTCACCGGACCGTTGCCCTGCTACAGCTTCGTCTCCGCGCCGCCCGTCCCGGTGAGTGCCTGACATGGGCCTCGTCAGCGGCGTCCTGCTGCTGCCGCTCGCGCCCGTGCGCGGCGTCGCCTGGGTCGCGGAGCAGATCGCCGACGAGGCGGAGCGCCGTCTGTACTCGCCCGCCGCCGTCCGTGCCCGCCTCGCCGCGCTCAACTCCGCCTTCGAGGCGGGCGAGCTCGACGAGGCCGCGTTCGAGGCCGAGGAGGACCACCTGCTCGGCCTGCTGGAAACCCGTACCCCCCTGCTGTCCCCCACGACCCCGTCCCCCACGACTTTGGGAATGCCCGATGGATGACTCGGACAAGCTCGTACTCGGTACCGCCCTCGTCGGCGGCTATCTGCTCGGGCGCACCCGCAAGGCACGGCTCGCTCTCGTGGTCGCCTCCTGCCTCGCCGGCAAGCGCCTCAACCTGACCCCGCAGGACCTCCTCACCGCGGCCGTGCGCAAGCTCCGCGAGACCCCGCAGTTCGCCGAACTGAGCGACCAGATGCGCGAGGAACTGCTCGCCGCCGGGCGCACGGCGGCCGACCGTCGCCTCAGCGCGCTCGCCGACACCCTCGCCGCCCGTACCGCCTCCCTCCTGGAGCCCCCGCAGGAGGACACCGGGGAAGAGGAGGAGCCGGAGGAGGGCGGGGAGGAACCCCGGGACGAGGAGGAGCCCGAGGAGGCGGAGGAGGCCGAGGAGGAGCCCGCGCCCCGCCGTCCCTCCCGCCACCGCCGTCCCGCCAAGAAGGCGGCGGCGAAGAAGACCCCGGCGAAGAAGACGGCGGCCAAGCGGCCCCCCGCGAACAACCCGGGTGCGCGGAAGGCCGCCGCGCTCAGGGGCAAGCCGACCTCCCGCAAGGAGGGCGCCGCGAAGAAGGCTCCCGCCAAGAAGGCGGCGAAGCGCACGACGAAGAGCACCGCGAAGCGTTCGGCTTCCCGCGGCGGACGAGGAAGGTAAGGCAATGGCTGCGCAGCAATCGGGCCTCGACCGTCTGATGGAAGAGATCAACGGCTATCTCGCCGCCCACGGCGGCAAACTGGCCGACAAGGCGGGCGATTCCCTCACCGGGCTGGTCGAGAAGATCGGCGACGGCGGAGGCGGCGGCGGTCTCGGCAGCATGGCCGGGATCGGCGGCAGGCTCCTCAAGGGCGAGAGCCCGCTCAAGGCGATCGCCGGGCAGAAGGCGAAGGACCTCACGGGCGGCGTGACCGAGAAGGCGAAGAGCCTCTTCGGCGGCGGGGGCGGGGACGACGGCGGGAGCGGGGGCGGCGGGGGCGGAGGTGGCGGGGGCGAGAACGTGAAGACGACGAACATCATCGAGACCGTCGACATCGGCAAGCCCGTCCGCACGGTCTACGACCACTGGACGCAGCTCGCCGACTTCCCCGGCTTCACGAAGGGCGTCAAGGGCGTCAACCAGGAGGACGACGTCACGACGCAGTGGCAGATGAAGATCGGCCCCTCGGCCCGCAGCTGGAAGGCCACGACGCAGGAGCAGGTCCCCGACGAGCGGATCGTGTGGACCTCCGAGGGCGCCAACGCCTCCACGACGGGCTGCATCAGCTTCCACGAGCTGACCCCGGACCTCACCCGCGTCGTGGTCGTCGTCGAGTACGAGGCATCCGGCTTCTTCGAGAAGACCGCCAACCTCTGGCGCGCGCAGGGCCGCAGGCTCCGCCTCGACCTCAAGCACTTCGCCCGTCACGTCACCCTCTACGAGGACGACGAGATCGAGGGCTGGCGCGGCGAGATCCGCGACGGCGAGGTCGTCCGCAGCCACGAGGAGGGCCTGGAGGACGACGAGAACGCCGAGAACGAGGAGAACGGCGAGGAGGGCGAGTACGAGGAGAACGGCGAGGAGGGCGAGTACGAGGACGAGGAGGGCTACGAGGGCGAGGAGGAGCCCGAGGGGGAGGAAGAGCCCGAGGAGGAGTCCGAGGAAGAGCCTTACGAGGGCGAGGAGGGCGAGGAGGAGCCCGAGGAAGGTGAGGAGGGCGAGGAGGAGCCCGAGGAGGAGGAAGAGCCCGAGGAGCGTCCGCGTCGCCGTCGCAGGTCCCGGAGCGCGGCCTGATGACCGTCGACCTGACCACCACCCCCGTCGGCCCGCCCTCGCACGCCGCCCAGCCCGCGAACCTCGCGGACATCCTGGAGCGCGTGCTCGACAAGGGTGTCGTCATCGCGGGCGACATCAAGATCGACCTGCTCGACATCGAGCTGCTCACGATCCGGCTGCGGCTCTTCGTCTCCTCCGTGGACACCGCGCGCAAGGCGGGCATCGACTGGTGGGAGACCGATCCCGCCCTGTCCTCGCGCGCCGCCCGCGAGGAACTCCGCGAGGAGAACAGGGAACTGCGCGAACGCCTCGCCGCGCTGGAACGCGGCGCGGTGCCGGAGTCCGAGGCCGCCGAAGGGCGCGGGGACGGCGGCGGGCGCGCGGGCGCCGCCCGCCGTTCCGGCGCCCCCGGGCGCGAGAGGGAGACGGCATGACGGACGCGGCGACGGCCGTCTGCGTCTTCGCGGTGCGGCGCGGGCGCGGGCCCGCGCTCCCCGCGGGGCTGACCGGCCACAGCGACGGCGGCGAGGTCCGGCTCATGGCGGCCGGCGATCTGTGGGCCGTCGTGCAGGAGGTGCCCGCCGCCGGTTACGACGACGCGGCGCTCCGCGCGCGGTGCGCCGATCCGGCCGAGCTGGAGCGGCTCGCCCGTACCCACCACGCGGTCGTCTCGGCGGCTGCCGCCGAGTGGCGGGCCGTGCCGCTGCCGCTCGCGACGCTCTACCACGACGAGCACGGGGCGCGTACGGGGCTGCTCGCGCACGCGGACCGCTTCGACACCGTGCTGCGGCGCGTGGCGGAGCACGCCGAGTGGGCCGTCAAGGTGCACCGCGAGGCGCCCGCCGCGTCCCCCGCGCCGCCGCCGTCCGGGCGGCCGCGCGGGGGGCGCGACTACCTGGACCGGGTACGGGCCAGGCAGCGCGCCCAGGAGTCGGGGCACGAGACGGCGCTGCGGCTCGCGGACCAGGTCGACAACGCGGCGCGCGAGGTGGCCGCCGAAGGGGTGCGGCGGCCCCCGCACGGCACGGAGGTGACGGGCGAGAGGCGCTCACAGGTGCTGAACGGGGCCTACCTCGTGCCGCTCGCGAAGGCGACCGCCTTCACGGAGCGGATCGCCCGCGAGCGGGAGGCGCTCCCCGCCGGGTGCACGCTGGAACTCGCGGGGCCCTGGGTCCCGTACTCCTTCACCGGGGAGCCGGCGTGAGCGCGGCCGGGGCGCCCGTGGCGTGGAGCGGGCCCGACAGCGGGGCGCCGCTCGGGGTGCCGCTCGTGGACCTGCTCGACCGCGTGCTCGGGGCGGGGGTCGTGGTGAGCGGGGACCTCGTGCTCGCCATCGCGGAGGTACCGCTCGTACGGATCTCCCTGCACGCGCTGCTCGCCTCGGTGAGCGAGTCCGTACCCGCCCCCTGGAACGACGGAGGCCCCCTGTGACGAGCATGATCCCCGGAACGGGGAAGCCCCCCGCGACGCTCGATCTCGACCCGGCGGCGGTGGGCCGCGACCTCGCCGCGCTCGTCCTGACGGTCGTCGAGCTGCTGCGGCAGCTCATGGAACGCCAGGCGGTGCGGCGCTTCGACGCGGGAGACCTCACGGGCGAGCAGGAGGAGGCGGTCGGCACGGCGCTGATGCTGCTGGACGAGCGCATGACGGACCTGTGCGCACGCCACGGCCTGCGCCGCGAGGACCTGAACCTGGACCTGGGCCCGCTGGGGACGCTGCTGCCGACGACGTGAGGCCGCGGGGCCCGGCGGACCGGTCGGGCCCGGCCGGGCGGGAACGGCTCCCCCGCTCCCGCCTTCACGGTTTCCGCGTGCGTTGTACCGCCTGCCGCGCTCCCGCCTCCCGCCTCCCGCCTTCCGGCTTCCGCGCGCGAAGTACCGCCTGCCGCGCGCCCCGCCTCCCCCGCTCCCGCCTGCGCCGTACGGCCCGCCCCGCTCCCCCCTCCGCCACTTCCGCCTGCGCCGTCCCCGCCGCCCGGCTTCCGCGTGCGCCGACCGCCCTCCCCCGCTCCCGCCTCCCCCGGAGGGAAGATCACCGCCCCGTCGTCGCCCCCGCCTCCACGCCCGTCTCGCGCCAGAAGCCCGCCCTGATCGCGTAGCGGTCGTTCTCGTCGATCTGGTCGTCCTTGTGCGCGAGGAGGCCGAAGCGGGCCGCGTAGCGCAGGAGTTCGCCGTCGATGCGGTGCGGGATGCGGGGGTAGAGGGGCGCGAGGCGCTCGCGGGCCGGGGGGTTCGGCGGGACGCGGGCGAGCCAGCGGCGGGCGAAGACCTGGCCGACCTCGAAGGGGTCGCCGCCGACCGTCGTGATGTCCTCCTCGCGGTCCGCCCACCGCTGTTCGGCGGTGGTGAGCTGGGCGAGCGTGGGGAGCGCGGCGGCCTCGGCCGGTTCGCCGCCGGGCCGCTCGACCCAGCCCTTGTCGGAGGACCAGCGCAGCGTCGCGTTCGGCGCCGGCTGCCGCTCCGGCGCGGGGGTCTTGAGGGCCGCGAGGTCCTTCGGCGTGGGGACGACCCTGCCTCCGGCCCGCTCCCCCGCCTGCCCGTCCACGTCGGACCCGGCGCCGCCCCCGGGACCGGTCCCCGCCTCGGCACCGGCCCGCTCCCCCGGCCGGCCGTCGGAGGCCGCGTCCACGCCGCCCCCGGCGCCCGCGTCCGTCCCCGCGCTCGGCTCGGGGACGCGCGGCGCCGGGGGCGCTCCGTCGCCGTCGGGGAGCGGTGCCGAGAAGATCGCCGTGATCTCGGGGCTGCGCGGCCCGTTCGGCAGCGCGCAGGGCCCGGGGGCCTCCTTGGCGCGGATCGCGCCCGTGATCCACTGCCGGTCCAGGACCCGTCGCTCGTCGGCCTCGGCGACGAGGTCCTCCGACTGGTTGTAGTCGCCGTCCGCCGCCTGAACGGCCCACAGGTGCACGGCGACCCCGTGCTCCTTGGCGGAGACGAGGCCGGGCAGGAGGTCGCCGTCGCCCGTCACGAGGACGACGTCGGAGCAGGCGCGATTGCGGGCCAGCTCCGTGAGTTCGGCGTGCATCGCCGCGTCGACGCCCTTCTGCGCCCACCGCCCGTCACTGCGCGTCAGGGCACCGAGCCGCACGGTGACGCGCGGCCGGACCCGCAGCCTGCGGTGCTCGGGCTGCGGTACGCGGTCGGGCGCGCCGTCGAACCAGTAGATGCGGAGCAGGGGTTGGCCCGTCTCCTCCTCGGCCCGCTCGCGCAGCCGCTGGATGAGCGCGGCGTGATCGACGGTGATCCGGGAACGCGAGGGATCACCGGCCAGCAGACTGGCGGCGGCACCGAGGAGATACCCGGCATCCACCAGGACAACGCAGCGGTCCACGCGTTCCACCCTCTTCCCTCGCGACCCGGGGCCCGCTTCCGTCCGCGGTGACGGAAGGCGGTTTCGCTCCGGCTTCGCTTCGAGTCTGCCCGACCGTACGAGGGTTAACGGTCCGAACTCGATCATCGGCGTGCCGTTTCCCCGCCCGCCCTGTCGCCACCGTCCGTTACCGGCCATGTCAAGGTGCAGGCACGCCCCTTCCCTGCGGTCATTACGCACGGTAATTGTCCGAAATGCGTTCTTTGTCCGAGCGTGTGAGAGTGAGCGCGTACCTGGCCCCCAGACCTTCCCAGGAGGAAGATTCACATGGCCAAGAACAAGAACCGCAAGCAGAGCGCTCAGAACCGCTCCTCCGCCGAGGCGGCGGGCGCGCAGGCCAAGGAGACGTCCACCGAGGCGCACCAGGCGTCCCAGGCGACGCCGGGGGACATGGCCCGCAAGGGCCGCGAGCGGCGCTTCGGCCACAACTGACCCCCGGGGGCCGGGTCACGGCCAAGGCCCGTACGTCTCCCGGTGTCCCGCACCCCCGGGACGTACGAGGAGGGGCGCCACCGTCGCACGACAGTGGCGCCCCTCCGGCACGTACGGAAGCCGGGCCCGCGCGAGGACCGCGAGCGCCGTGGGCCCCCCGGGGCGGCCCCTACCCCGCCAGGCAGGACGGCCCGAGCAGCACCTTCAGGTCCCCGAAGAGCGAGGGATCGGGCTGCACGCGGTGCCGGTCCAGGCGCAGCACTGTCGTCTTGCGCGGGCCCTGGAGCTTGATCCGCACCTCCGAGTTGCCCCGGTGGCTGCCGAGCACCTCGCTCAGGCGGCTGATCATCGGCGGCGTGACGCGGGTCGCCGGGATCGTGATGACCACGGGCGCGTTGGTGCCCGCGTGGGAGAGGTCGGGGACCTGCATCTCCATCGCGACGAGGCGCGGGATGTCCTCGCGCTTGTCGAGCCGGCCCTTGACGAAGACGACGGTGTCCTCGACGAGCTGGGTCGAGACGAGCTGGTACGTGGCCGGGAAGAACATGCACTCGATGGAGCCCGCGAGGTCCTCCACCGTGGCGATCGCCCACGCGTTGCCCTGCTTGGTCATCTTGCGCTGGAGGCCGGAGATGATGCCGCCGACCGTGACGACGGCGCCGTCGCCGAAGTCGCCGCCCGTGAGCTGCCCGATCCCCGCGTCCGCCTTGTCCGAGAGGACGTGCTCCAGGCCGAAGAGCGGGTGGTCGGAGACGTAGAGGCCGAGCATCTCGCGCTCCTGCGCGAGGAGATAGCTCTTCTCCCACTCGTCGTCGCCGAAGGTCACGTCGAGCCCGAAGCCCGGCTCGTCCTTGCCGTCGTCGTCGCCCATGCCGCCGAAGAGGTCGAACTGCCCCTCGGCCTCCTTGCGCTTGACCGCGACGACGTTGTCGATCATCGGCTCGTACTGCGCGGTGAGGCCCTTGCGGGTGTGCCCGAGCTGGTCGAAGGCACCCGCCTTGATGAGGGATTCCGTCGTGCGCTTGTTGCAGACGACGGCTTCGACCTTGTCGAGGTAGTCGGGGAACGAGGCGTACTTCCCCTTCGCCTTGCGACTGCGGATGATCGAGTCCACGACGTTCTGACCGACGTTCCTGACCGCCGTGAGACCGAAGAGGATCACGTCGTCGCCCTGGGCCGCGAAGTTCGCGAGCGACTCGTTGACGTCCGGCGGCAGCACCCGGATGCCCATGCGGCGGCACTCGTTGAGGTAGACGGCCGACTTGTCCTTGTCGTCGCGGACCGAGGTGAGCACGGCGGCCATGTACTCGGCCGGGTAGTTCGCCTTGAGGTACGCGGTCCAGTAGGTGACGAGCCCGTACGCCGAGGAGTGCGCCTTGTTGAAGGCGTACCCGGCGAAGGGGACCAGGACGTCCCACAGGGCCTGGATCGCCTCGTCGCTGTAGCCGTTCTTGCGGGCACCGGCCTGGAAGAGGACGAAGTTCTTCTCCAGTTCGTCGGCCTTCTTCTTGCCCATCACGCGGCGCAGGATGTCCGCCTCGCCGAGCGAGTAACCGGCGACGATCTGCGCGGCCTTCTGCACCTGCTCCTGGTACACGATGAGGCCGTACGTGAGCCCCAGGACCTCCTTGAGCGGCTCCTCCAGCTCGGGGTGGATCGGGGTGATCTCCTGCTGGCCGTTCTTGCGCAGCGCGTAGTTCGTGTGCGAGTTCATGCCCATCGGGCCCGGCCGGTACAGGGCCGAGACGGCGGAGATGTCCTCGAAGTTGTCGGGCTTCATGAGGCGCAGCAGGGAGCGCATCGGGCCGCCGTCGAACTGGAAGACGCCGAGCGTGTCGCCCCGGCACAGCAGGTCGTACGTCTTCGGGTCGTCGAGCGGGATGGCGAGGAGGTCGAGTTCCCTGCCCTTGTTGGACTTCACCATCTTGACGGCGTCGTCCATGATCGTCAGGTTGCGCAGGCCGAGGAAGTCCATCTTCAGCAGGCCGAGCGACTCGCACTGCGGGTAGTCCCACTGCGTGATCGTCACGTTGTCCGTGTGCCGGACCCAGACCGGGGCGTGGTCGATGATCGGCTCGCTGGACATGATGACGCCGGCGGCGTGGACGCCCATCTGCCGCACGAGGCCCTCGACGCCCTTGGCGGTGTCGATGACCTTCTTGACGTCGGGCTCGTTCTCGTACATCCCGCGCACTTCGCCCGCCTCGGAGTAGCGCGGGTGCGTGGGGTTGGTGATGCCGTCGAGGTCGATGCCCTTGCCGAGGACGTCGGCGGGCATCGCCTTGGTGATGCGGTCGCCCATCGCGTACGGGTAGCCGAGGACGCGCGCGGAGTCCTTGATGGCGTTCTTCGCCTTGATCTTGCCGTACGTGCCGATCATGGCGACCTTGTCGGCGCCGTACTTCTCGGTCACGTAGCGGATGACCTCGACGCGCCTGCGTTCGTCGAAGTCGATGTCGACGTCGGGCATCGAGATGCGCTCGGGGTTGAGGAAGCGCTCGAAGATCAGTCCGTGCTCGATCGGGTCGAGGTCGGTGATGCCCATCGCGTACGCGACGATCGAGCCGGCCGCGGAGCCTCGCCCGGGGCCGACCGCGATGCCGTTGTTCTTCGCCCACATGATGAAGTCCGCGACGACGAGGAAGTAGCCGGGGAACCCCATCTGGATGATGACGTCCATCTCGTACTCGGCCTGCTTCTGCCGGTCGTCGGGGACGCCCGCCGGGTAGCGGCGCTCCATGCCGCGGCGGACCTCCTCCTGGAACCAGGTGATCTCCGTGAAGCCGTCCGGGATCTCGAACCTCGGCATGAGGTCGCGCTTCTCGAACATGCCTGTCGTGTCGATCTGCTCGGCGACCAGGAGCGTGTTGCGGCAGCCCTCCTGCCAGGCGTCCGAGGAGTCGATGGCGTACATCTCGTCGGTCGTCTTGAGGTAGTAGCCGGTGCCGTCGAAGCGGAAGCGGTCGGGGTCCGAGAGGTTCTTGCCGGTCTGGATGCACAGCAGCGCGTCGTGGGCGACGGATTCGTGCGCGTACGTGTAGTGCGAGTCGTTGGTGACGAGCGGCGGGATGCCGAGCTTCTTGCCGATCTCCAGGAGTCCGTCACGGACCCGGTGCTCGATGTCGATGCCGTGGTCCATCAGCTCCAGGAAGTACCGGTCCTTGCCGAAGATGTCCTGGTAGTCGGCCGCCGCCTTGAGCGCCTCCTCGGGCTGCCCGAGCCGCAGCCGCGTCTGCACCTCGCCCGAGGGGCAGCCGGTCGAGGCGATGAGGCCCTCGGACCACTGGGAGATCGTCTCCTTGTCCATGCGGGGCCACTTCTGGAGCCAGCCCTCGGCGTAGGCGTCGGAGGAGAGCTTGAAGAGGTTGTGCAGCCCGGTGCTGTTCGCCGCCCAGATCGTCTTGTGAGTGTAACCACCGGAACCGGAGACGTCGTCGCGCTTCTGGTGCGGCTGGCCCCACTGGATCTTGCGCTTGTTGCGGCGGGACTCGGGCGCCACGTACGCCTCGATGCCGATGATGGGCGTGACGCCCGCCTTCTTCGCCTGGTGGAAGAAGTCGTAGGCGCCGTGCAGGTTGCCGTGGTCGGACATCGCGATGTGCGTCATGCCCATCTCGTTGCACGCCTGGAACATGTCCTTGAGCCGCGCCGCGCCGTCCAGGAGCGAGTACTGCGTGTGCACGTGCAGGTGAGTGAACGGCGTCTTCGCTGACACGGGGCCTCCGGGGGCGGCGGGACGAAAGGGACCCGGGAAGTCTATGCCGGACGGAACCACGACCGGCCCTCCGGTCGTTGTCCGTCCGGGGAAGAATCCAACCCCCGGTTCACCGCCCAAGGAGGCACCCGCGATGTCCGTCCCGCAGCCCACTGCCATCCCCGCCGAGGAGCGCGGGGAGCACATCCTCGGCGTGTTCGACACGGCCTTCGGAGAGCTGCTGACGGCGGACCCCGCCGCCTTCCGGGTCAAGTTCCGCAAGATGGCGGCCTCCGCCTTCGCGTTCTACCGCGGCACGGCCTGCCTCTTCTACGCCGACCTCGCGCGCGAGCAGCACACCGGCCCGTACCTCGACGAGCGCACGAGCCGCGTGTGGGTGCACGGCGACCTCCACGCCGAGAACTTCGGCACGTACATGAACGCCCGCGGTCGCCTCGTCTTCAACGTCAACGACTTCGACGAGGCGTACGTCGGTCCCTTCACGTGGGACCTCAAGCGCTTCGCCGCCTCGGTCGCCCTCATCGGCTACGCGAAGGCGCTCAGCGACGCGCAGATCACGGAGCTGGTCACCCTGTACGCGCAGGCGTATCGCGAGCGGATCCACCAGCTCGCGACCGGCGCCAAGAGCGACGAGGTCCCGCCCTTCACGCTCGACACCGCCGACGGGCCGCTGCTCGGCGCGCTGCGCGAGGCCCGCTCGCTGACCCGCTTCGGGCTCCTGGAGTCGATGACCGGGATCCACGACGCCGAGCGCCGCTTCACCGCCGGGCCCGGCACGATCGAGCTGGACGCGGCGACGCGGTACAAGGTGCTGGCCGCCTTCGACGGCTACCTGGAGACGCTGCCCGAGTCGAGCCTCGCGCGGCCCGACTCCTACCGCGTCAAGGACGTCGTCGGCAGGCGCGGCATCGGCATCGGCTCCGCCGGGCTGCCCTCGTACAACATCCTCCTGGAGGGGAACAGCGACGCGCTGGAGAACGACGTCGTGATCTACCTCAAGCAGGCCCAGACCCCGGCCGTCTCGCGGCACGTGGACGACGCGGCGGCACGCGCCTACTTCCTGCACGAGGGGCACCGCACGGTCATCTCGCAGCGCGCCCTCCAGGCGCACGCCGACCCGTGGCTCGGCTGGACCGAGCTGGACGGCGCGGGACAGCTCGTCGCCGAGATCTCCCCGTATGCGGTCGACCTCGACTGGAGCGACATCGACGAGTACGAGGAGATCGCCGCCGTCGTCGCCGACCTCGGGCGTGCCACGGCCGCGATGCACGCGGCGGCGGACGACGAGAGCGAGCACTCGGAGCTGGTGCCCTTCTCGACCGAGCGGGCCATCGACGCCGCCCTCGCGGCCGCCGAGGAGGGCTTCGCACCGCTCCTCGTCGACTTCGCGCACCGCTACGGAACGGTCGCGCGCCGTGATCACCAGATCTTCGTGGACCTCTTCCGCAACGGCCGCATCCCCGGGCTCTGAGCGGCCTTCCGCCTCCGGGGTGTTGTCCCGGGGGCGGACGGATGATTCCCTTGCGCCACACGGCTTCGTGGTGGCGCCTGTCACCCCGGGCCTTTCCACAGCATCCCTTTAGGGCTCGCTTAACCGGGCCCGTGGCAGACTCGACAGCGATGGACATCTCAGGGACCCAGCTCAGAGCACTGCGCGCGACGTTCTTCACCGCGCTCGTGGTGACGCTCTCCGCTGCCTCCCACGTGGTCCTCTCCCGCTCCCCGCTGCCCCTCGCGCCGCTCCTCGTGGTCGCCGGGGCCGTCTTCGCGCTCGCGTACGCGCTAGCGGGCCGTGAGCGGCGCTACGGGGCCATCGCCGCGCTTCTCGTCCCGCTGGAGCTCGCCGCCGACACCGTCTTCACGACGGGCCAGCACCTCTGCTACGGCGAGAGCGGCGGTCCGGTCGCCGGTCCGCTGCGCAGCGTCGGCATCGACGTCCTGTGCGGCGGTGGCCCGGTCGGGGTCCCGCTGAGCCACTTCGCCGGGGGCGAGCCCACCGGCGCCGCGAGCCTCCTCACCGACCCGCGTCCGGGCGCCGCCTGGCTGCTGCTCGGCGCGCACCTCGCCGTCGGGATGCTGGCGGCGGCCTGGCTGCGCGGCGGCGAGAAGGCCCTCGCGCGGGCGCTCGGCACGCTCACCTGGTTCGCCTTCCGGCCGCTGCTGCTCGCCGTGGCCTGCGCCACCGCCCGGTCCCGCGCGGCCCGCGCCCACCTCGGGCGCGCCCTCGCCCGCGTGGCCCGCCCCCACCTGCTGCTCCTGGCCCACTCCGTAGGACGCCGGGGACCTCCCGCGGTCGCTCTCACCGCCTGAAGTCCCCCGCCGTGCCCGTGAGCACGGCCTCGTTTCGCACGTCCTCACACGTCTTACGGATTACGGAGTCACCCCCATGAGCCAGCGCAACAGCCAGCAGGCCAAGGCCACCGCCCGCGAGCGGCTGCGCGCCGAACGCGAGCGCCAGGCGAAGAAGGACGCCCGCAAGCGGCAGTTCCTCGTCGCGGGCGGCGTCGTCGCCGTCCTCGCGATAGGCGCCGGGATAGCCGTCGCCGTCGCCCAGGGCAACAAGCCCTCGCAGTGGGAGTCCGCGAAGTCGGACACCCTCGTCAAGCCGAAGAACACGAGCGGCGCGAACGGCACGACCGTCGTCCTCGGCAAGGACTCGGCGAAGAAGACGCTGACCCTCTTCGAGGACCCGCGCTGCCCGATCTGCTCGCAGTTCGAGCAGACCGTGGGCCCGGACCTCCACGCGGACCTCGACGCGGGCAAGTTCAAGGTCGAGTACGTCGGCGCGACCTTCCTCGACGGGGACTCGGGCTCCGGCAGCAAGATCGACCTCGGCAGCCGCGGCTCCGGCTCCAAGAACGCGATGAGCGCCCTCGGCGCCGCGCTCAACGTCAGCCCGGACGCCTTCCTCGACTACAAGACCGCGATGTACGCGAAGAAGTGGCACCCGGACGAGACCGACGACAAGCTCAACTCGGACTCGTACCTCCTCAAGATCGCCGCGACCGTCCCCGCGCTCAAGGACAACGCGACCTTCGAGAAGCAGGTCAAGGACGGCACGTACGACCGCTGGGCGATCGAGATGAGCAAGAACTTCAACAAGCAGTCCGACAAGTACGGCGTCACCGGCACGCCCTCGCTCGTCATGGACGGCAAGAAGATCGTCGGCAGCGACGGCCAGAACGCGCCGATGACCGCCGCCGACTACAGGACCGCGATCGACACGGCGCTCAAGGGCTGAGACGCTCAGGAGCGGAGGGGCTGGAATTTCCTGGGACGGGAACATTCCAGCCTCTCCGGCGTTCGAGGAGCGGGGTTCGGGGCGGAGCCCCGAGAGGCGAGCCGCCCAGGGGGCTACAGGCTGTCCAGGAACCCCAGCGCCGTCCGCCACGCCTGCTCGGCGGCCTCCGCGTCGTAGTCGGGCAGGGCGGGGTCGGTGAAGAGGTGTCCCGCGCCCGGGTACCGGTAGATCTCCACGTCGGCCCCCGCCCGCCGCATCTGCGGGTACCACAGGCTCAGCCACTCGTGCGTCTCGGCCGGGTCGGGGTCGGCGACGTGCAGTTGTACGGGGAGGTCGTCGACGGCCGCGTCCTCGCGCAGGTCCGAGGTGCCGTGGAGGAGGAGCAGGCCGCGCGCGTTCTCGTCACCGAGCGCGAGGTTCTGCGCGAGAGCGGCGCCGAGGGAGAACCCGGCGTAGACGAGTCCTTTGTCACTGAAGGGCGCGGCGGCCTTGACGGCCCTGGTCAGCAGGCGGTCGTTGCCGATCGACTCGCGCAGCTCGGCGGCCTCCTCCTCCGTCCCCGCCGTTTGCCCCTCGTACAGGTCGGGCACGCGCACCTGGTGTCCGGCCGCCCGCAGCCGGTCGGCCGCCTCGTGCACGGCCGGTCGCAGTCCGTAGGCGGAGTGAAAAAGCAGGATGTCCATACCGGCCATCCTGCCAGCGCCCCCGACCCGGACGCGCCAGGCCCCGGGGGCCGACCGAGACCCGGAGACCTTTGACACCCATGGAAGAGATCCTGCGCCCCGTCCTCGTGATCGGCGGTTCCGTCCTGCTCACGCTGGTGCTCGGCTGGAGCTCGGACCGGCTCCTCGCGCGCGCGGCGGTACGGCACAACGAGACCCCGCTGTGGGAGAAGCTCCGCGAGTGCCGGGTGCCCTGGCAGGTGCTGCTGCTCGCGGCGCTCCTGCGCGGCAGCTACCGGGAGATCACCTGGAACGTGGTGGAGCGCTTCGACGGCGCGATCGGCCTGATCCTGACCCTCGTCCTCATCGGGGCGACGGCGTGGCTCCTGGTCCGGGTCGTCTCGACGGTCCTGGAGTCCTCCTACGCGCGGTACGCGGCGATGACGCACGACGCGGCGCGGGTGCGCAGGGTCCGTACGCAGATGACGCTCATCATGCGGATCGTCACGGCCCTCGTCATCGTCATCGCGGTCGCCTCGATGCTCATGACCTTCCCCGACCTGCGGACGGCGGGGAAGTCGGTGCTCGCCTCCGCGGGGATCATCGGGATCGTCGCGGGTGTCGCCGCGCAGTCGACCCTCGGCAACCTCTTCTCCGGTTTCCAGATCGCCTTCGGCGACATGGTCCGGATCGGGGACACCGTGGTCGTGGACGGCGAGTGGGGCGTCGTCGAGGAGGTCACGCTGACGTTCCTCGCGGTGCGCACGTGGGACGAGCGGCGCATCACGATGCCCGTCTCGTACTTCACCTCGCGGCCCTTCGAGAACTGGTCGCGCGGCGGCGCGCAGATGTCCGGCACCGTCTTCTTCCAGCTCGACCACTCGGCCCCCGTCCCGCTCATGCGCGAGGAGCTGCGGCGCGTCCTCGCCGACTGCCCGGCCTGGGACGGCCGCGACTGGAGTCTCGCCGTGACGGACACGACGCCGACGACGATCGAGGTGCGGGCCGTGGTCACCGCGAAGGACGCGGACGACATCTGGACGGTACGGGTCGTGGTCCGCGAGCGGCTCATTGCCTGGCTCAGCGCCCACCACCCGTACGCCCTGCCGAGCGTCGCCACGGTCCCGGCCGCCGAGCCCCCGGACAGCGCCCCCACGCCGAGCCTCCGCAAGGACACCCAGCCGCGCCCCTCCGAGGTGCACAGCAACAACGCGGCGGACTACCCGCTGCGCGAGGACGGCCACGACCTCCCGCCGGACGAGGACCCGCGCGCGGAGGACGGGGAGGAGACGGAACCCGCCGTCCGCCGCGCGGAGGCGGCGGACGCGGGCGCGCACCTCGACGGCCACCGCGGCCGGGGCCCGCACGACCGCGTCCACGCACCCGACCCGCGCCGCCACGACGTGCGGCCGGGGGCGGGGCGGAAGCGGTAGCGGCAGCGGCAGCGGCAGCGGTCGGGGAGAGCGGGAGCGGCTCGGGGGCGGGGGCTTCGCGATCCGTGGCCGGGGGGCGGCTTGGCGATCCGTGGCCGGGGGGCGGCTTCGCGATCCGTGGCCGGGGGCGGCCCGCGCGGCCCTCACGCGTGCCCCGCCCCGCCCCTCACCGTCCCCCGCGGTCCTTCTCCGCCTGCTCCGCCGTCTTGTCGATCGGGCAGTCCCCGGCGTCCGGCATCCAGTCCTCGTGGCCCGCCTTGATGCCGCACAGGAGCACGGATTCGAGCTTGCCGTCCTTCGGGCTGCGGGACACGCGCCACATGGCCATCGACTGGGCCCCGTGCCCCTCGGCCTGCGGGTAGTGGGCGAAGCCGATGTCGCCGGTGGCTTTCGTGATCGTGTCCTCGCCCTTGGCGAGCCAGAACCAGGTCTCGGCGGGGCCGCGGCCCTCCGCCTTGTCCGCCGCCTCCGCGAGCGCCCAGGTCGCGTCGTGGGCGAGCGCCGTCTGCCCGCTGGCGAGCGCGTCGTCCCCCGGGCCGATGCCCTCCGGTATGCCGGGCAGGAAACTCTGCGCCTCCTCGTAGAAGGCCGCGTCGTACCACGCCCAGGGGTCGACGAGCGTGCTGTGGTAGATCGTGACGTTGGCGGGCAGCGACTCCTGCGGGAAGTGCGCCTTGGAGACGTCGTCCCCGGTGATGACCGAGATGTCGCGCCCGGCGCACACGGTGCCGAACCTGCGGGTGAGCGGCGGCAGGTCCTCGGCGCGCCCCGCGACGAGCACGACGAGCGGGTCCCGTTCGTCCCCGACCTTGCAGGCGGTGTCCACGACAGAGGCGGCCGGTTTGCCGCCGCTGACCTGGTAGGTGAGTTCCCGCGACGGCTTGTCGAGTCCCGTGTCGCCGCCCGTGAGGTGCTTCCTGAAAGCGTCCGCCTGGTCCTTCGTGTACTGGTCCTTCGTGCCCGGCCCGGACCGGGTCAGCAGCACGGTGGTGCGGGTGTCCCGGCCCGCCCGGTCCTCCCGCCCGGCGAGCTGCCGGGCGATGACGGCGAGCTTGCGGGCCTGCCAGTCGTCGTTCGCGGCGAGCGAGTACCAGTTGCGGTACGCACCGGGAAGGGACTCCGAGGAGTTGGTGCCCGAGACCACCGGCAGTTGCGCGTCGCGCAGGATGCCCACCGCCTCCCCGGTGTCCGTCGTGTTCCTGCCGAGCCCGACGACGCCGACGACGCTCGGGTCCCGGCGCGCGTAGGCGACGATCCGGCGCGCCATCTCCGTCTGGTGGCCCATGTCCACGCCGCCGTTGGCGACGAGGACCCGCATCTTCGTCTTGCCCTCGTCGGCGTTGAAGCGGTGCTGCGCGAGCGCCACGCCCGCCAGTTCCTCCGCGCCCTTGACCGGCGAGGAGTTGTCCCCGTCGGCAGTGCTCAGCGGGCCCGCGTAGACGACCGTGAAGGCGTGTGCGCCGGCCTTGGCGTTCGCGTCGGCGATGCGCTTCTCGACGTCCTCCAGCCGCCAGGGCGGTGTGTCGCCCTTCTTCGCCGGGGGCAGTCCGGCCCCGAACCGCACGGCCCCCGTGGACAGCCCGACGCACTCCCGCGTCGCGCCCGAGCCCACCAGCTCGGTGTCCCGGTCGGCGCTGAACAGCCCGGTGCGGCAGTACGTGTCCGCCAGGTCCGCCTGGTACGAGATGAGCAGCCCCGCCGCGACGCCGAGGACCACGATCCCCGCCCACGCCGACCACAGCACCCGCGCCGCCCTCGGCCGCGCGGCAGCGCGTTCGCACCAGCGCACCTGCTGGACCGGCGGTTCCAGCTCCGCCGCGGGCACGGCGATCCGCAGCGCCCACGGCACGGTGCCGGAGGAGCTGGGCGACTGCCGGGCCCGCAGCGCGCCCTCCCAGTCCTCGTGCAGCCGGGCCAGGCGGTCCGCGAAGTCGTACGGGGCCGGGCGCTCCACCGGGTCCGGTGCGCGGCGCTCGTCCAGCCCCTCGACGTCGGCCGCGTCCACCGAGGCGACGACGAGCAGCGGGTCGAGTTCGCTCCGCACGGTCCGTACGTCGCTGATCGCCTGGAGCAGCGCGATCCCGCCGTCGCCCGCGTCGGCGCGGCGCAGGAAGAGCACGGGGGGCCGCAGCCGTTTGAAGCCGCGCAGGTCCCAGCTCCAGCGCCGGTGCGCGTCGCGCAGGTCCTCCAGGAGCGCGAGCACGTGGAGCTGGAGCTGCGCGTTGCCCCCGTCGCGCAGCGAGCCCGCGACGTCGGCGGCCCGCTCGGTGACGGAACGCCAGGACCGGAAGGGGTGCAGCAGCCCTGCCTCGTAGGACTGGCGGCCCTGCACGGGCAGCAGGAAGGTCGTGGTGAGGAACCAGCGGCTCTCCCTGCGCATCCACAGCAGCAGCGGGGCACGCCCCACGGGCACGAAGTAGAGCACGGCGAGGAGCAGGAGGAAGCCGCAGGCCACCGAGAAGGCGATGGGCGCCTCGAAGAGCGGGAGCAGCGCGGTGAGCACGGCGAGCACCGCCGCGAGGAGTCCCGCGGTACCGGCCTCGCTGAGGCGTTCGCCGAGCGCGTTGCGGCGGTGCGCGGCGCGGGGCCGCCAGCGCTGGCGGGCGAGTTGCTCGACGAGCGCGCGCCGCTCGGCGGCCGGGTCGACGCGCGCCTCGCCCTGCTGGTCGACCTCGCGCACCGCGTCGGCGATGGCGTGCACGAGCCGCAGCCGCGGAAAGCGGTAGCGGCGGTACGGGACCCCGGGCATCCGGGGCCACTCCGAGTCGCCCCAGGCCCGGGGCGTGTCGACGCCCTGGAGCAGCAGCGCGGCGCGGGCCCGGTCCCCGCCGGGCCCGAGGGGCTGCTCGGGACCCGGCGCGCGCGGATCGAGCACGGCGCAGCGGGCCCCGTGATCGACCTGCACCGCCAGCACGTCGTCGAGAATCCGGTTCGCCCGCTCGTCCCCGGCGCTCTCCTCGGCGTGCAGCACGAACATCGGGACGAGCGGTTCACCCCCGCGGAAGTCGCGGACCAGCCCCTCGATCCTGGCCTGAACCCCCAAACTCGCCCGAACCCGCGCACGCTGCGGCCTCCGGCACAGGACCAGCCCGTCCGACCCCCGTCTCACCATGCCCAACCCCCTTTGGACAACGTGGAGTTGAGACTTTACCGCCAGTGACTCCCCAAAACAGCCCTCCCCCCGATCCAATCCCGCCCCGCCAAGCCCCCCAAATCCAGCCCCTCCGGCGCTCGAGGAACAGGACACGGGCCAACACCCCACAACCCAGCCCCCCCCGGCGCTTGAGGAGCAGGACACGGGCCAACACCCCACAACCCAGCCCCTCCGGCGCTTGAGGAGCGGGGCATGGGGCAGCGCCCCATAACTCAGCCCCTCCGGCGTTTGAGGAGCGGGGCCCGGGGCGGAGCCCCGTGAGGCCGACCCCCCGGCCCGGGCCAGGCAACTCCCGTCAGTGCAAAGACCGCACGTCAAGCTGCCGCAACACCCGGTCCACGATCTCCGGATCCGCCCCCGGCTCGCTCCGAGCCGAAAGCACCGCATGCCGCGCCGCCGACATCATCTCCTTCTGCACCTTCCTGAACGCCTTCACGCGCGCCACACGCTGCGCCAGGTGCTCGCGCCGCTCGTCGTCCATGATCTCCGGGCTGATCCGCGCCCCGATGTCGAAGGCACCGCGCTGGAGGCGTTCGATGACGTCGTCGGGCAGGTCCTGGACGCCCTCGATCTCGTGGAGCCTGCGCCGGGCCGCCTTCGCCGCGCGGATGGCGAGGTCGTGCTCGATCTTCCGCTCGGCGTCCGTATCGGCCCGTACCCCGAGCTTCCGCACGAGCCACGGCAGCGTGAGCCCCTGGAAGACGAGGGTGACCATGATGACGCAGAAGGCGATGAAGACGAGTTCGTCCCGCCCGGGGAAGGCGTCGCCCGCGTCCGTCGTGAGCGGGATGGCGAGGGCCAGGGCGACCGAGGCCACACCCCGCATCCCCGCCCACCACATGACGACGGTCTCGCGCCAGCTCGTCGGGATGTCCTCGGCGACGTCGCGTTTCTTGTGCAGCCGCTGCGCCAGCCAGCTCGCGGGCAGCAGCCACAGGAACCGCACGCCGATGACGACGGCCGCCACGAGCAGGCCCCAGCCGATCATCTCCCAGACCCGGTCGCCCGCCGTGCCGAAGACGGTGTGCAGTTCGAGGCCGATGAGCCCGAAGGCGATCCCGGTGACGAGGGTGTCGACGACCTGCCAGAAGGTCTGCCCGGTGATCCGCCCGAGGACGTCGTCGGCGTCGAGTGCGTACTCGGAGAGGAAGAGCGCGGTGGTGAGGACGGCGAGCACGCCGGAGCCGTGCAGTTCCTCGGCGAGGACGTAGCTGACGAAGGGGACGAGGAGGGTGAGGCCGGTCTGGAGGGTCGCGTCGCCGAGGAAGTCGAGGAGCTTGCTGGTGAGCCAGCCGAGCGCGAGGCCGACCGCGACGGCGACGGCGGCCGAGAGGAAGAAGAGACCCACGGCCGAGGGGAGCGAGAAGCTGCCGCCGACCGCCGCGCCGATCGCGACGTGGTAGAGCACGATCGCGGTGACGTCGTTGAAGAGGCCCTCGCCCTCCAGGATGGAGACGAGGCGGCGGGGCAGCCCGAGCGAGCCGGCGACGGCGGTCGCGGCGACCGGATCGGGCGGCGCGACGAGCGCGCCGAGCGCGACGGCGGCGGCGAGCGGCAGGCCCGGGACGATCGCGCTGGCCACGGCGGCCACGGCGGCCGTCGTGACGAAGACGAGCGCGACGGCGAGCAGGAAGATGGGCCGTCTGTTCGCCGCGAACTGGCGCCAGGACGTCCGTTGCACCGCCGCGTAGAGCAGCGGCGGCAGGACGAGGGGCAGGATGAACTCGGGCGGGATGCTGACGTTCGGCACGAAGGGCAGCAGCGCGAGGACGACCCCTAGGAGCGTCATGAGCACCGGGGCGGGCAGCCCGAGTTTGTCCCCGAGCGGCACGGTGAGCACGGCTCCGAGCAGCAGCAGGATCAGCAGCGCCAGTTGGTCCACGGCGGGGGCCTCCCAGGGGGCTCAGTCGTACGGGCCACCCCTCCACCAGGACCGATCCCCACCGGAATCACCCCCCGAGGGGTACCCCCACCCTCCCATGGGTGTTTCTTTACCGAACACGTGGGTGGCGGGCCCCGGGCTCGCGTGGCCGGTGGCCCCCGGCCTCAGACAGCCTTCCGCATCGCCCGGTGTTTGATCCCGGCTTCGAGGTAAGTCCCCCCGTACGCCACGTATCCGAGCCGCTCGTAGAAACCGAGCGCGTGGGTCTGCGCGTGCAGGTCGACGCTCGTGAGCCCGAGTCCGGCGGCGAGCCGCTCGATGCCGGTGACGAGCGCCGCCCCGACCCCGCCGCCGCGGGCCGCGCCGCGCACGGCGAGCCGCCCGAGCGAGCCCGCCCCCGCCGTGTGCCCGGTCGGCTCCCACGCGGCCTCGCCGTGGAGGAGCCGTCCGGCGCCGAGCGGGGTGCCGTCCTCGGCGAGCGCGAGGACGTGCGCGGCCTCCGCGTCGAGCGCGTCGTACTCCAGGTCCTCGGGCACGCCCTGCTCCTGGACGAAGACCTCTTTGCGCACGAGGAAGCACGCCGCGCGGTCCTCGTCGCTCTCCGCGCGCCGCACGACGTACGCGGTGCCGTCGGGCAGCGTGCCGCCCGCGAGTGTCCCGGCGCTCATCGGGCCCTCCTCAGCGGCTCTCGGCACGGACCCGGTCCAGGGCGCGCTGGAGGTCCTCGGGGTAGTCGCTCGCGTACTCGACCCAGTCGCCCGTGCCGGGGTGGGTGAAGCCGAGGCGGACCGCGTGCAGCCACTGCCGGGTGAGGCCGAGCCGCTTGGCGAGCGTGGGGTCGGCCCCGTAGGTGAGGTCGCCGACGCAGGGGTGGCGGTGCGCGGACATGTGCACGCGGATCTGGTGGGTGCGGCCCGTCTCCAGCTTGACGTCGAGGAGGGACGCGGCGCGGAACGCCTCGATGAGGTCGTAGTGGGTGACCGACGCCTTGCCCTCGGCGGTCACGGCCCACTTGTAGTCGTGCTGCGGGTGGCGGCCGATGGGGGCGTCGATGGTGCCCGACGTCGGGTCGGGGTGGCCCTGGACGAGCGTGTGGTAGCGCTTGTCGACCGTACGGACGCGGAACTGGTTCTTGAGCGAGGTGTACGCGCGCTCGGACTTGGCGACCACCATGAGCCCGGAGGTGCCGACGTCGAGGCGGTGCACGATGCCCTGGCGCTCGGCGGCGCCCGAGGTGGAGATGCGGTACCCGGCGGCGGCGAGGCCGCCGATGACGGTCTGGCCCGTCCAGCCGGGGCTGGGGTGCGCGGCGACACCGACCGGCTTCATGATCACCACGACGTCCTCGTCGTCGTGGACGATCTCCATGCCCTCGACGGGCTCGGCGACGATCTGCACGGGCGCGGCGGCCCGCGGCATCTCGACCTCCAGCCAGGCCCCACCGCGCACCCGCTCGGACTTGCCCACCACCGAGCCGTCGACCTGCACCTTTCCGCCCGCCGCCAGCTCGGCTGCCTTGGTGCGGGAGAAGCCGAACATGCGCGAGAGGGCGGCGTCGACACGCTCGCCCTCCAGGCCGTCGGGGACGGGAAGGGTACGGACCTCGGGAATAGCGCTCACCCGTCGAGTATGCCGGACGGGTGAGGAAGGCAGGTACGGGAGCTACTCGCCCACGCTCTCCGCCCGGCCCTTCTCCTCGTCCTCGCCCTCGCCCTTTTCCTCGGCTGCCTTCTCGTCACGGTGCCTGGTGCCGTCCGGGTCGAGACCGCGGAAGGAGAGCAGGACGATGAGGATGCCGCCGCACACGATCGCGGAGTCCGCGAGGTTGAAGACGGCGTAGCCCTTGGGGGCGATGAAGTCGACGACGGCGCCCCGGAAGACGCCCGGGGAGCGGAAGACGCGGTCCGTGAGGTTCCCGAGGGCGCCCCCGAGGAGCAGCCCGAGCGCGACGGCCCAGGGCAGGCTGTGCAGCTTGCGGGCGAGCCGGGCGATCACGACGATGACGCCGACGGCGATGATCGTGAAGACGATCGTGTACGCCTCGCCCATCGAGAAGGCCGCCCCGGAGTTCCGGATCGCGGTGAGCCGCAGCCAGTCCCCGATGACCTGCACGGACCCGTCCCCGTGCCCCTCCAGCCGCGCGACCACGAGCAGCTTGCTCACGAGGTCGACGGCGTACACGAGCACGGCCACCACGAACAACGCGAGCACGCGCCGCGGCCCCTTGCCCGTACGCTCGGACGAGACTCTCTCGATGGTGCGCTCCGCCTCAGCCACGTGACGTCCTCAAACCCGATGAACCGAACGGCTCCGAGAGTACGTCACAAGCCCGAACCCCCGCCCGGCCCCGAAAAATCAGCCCCTCCGGCGCTTGAGGAGCGGGGCCCGGGGCGGAGCCCCGAACCGGCCCCGGGGCGGAGCCCCGAAAAGGGGGCCCGGGGCGAAGCCCCGGCCCCTCCCGCCCGGCCCCCCGAGGCTCAGCGCCGCTCCGACTTCTGCTTGCAGTCCACGCACAAGATGGCATGCGGAAACGCCTGCATCCGCGCCTTCCCGATCGGCTTCCCGCAGTTCTCGCACACGCCGTACGTCCCCGCGTCCATCCGCAGCAGCGCCCGCTCCGTCTGTTCGAGCCGCTCCCGCGAGCCCGCGGCGAGCGCCAGCTCGTGCTCCCGGGTCACGTTCTTCGTCCCGGTGTCCGCCTCGTCGTCCCCCGCCCCGTCCGCGGAGTCCCGCATCAGGCTCGCGAGGTCCGCCTCGGCCGTCTCCAGCTCGGCCCGCAGCCCGGCGATCTCCTGTTCCAGGCCATGCCTCGCCTCGGCGGCCTCCTCAGCCGTCCAGGGGTCCTCGCCGGGCCGTACCGCCAGTTCAGCGGGGTCCGTCGCTCCGCCGCGCGTAGTGGGCACGATCTCCTCCATCACCTTCGTCGTACCGCTTGCCGCAGACGCAGCACCGGACCGGCCTGCGATATTCCTCGTTCCTGCCCCCGCGTACGCGAAACAGCCCCGCACACACGGTGGTGGGACGATAAATCGACATCCCCCGCACGGCAACGGGCCACGCCGCCCGTCCGCCACGCGCCACCGTGCGCCCTCCCCCGGCGGCCCCGCCGCCCGTCCGGCCGGGAGCGGGCGGGCCCGGGTGGAGCCGTGGCGGCCCGCCCACCCCGTACCCGTACACTTGCGGCAGCGAAACACAGGTGTGGATGGGGACGAGTAGCGCCGAGAAGCGGCCAGGAGCGACCCGGGGACGGTGGAAGCCCGGGGGCACGCGCGTCGCGAAGATCACCCCCGGAGCCGCCGGAGGAAAGCCAGGGGTGAGTGCCCCGCGGCCGTAGAACCGGCTTCGCGGACCCAATGAGGGGGCCGCAGGGCAGTCGCCCGGCGGCCAAGGAGGGTGGTACCGCGGGAGCGCGTCGGCTCTCGTCCCTCCGACGGAACAGCAGATCCGCCGGAGGAGCAACGAGCCCCATGACGACCCCGCCGCAGTACCGACCCGTCCCCGCCCAGGTGGACCTCCCCGCTCTCGAACACGACGTGCTCGACCTGTGGCGCGAGCGCGACACCTTCGCCAGGACGCTCGCCCAGTCCGAGGGCCGCCCCGAGTGGGTCTTCTACGAGGGCCCGCCGACCGCCAACGGCATGCCGGGCGCGCACCACATCGAGGCGCGCGTCTTCAAGGACGTCTTCCCGCGCTACCGCACGATGCGTGGCTACCACGTCGGCCGCAAGGCCGGCTGGGACTGCCACGGCCTGCCGGTCGAGCTGGCCGTCGAGAAGGAGCTGGGCTTCACCGGCAAGAAGGACATCGAGGCGTACGGCATCGCGGAGTTCAACGCGAAGTGCCGCGAGTCCGTGACCCGCCACACCGACGCCTTCACCGAGCTGACGACCCGCATGGGCTACTGGCTCGACGTCGAGAACGCCTACCGCACGATGGACCCCGAGTACGTCGAGTCCGTGTGGTGGTCGCTCAAGCAGATCTTCGACAAGGGCCTCCTCGTCGAGGACTACCGCGTCGCCCCGTGGTGCCCGAAGGACGAGACGGGCCTCTCGGACCACGAGCTGGCGCAGGGGTACGAGACCGTCGTCGACCCCTCGGTCTACGTGCGTCTCCCGCTCACCTCCGGCCCGCTCGCCGGGAACACCGCGCTGCTCGTGTGGACGACGACGCCCTGGACGCTCGTCTCGAACACCGCCGTCGCCGCGCACCCCGAGGTCGCCTACGTCGTCGCGACGGACGGCACCGAGCGCCTCCTCGTCGCCGAACCGCTCCTGGAGAAGGCCCTCGGCGAGGGCTGGGAGGCGACGGGCGAGCGCTTCACCGGCGCCGAGATGGAGCGCTGGACCTACCGGCGCCCCTTCGAGCTGATCGAGTTCCCCGAGGCCGCGCACTACGTCGTCAACGACACGTACGTGACGACCGAGGACGGCACCGGGCTCGTCCACCAGTCCCCCGCCTTCGGCGCGGACGACCTGCGCGTGTGCCGCGCCTACGGTCTCCCCGTCGTCAACCCGGTCCGCTCCAACGGCACCTTCGCCGAGGACGTGCCGCTCGTCGGCGGGCAGTTCTTCAAGAAGGCCGACGAGGACCTCGTCGCCGACCTCAGGGCCCGCGGCCTGCTCTTCAAGCACGTCCCGTACGAGCACAGCTACCCGCACTGCTGGCGCTGCCACACCGCGCTGCTCTACTACGCGCAGCCCTCCTGGTACATCCGCACGACCGCCGTGCGCGACCGCCTCCTGGAGGAGAACGAGAAGACCAACTGGCACCCGGAGAACGTCAAGCACGGCCGCTTCGGCGACTGGCTCAAGAACAACGTCGACTGGGCGCTCTCGCGCAAGCGCTACTGGGGCACCCCGCTGCCCGTCTGGCGCTGCCCCGACAACCACCTCACGTGCGTCGGCTCCCTCGCCGAGCTGAGCGAGCTGACCGGCACCGACCAGTCGGGCCTGGACCCGCACCGCCCGTACATCGACGCGGTCACCTTCGCGTGCCCCGAGTGCGGCGCCGGGGCCACGCGCGTCGAGGAGGTCATCGACGCCTGGTACGACTCGGGTTCGATGCCGTTCGCGCAGTGGGGCTACCCGTACCGCAACAAGGAGCTGTTCGAGGCGCGCTACCCCGCGCAGTTCATCTCCGAGGCGATCGACCAGACCCGCGGCTGGTTCTACACGCTGATGGCGATCGGCACGCTCGTCTTCGACAAATCGAGTTACGAGAACGTCGTGTGCCTCGGCCACATCCTCGCCGAGGACGGCCGGAAGATGTCCAAACACCTGGGCAACATCCTCCAGCCGATCCCGCTCATGGACCAGCACGGCGCCGACGCGGTGCGCTGGTTCATGGCCGCGGGCGGCTCGCCCTGGGCGGCACGCCGCGTCGGGCACGGCACGATCCAGGAGGTCGTCCGCAAGACGCTCCTCACGTACTGGAACACCGTGGCCTTCCAGGCCCTGTACGCCCGGACGTCGCACTGGGCGCCCTCGGCCGCCGACCCGGCCCCCGCCGAGCGCCCCGTCATCGACCGCTGGCTCCTGTCCGAGCTGCACAAGCTCACCGCCGGGGTCACCGAGGCGCTGGAGTCGTACGACACCCACCGCACCGGGCAGCTCCTCTCCGCCTTCGTCGACGACCTCTCCAACTGGTACGTGCGCCGCTCGCGCCGCCGCTTCTGGCAGGGCGACAAGGCGGCGCTGCGCACCCTGCACGAGGTCGTCGAGACGGTCACGCGGCTCATGGCCCCGCTCGTCCCCTTCGTCACGGAGCGGGTCTGGCAGGACCTCGTGGTCTCCGTGGACGCCTCGGCACCGGAGTCGGTGCACATGGCGAGCTGGCCCGAAGCGGATTCCGGGGCCGTGGACGAGGAGCTGTCGCGGCAGATGGCGCTCGTGCGGCGGCTCGTGGAGCTGGGCCGCGCGACGCGCGCCGAGTCCGGCGTCAAGACCCGGCAGCCGCTGAGCCGCGCGCTCATCGCGGCGACGGGCTTCGAGACGCTGGGCGAGGAGCTGCGGGCGCAGATCGCGGAGGAGCTGAACGTCGCGGGGCTCGCCTCGCTCGGCGAGGTCGGCGCCTCCCTCGTGGACACGAGCGCGAAGGCGAACTTCCGTGCGCTCGGCAAGCGGTTCGGCAAGGGCGTGCAGGCGGTCGCGAAGGCGGTCGCCGACGCGGACGCGGCGGCGCTCTCGGCGTCCCTGCGCGAGACGGGCACGGCGACGGTCCTCGTGGACGGCGCCGAGGTGGCCCTCTCCCCCGAGGAGGTCTTCCTGACGGAGACCCCGCGCGAGGGCTGGGCGGTCGCCTCGGAGGCGGGCGCCACGGTCGCCCTCGACCTGGAGATCACCGAGGAACTGCGCCGCGCCGGCCTGGCCCGCGACGCGATCCGCCTCGTCCAGGAGGCCCGCAAGAACAGCGGACTCGACGTGGCCGACCGCATCGCCCTGCGCTGGACGACCCAGGACCCGGCCCTGGCCGAGGCCCTGCGCGAGCACGCGGCACTGATCGCGGACGAGGTCCTGGCCACGGACTACGCGGAGGGCGAGCCGACGGAGCTCTACGGCAAGCCCTTCGAGGACGCGGGTCTCGGGCTGACGTTCGCGCTGCACAAGGTGGGCTGAGCCGCTGGTCGCCGGAGGGGGCGTGGGGCGGAGCCCCATGAATCAAGCCCCTCCGGCGATCGAGGAGCGGGGTCCGGGGCGGAGCCCCGCAACGGCCCCCGCTCCCGGCGCCACGAAACGCCACCGGGCCCCCAGGTCAAAGACCTGGGGGCCCGGTGGGAACGCCGACCGACTCCGCCTCACGCAGCGGCGGTCGGCTCAGTTGTCGTCCTCGTCGATCAGGAATCCCCGCATCGGCGACGGAGCCTGCTGCATCGGCTGCGGCGCCTGCGGCCGTACCGGCGCCATCGGCTGCGTCATCGCCGGGGACATCTGCTGCTGCCCGCCCCCGTACGAGGGACCGGCCGAAGGCGGCGTGGGGCCACCCATCGGGCCGGGACCGTTGTGCCCGCCGCCGAAGGACGGCGCACCGGCCGGGGCCATGGAGGGCGAGGGGGACGGCGGCAGCGACGGCGTCGAGGAGACACGCGGCGGGGCGAGCGAGTCGTCCGACTGCGTCTCCAGCTGGCGCAGCTGCGACTCCAGGTACGACTTCAGTCGCGTCCGGTACTCGCGCTCGAAGCCGCGCAGGTCCTCGACCTTGCGCTCCAGCGTGGCGCGGGCGGACTCCAGGGAGCCCATCGCGACGCGGTGCTTCTCCTGCGCGTCCCGCTCCAGGGCGTCCGCCTTGGCACGGGCGTCGCGCTCCAGACCTTCGGCGCGGCTGCGGGCCTCACCGACGATCTTGTTGGCCTCGGAACGCGCCTCGGCGATCGCCTGGTCGGCGGTCTGCTGGGCGAGCGAGAGGACACGCGCGGCGCTGTCGCCACCGGGACCCTGGCCGGGCTGCGGCAGCTGCGGGCCGCCGTGGCCGAGCGGGCCGACCATCTGCTGCTGCGGCTGGCCCATCGGGCCCTGCGGGCCACCCATCGGACCCTGGCCCATCGGACCGGGACCCTGCTGGCCCATGGGGCCGGGACCCTGCTGCCCCATCGGGCCGGGGCCCTGCGGAGCCATCTGTCCCATGGGACCGGGGCCCTGCGGGCCGCCCATCGGACCCTGGCCCATCGGGCCGGGACCCTGCGGACCGTGACCGCCCGGACCGGAGGGGAGCTGCGGGGCACCGGAGGGCAGCTGGGGCGGACCGCCCATGTGCTGCTGCTGCGGGTGCTGCTGCTGACCCGGGTGCTGGGGCTGGCCGGGGTGCTGCGGCTGACCGGGGTGCTGGGGCTGCCCCGGGTGCTGCGGCTGTCCAGGGTGCTGCTGCCCCTGCGGCGGACCGGATATGGCGGCGGGCCCGGGACCCTGCGGCCGTTCCGGCTGCTCGGGACCCTTGCGCATGTTCTGCTGCTGGTTCTGCGCGGCGGCACGGGTGGCTGCGGCGAGTTTCGCCCGCAGGTCCTCGTTCTCCCGCGCGAGCCTGGTCAGTTCGGCCTCTACCTCGTCGAGGAAGGCATCGACCTCGTCCTCGTCATAGCCTTCTCGGAGGCGGACGGTCGTGAACTGCTTGTTCCGCACGTCCTCGGGGGTCAATGGCATCTCTTCACCTCAACGTAGTCGTCGGCATTCGGCAAGAACGTAGTTGACATCGCGCTCACAGCCGGCTCACGACGGAGATCAGGATGTAGACGATGATCATCAGTACGAAGAAGGACAGGTCGAGCGCCACGCCCCCGAGGCGCAGCGGCGGGATGAACCGCCGCAGAAGCTTGAGCGGTGGATCGGTGACAGTGTAGGCGGCCTCCAAAACGACCACCATGGGCTTGCCCGGCTGCCAGGAGCGGGCGAACTGGAACACGTAGTCCATGACGAGCCGGAAGATCAGGACCAACAGGAAACACATCAGCGCGATGTAGAGCACATCCAGCACGACGCTCATGAGCGCTTCCCACTCCCCTGTCCTGCGAGCCCGCCGTCACGAGCCGTTCCGTTGTGCGTCATTCGGTCTCAGCTCTGGTTGAAGAACCCGCCCTCTGCGATGCGAGCCTTGTCCTCCGCCGTTACATCGACGTTAGCAGGCGACAACAGGAAAACCTTCTGAGTCACTCGCTCGATGCTCCCGTGCAGGCCGAACACCAGACCGGCCGCGAAGTCGACAAGTCGCTTCGCGTCCGTGTCGTCCATCTCGGTCAGGTTCATGATCACCGGCGTGCCCTCGCGGAAGTGTTCCCCGATGGTACGGGCTTCGTTGTAGGTCCGGGGGTGCAACGTCGTGATGCGGTACGGCTCCCGCTCCGAGACAACCTTGGGCATGATCACCGGCGCGTTCTTCTCCATGCTCGGACGTTCTGGTGTGATGGATGACACGGGCGCGATACGCGCCGGACGACCCGACTCCACGGGCAGCGACACGGGTTCGCGCGGCGCCGGAGGCTGGGCGGAACGCACCGGTTCGTCCGGTTCGGGCTCCTGGTGCGGCGGGTTGTGCCGCCTGCGGTCGCGCTCGGGCTCCGGCTCGGGCTCGAACTCGTCATCGGGGTCGAACCCCGGGCCGTCGTACCCATCGTCCTCCACGAGGCCGAGGTAGACCGCCATCTTGCGCATCGCGCCGGCCATGCTCTGAGTCCTCCGCTCTGTGGTGGATCGACAAGGACCACCTGCCCGCGATCCACGAGGTCTTTCCGCCTCTTTGACGGGTAATGACCATATTTTGTGCTGTGGTCCGACTTGCTTGGCGACGTTACCCGAGGGGGGAACGCGTGCCGAGTATCGCGCTGCCGATCCGTACATGTGTCGCCCCGGCAGCGATCGCCTCCTCCAGGTCACCGCTCATCCCGGCGGAGACCATCGTGGCAGCCGGATGCGCGGCGCGCACGAGGCTCGCCAGTTCCGCGAGCCGCGCGAAGGCGGCGCGCGCGTCCCCCGCGTAACGCCCCGCCAGCGGAGCCACCGTCATGAGTCCTGCGGGACGCAGTCCCTCGGTGGCGGCGATGCGGTCCACGAGTTCCGGGACCTCGTCCGGGTGGGCCCCGCCCCGGCCGGCGTGCGCCGCGGGATCGCCCTCGGCGTCGAGCGCGACCTGGACGAGCGCGCCGATCTCCCGCCCTTCGCGCACCGCAGCCGCCCCGAGGGGGGCGGCGAGCCGCGCGCGGTCCACGGAGTGCACGTACGAGGCGTACCGCGCCACGGACTTCGCCTTGTTGGTCTGCAACTGCCCGATGAAGTGCCACGTGAGCGGGAGGTCCGCGCACGCGGCGGCCTTCGGGCCGGCCTCCTGGTCGCGGTTCTCGCCGACCTGTCCGACACCGAGCGAGGAGAGAAGACGCACATCGCTCGCCGGATAGGTCTTGGTGACCGCGATCAATGTCACGTCGCCGCGCGAACGGCCCGCCGCGGCACACGCCTTGGCGATCCTTTCCTCCACCTTCGCGAGGTTCGCGGCGAGTTGTTCCTTACGTGCCCCAGAGTCCGTCATGCCCCATCAGTCCAGCCACGCGTAGCCCGCGAGACGCCCGGTGACCCGGTCCCCGCGGTACGAGAAGTGATCCGCCGACTCGCGCGTGCAGGTGGGCGAGCGGCGCACGTCGCGCACGCCGAGCGCGTCGAGTTGCGCGAGCACCCCCGCCGCCACGTCGAGCGCCGGCGTGCCCCAGCTTGTTTCGGCGTGCGCCCGGGGCGCGAGCGCGGCGACCTCGGCGCGCATGGCCTCGGGCACCTCGTAACACGCCCCGCAGATCGCGGGCCCGGTGCGGGCCACGATCCGCGCGGGCTCGGCGCCGAGCTCCCGCATCGCCTCGACCGCCGCGGGAACGACCCCGGCGACGAGTCCGGGCCGCCCGGCGTGCGCGGCGCCCACGACCCCGGCGACGGGGTCGGCGAGCAGGACGGGCACGCAGTCCGCGGTGAGCACCGCGAGCGCGAGCCCGCGCCGCGCGGTGACGACCGCGTCGACGGCGGGTACGGGCCCCTCCCCCCACGGCTCCTCGACGACGGCGACCTCGCGCCCGTGGACCTGGTTCATCCAGACCACGTGCGCGGGATCGAGACCGAGGTCCTTGGCCGCGAGCGCCCGGTTGGCGAGGACCGCCCCCGGCGCGTCGCCGACGGCGCCGCCGAGGTTCAGCTCCTCGTACGGAGCGGCGCTCACCCCGCCCCACCTGTCGGTGAGGGCGAAGTGCGCGCCGCCCGCTTCCTCGCGCGTGCCTATCACTTCAGGAAGTCCGGCACGTCCAGCTCCTCGGCCTGGCTGTCCGGGTAGGGACGGGCCGGGGGGACCGAGGGCTGCGGGAGCTGCGGGGCCGGCGCCTCGTTGACCGGGGCCGGTTCGGGCTCCGGGCGGGGGGCCGGCTCCTCGCGCGGGGTGACGGAGCCGAGGCCGCCGAAGGCCGGACGGACCGGCTCGCTCGTACGGGCCTGCGGCTGCTCCTCGCGCTTGCCGGTGCTGGCACCGATCACGTTGTCCCGCTTGGCGGGGGGCTGGCCCCCGTCGAAGCCGGCCGCGATGACGGTGACCTTGACCTCGTCGCCCAGGGCGTCGTCGATGACGGCGCCGAAGATGATGTTGGCCTCCGGGTGCGCCGCCTCGCTCACCAGTTGAGCCGCCTCGTTGATCTCGAAGAGACCGAGGTCGGAGCCGCCCGAGATGGACAGCAGGACCCCGCGCGCCCCGTCGATGGAGGCTTCGAGCAGCGGTGAGGAGATGGCCAGTTCGGCCGCCGCGACGGCACGGTCGTCGCCGCGCGCGGAGCCGATGCCCATGAGGGCGGAGCCCGCCTCGCTCATCACGGACTTGACGTCCGCGAAGTCGAGGTTGATGAGCCCCGGGGTCGTGATCAGGTCGGTGATGCCCTGGACACCGGAGAGCAGGACCTGGTCCGCGGACTTGAACGCGTCCAGGACACTGACCTGCCGGTCCGAGATGGACAGCAGTCGGTCGTTGGGGATGACGATGAGGGTGTCGACCTCTTCGCGGAGTTCGGCGATGCCGTCCTCCGCCTGGTTGGCCCGGCGCCGCCCTTCGAAGGTGAAGGGACGGGTGACCACGCCGATCGTGAGGGCGCCCAGGGAGCGTGCGATGTTGGCGACGACGGGTGCGCCGCCGGTGCCGGTGCCGCCACCTTCGCCCGCCGTGACGAAGACCATGTCGGCCCCCTTGAGGACCTCCTCGATCTCCTCGCGGTGGTCCTCGGCCGCCTTGCGGCCGACCGCCGGATTGGCGCCGGCTCCCAGGCCCCGGGTCAGTTCGCGACCGACGTCGAGCTTGACGTCGGCGTCGCTCATGAGCAGGGCCTGCGCGTCGGTGTTGATCGCGATGAACTCGACGCCCTTGAGCCCGACCTCGATCATCCGGTTGATGGCATTGACACCACCGCCGCCGACACCGATGACTTTGATGACTGCGAGGTAGTTCTGCGGTGCTGCCACGTCGAAGGCTGCCTCTCGCCTCGATTTACGTGTCGATGCCTCGCCGCCCGGCGTGCGTCGACTGATGCCGAATAAGGGACGGTCCGAAGCGCCGACCCGAACCCTCACCCTGAAGTTTAGGGTTACTCCCGTAAGAGTTCCCCTGTGTTCTACCCCAGTGAGAGAGGGTTACCAGTGTGTCTGTTGCTGGGACTTCGCTGACTGTTCCGAACAGGACACTAAGTCGACAAGTGGCGCGCGTTCAACGAACACGCCGAACCTCCCGTTTTTCTTTTCACCCTATGTGATCAGCCGTGGCGATGCCCAACCAGGGGTCAGTACCGCGATTTTTCGGGCCAATTCGGGGTCAATCCCGCGTCAACTCAGCGCGTGCGTCAGCGAACTGACGGAGCGACCGGAACGGAGACGTCGAAGTACCTCGCCTTGGGCGCCGCTTTCATCAGGGCGGTCAGGGTGCGGGCCTTCGCCGCGCTTTTCTCACCACTCCCCCACGCCACCGTCCGCCCGTCCCGCAACAGCAGTGTCACGTCGTCGTAGGAACGAATCCGGATCGTCCGCAGCTCCTTGACCACGGGCGACGGGACGCGGGCCGCGACGGTGGCCGCCTCGCGCAACAGTCGCGCGGTGCCGAAGCGGTGCAGCGAGGGCGAGTCGGACGCGTCGAGATCGAGGCGCGGAATACCGCGCGGAGGAGTGCCCACCGTGGCGAAAAGCACGCCGTGCGCGTCCACTTCGTCGAATTTTCCGCCCTTTTCCCGTACGAGAACGGGTTTACGCTCCGTGACCGCGATGTGCAGTCCGTGCGGCCAGGAACGGTCGATTTCCACGGATTCGATACGGGGCAGCCGGGCGCGCGCATTCGCTTCGAGCGCGTCGGTGTCCACGGAAATGAGCGGACTTCCCGCGGGGGCCGCCGCGGCCTCCTCCACCTCGCGCCGGGTCAGCACCTCGGTCCCCGTGACGCTCACCTGCCTGAGCTTGAGCCACGGCGAGCCGTAGAGCAGGTAGAGCGCCCCGCCGAGGAGCAGCACGAGGCCCCCGGCGACGAGCCAGAACCGGAGTCCCGGCAGGCCGCGCGGGGGCGGGGGCGGGGCCGGGGACCGCTCGGCGTCATGGGGTGCTTCGACCCCGGTACGTCCTTCGCCGCCCTGGGCGGTCCTCGCTCCGGCCACGCTCCCTCAGCCTCCTCGTGATGCGGGGGCTTCCAGGGCCCCTCAGCGGTTCCTGCGTGCGGCGATCGCCTCGTACACCATGCCGACGAGCAGCTCGTCGGCGTCCCGGCGGCCGAACTCGGCGGCGGCGCGGGACATCTCGTAGAGCCGGTGCGGGTCGGCGAGCACCGGCACCACCTGGGACTGCACCCACTCCGGCGTCAGTTCCGCGTCGTCCAC
Source organism: Streptomyces sp. Tu6071 (assembly GCF_000213055.1). Lineage (NCBI taxonomy): Bacteria > Bacillati > Actinomycetota > Actinomycetes > Kitasatosporales > Streptomycetaceae > Streptomyces > Streptomyces sp. Tu6071. The sequence continues at coordinate 6,073,915 of NZ_CM001165.1, read as the reverse complement.
GAGGAGTCCGCCCCCCGCCTTCACCACCGGCTGGGCGTTGAGCCGCTGTTCGCCGTTGCCGATGGGCAGCGGGACATAGGCGGCGGGCAGGCCCACGGCGGAGAGTTCGGCGACCGTCATCGCCCCCGCGCGGCACAGCATCATGTCGGCGGCGGCGTACGCGAGGTCCATCCGGTCCACGTACGGTACCGGGATGTACGGCGGCATTCCGGGCATGTTGTCGGCGCGTGGCAGCTCGTTCTTGGGACCGACCGCGTGCAGGACCTGGATGCCGGAGCGCTGGAGCAGCGGGACGACCCGCTGGACGACCTCGTTGAGGTGGCGGGCGCCCTGGGAGCCGCCGGAGACGAGGAGCGTCGGCAGGTTCTGGTCCAGGCCGAAGGCGGCGCGGGCCTCGGGGCGCACCCGGGCGCGGTCCAGCGTCGCGATGGTGCGGCGCAGCGGGATGCCGATGTAACGGGCGCCGCGCAGCTTGCTGTCGGGGGTCGAGACCGCGACGCCGGAGGCGTAGCGCGAGCCGATCTTGTTGGCGAGCCCGGGGCGCGCGTTGGCCTCGTGCACGACGATCGGGGTGCCGGTGCGCTTCGCCGCGAGGTAGCCAGGCAGCGCCACGTACCCGCCGAAGCCGATGACGCAGTCCGCCTTGGTGCGCTCGATGACCTGCTCGGCGGCCTTGATGGTGCCGCGCAGCCGGCCCGGCACGGTGATCAGCTCGGGGGTCGGTTTGCGCGGCAGCGGGACCGCGGGGATGAGGGCGAGTTCATAGCCGCGCTCGGGTACGAGCCGGGTCTCCAGGCCGCGTTCCGTGCCGAGAGCCGTGATCCCCACGGTGGGGTCCTGCCTGCGCAGGGCGTCCGCGAGGGCGAGCGCCGGCTCGATGTGGCCGGCGGTCCCCCCGCCGGCGAGTACGACATGCACCGAAATTCACCGCTCTCCGGACGGACGCGCCCCCGGGGCGCGCCGTCGCATCGTGTTCCATCTCACCGCGAACCGCTTGCGGCCGAAGCCGGGCCCCCGCAGGGCGAGGGCCGCTCGCGCAGCGGGCTCGTCGCGTGCGAAGGCGATGAGGAGCCCGATGGCGAACATGGTCGGCAGCAGCGAGGAACCCCCGTAGGAGAACAGCGGCAGCGGCACCCCGGCGATCGGCAGCAGACCGAGCACCGCACCGAGGTTGATCACGGCCTGCGCCGTGATCCAGGTGATGACCGCTCCCGCGGCGTACCTCACGAAGGGGTCCTCCGTGCGTCCGGCCACGCGGATACCCGCATAGCCTAGAGCCGTGAAGAGGGCGATCACCGACAGCGTCCCCGCGAGGCCCAGTTCCTCGCCGAGCACGGCGAAGATGAAGTCCGTGTGGGCTTCGGGGAGTTCACCCCATTTCTCCACGCTCGCGCCGAGCCCGGAGCCGAAGAAGCCGCCGGAGGCGAGGGCGTAGAGGCCGTGCACGCCTTGCTGGCACTTGTCGTTGAAGGCGTGGGCGTCGGTGGAGCCGAGGCAGGCGAAGCGGGCGAGGCGGTTGTCGCTCGTCTTGACGAGGATCACACCGAGCAGCCCGACGAAGCCGAGCACCCCGGCGAACATCCGCGTGGGCGCGCCCGCGAGCCACAGCAGCCCGAAGAGGATCGCGGTGAGGATCATCGCGGTGCCCATGTCCGAGCCGAGCATGATGAGCCCGAGGAGCAGGAACGTCACGGGCACGAGCGGCACCAGCATGTGTTTCCACTGGTTGAGCAGCCGCTTCTCGCTCTTGCGCGCGAGCAGGTCGGCGCCCCACAGGACGAGCGCGAGCTTGCCGAACTCGGAGGGCTGGATCTGGAAGAAGCCGAGGTTGATCCAGTTCCTGTTGCCGTTCACGGAGACGCCGATGAGCGGCACCGCGGCCATCGTGACGACCGCGGCGACGAGCAGCGGGTACGAGAGCGCCCGGTGCAGCTTGACGGGCATCCGCGCGGCGGCGACGAGGAGCAGGCCGCCGATGAGCGCGGCGCCGAGCTGCTTGCGGAAGAAGAAGGAGCCCGCGAGCCCGTAGTTGAGGGCCGTGATGACGGACGCGGAGTAGACCATCACGAGGCCGAGCACGATGATCAGCAGGCTCGCGCCGAGGATCACGTAGTACGCGGTGAGCGGCCGGTCCCAGGCCCGCATGAGCCGGGCGGGGAGCCCGCGCAGCGGATTGCCGCGCGGGCCCCTCGGGCGCGGGGCGCGGGGCGTGCGGGACGAGCCGCCGCCCCCCGCCCCGCTCCCCGTGCCGCGCGCCCGTCCCGCGAAGGTCCTGCCGCGCAGCGGGAGGCCCGCGCGGGGCGCCCTCGGGCTGCGGCTGCGGTGCACGCGGGCGGAGCTGTACCGCCCGCCCTCGGCCGTACGCTCAGCGGCCATCGTCGCTGTCCCCTCCAGTCGTCCTGGCGCGGACCGGCCCGGCGGCGGGCCGGTCCGGTTCAGTCGCCTTCGGCAGCGGTGGCGCGTGCGCGGACCGCCTCGGCGAAGAGGTCGCCGCGCACGTTGTAGTTGGTGAACATGTCCATCGAGGCGCACGCCGGGGCGAGCAGGACCGTGTCGCCGCTCTCGGCGAGCCCGGCCGCCTCGCGCACCGCTTCGGACATCGCCCCAGTGTCGGCCCGGTCGAGGTCGACCACGGGTACGTTCGGGGCGTGTCGCGCGAGGGCTTCGCGGATCAGCGCGCGGTCGCGGCCCATGAGGACGACGGCCCGCAGGCGTTTCGCGGCGCCTTGCACCAGTTCGTCGAAGGACGCGCCCTTCGCGAGTCCCCCGGCGATCCACACGATCGGTTCGTACGCGGCGAGCGAGGCTTCGGCGGCGTGCGTGTTGGTCGCCTTGGAGTCGTCGACGTAGGAGACCCCGTCGATCGTGGCGACGTGCTCGATGCGGTGCGGGTCGGGCCGGAAGGCGCGCAGCCCCTCGCGGACCGCCGTGGCCGGGACGCCGAAGGCGCGGGCGAGGGCGGCGGCGGCGAGGGCGTTCGCGACGTTGTGCGGGGCCGGCGGATCGACGTCGGCGACCTCGGCGAGTTCCTGGGCCTGCTGGGCGCGGTCGGGCACGAAGGCCCGGTCCACCAGGTAGCCCTCGACGACGCCGAGTTCGGAGGGGCGGGGGGTGCCGAGCGTGAAGCCGATGGCCCGGCAGCCCTCCTCCACGTCGGCGGCGCGTACGAGTTCCTCGGTGGCCGGGTCGGCGCTGTTGTAGACGCAGGCGACCTGGTTGCCCTCGTAGACCCGGCCCTTGTCGGCGGCGTACGCGGCCATCGAGCCGTGCCAGTCGAGGTGGTCGGGCGCGAGGTTGAGGACGGCCGCGGAGTGCGGCCGGACCGAGGGCGCCCAGTGCAGCTGATAGCTCGACAGCTCGACGGCGAGGACGTCGTAGGGCTCCTCGGCGAGGACCGCGTCGAGGAGCGAGACGCCGATGTTGCCGACGGCGGCGGTGCGGTGGCCCGCCGCTTCGAGGATCGCGGCGAGCATCCGTACCGTCGTCGTCTTGCCGTTGGTGCCGGTGACGGCGAGCCAGGGCGCGGCGTCGGGGCCGCGCAGGCGCCAGGCGAGTTCGACGTCGCCCCAGACCGGCACCCCGGCCGCCTCGGCGGCGGCGAAGAGCGGCTTGCCGGGCTGCCAGCCGGGGGCGGTGACGACGAGTTCGGTGCCCTCGGGGAGGGTCGAGCCGTCGCCGAGGCGCACGGTGATGCCGAGGGCGCGCAGTTCCCCGGCCTGGGCGCGGGAGCGCTCGTCGTCGGCGTCGGTGACGGCGGTGACGAGTGCTCCGCGCGCGTGGAGGACGCGTGCGGCCGGCATCCCCGAGACGCCGAGCCCGGCGACGGTGACGCGGGTGCCCGCGAAGTCCGGTGCGGTCACTTGTCGGCCGCCCATCCCGCGTAGAAGAGACCGAGGCCGACGATGACGCACATGCCCTGGATGATCCAGAAGCGGACCACGACGAGGACTTCCGACCAGCCCTTGAGCTCGAAGTGGTGCTGGAGCGGTGCCATGCGGAAGACGCGCCTTCGGGTCAGCTTGAAGGAGCCGACCTGGATGACGACGGAGAGCGTGATGAGCACGAACAGGCCGCCCAGGAGGGCGATGAGCAGTTCGGTGCGCGAGCAGATCGCGAGGCCCGCGAGGGCGCCGCCGAGGGCGAGCGAGCCGGTGTCGCCCATGAAGATCTTGGCGGGCGAGGTGTTCCACCACAGGAAGCCGAAGCAGGCGCCCATGAGGGCGGAGGCGACGACGGCGAGGTCGAGCGGATCGCGCACTTCGAAGCAGGCGGCCGGGTTGGTGAGCGTGGCCGCGTTGGCGCAGGACTCCTGGAACTGCCAGACGCCGATGAAGGTGTAGGCGCCGAAGACCATGACGGAGGCGCCGGTGGCGAGGCCGTCCAGACCGTCCGTCAGGTTCACGCCGTTGGACATGGCCAGGATCATGAAGAGCGCCCAGACCACGAAGAGCACCGGGCCGATGGTCCAGCCGAAGTCGGTGACGAAGGAGAGCTTCGTGGAGGCCGGGGTGTTGCCGCGCTGGTCGGCGAATTGCAGGGCGAGCACGGCGAAGGCGATGCCGACGATGAGCTGTCCGGCCATCTTCGCCTTGGCCCGCAGGCCGAGCGAGCGCTGTTTGACGATCTTGATGTAGTCGTCGAGGAAGCCGACCAGGCCCATGCCCGTCATCAGGAACAGCACCAGGAGCCCGGAGAAACTGGTCGGGCTGCCGGTGATGAGCTTGGTGAGGAAGTACGCGATGAGCGTGGCGAGGATGAAGGCGATGCCACCCATGGTCGGCGTGCCGCGCTTGCTGTGGTGCTCGCGCGGCCCGTCGTCACGGATGAACTGGCCGTAGCCCTTGCGGGCGAGCAGCTTGATGAGCAACGGGGTGCCGATGAGGGTCAGGAAGAGACCGATCGCTCCCGCGAAGAGGATTTGCTTCATCGCGCGGCGGCCTCGCCCTCACCGGCGCCTTCCAGGAGGGCCTGGGCGACTTTCTCCAGGCCCGCCGCCCGGGACGCCTTCACCAGGACGACGTCCCCCGGTCGCAGTTCCCCGCGTAGCAGGTCGATCGCCGCCTGTGTGTCGGACACGTGCACCGACTCCTCACCCCACGAACCCTCGTTGTATGCGCCCATCCGCAGCCAGGCCGCCTCCTGGCCCCCGACCGCGACGAGCTTGCTCACGTTGAGCCGGACGGCCAGCCGTCCGACGGCGTCGTGGGCGGCGAGCGATTCGTCCCCGAGTTCCGCCATCGTCCCGAGCACCGCCCAGGTCCGGCCGCCCTTGTCTCGGGCTGCCGAGCCCATCGCGACGAGCGCGCGCAGTGCTGCTCGTACGGAATCGGGGCTCGCGTTGTAGGCGTCGTTGACGATCGTCACGCCGTCCGGGCGCTCGGTGACCTCCATCCGCCAGCGGGAGAGGGAGCGTGCCTCGCTGAGACCAAGGGCGATCTCTTCGGCGGGCATGCCCAGCTCATGGGCGACGGCTGCGGCGGCGAGCGCGTTCGACACGTGGTGCTCACCGTACAGGCGCAAGGTCACTTCGCCGCACCCGGTGGGTGTGCGCAGGAGGAACCGGGGGCGTCCGGTGTCCGTAAGCGTGACGTTCTCGGCCCGGACTTCCGCATCGTCCGCTTCGCCGAAGAGGAGGACCCGTGCCCGGGTACGGGGGGCCATGCCGCGTACGAGCGGATCGTCCGCGTTGAGCACGGCGAGTCCGGACTCGGGCAGGGCCTCGACCATCTCGCCCTTGGCCTCGGCGATCTTCTCCTTGCCGCCGAACTCGCCGATGTGGGCAGAGCCGACGTTGAGGACGATGCCGATGGACGGCGGGGTGAGGCTCGTGAGGTAGCGGATGTGGCCGATGCCGCGGGCGCCCATCTCCAGGACGAGGTGGCGGGTCTCCTCGGTGACGCGCAACGCGGTCAGCGGGAGCCCGATCTCGTTGTTGAGGTTGCCCGGTGGCCACACGGTGGGCCCGCGGCGGCTCAGGAGCTGCGCGATGAGGTCCTTGGTGGACGTCTTGCCCGCCGAGCCGGTCATGGCGATCACAGCGGTGCCGAGGCGCTCCACGACGGTGCGGGCGAGGGCGCCGAGGGCCGCCGTGACGTCGTCCACGACGATCGCGGGCACGCCGAGGGGCCGGGTCGCGAGGACGGCGACGGCGCCCGCCGCGACGGCTCCGGCGGCGTAGTCGTGCCCGTCGACGCGTTCGCCGGCGAAGGCGACGAAGAGTCCGCCGTCCTCGACGGCCCGGGAGTCGGTGACGACGGGACCCGTGACGCGAAGCTCCGGGTCCGGTATGTCGTGGGTCCGCCCGCCGACGATGTCAGCGATCTCGGCGAGAGAGAGGGCGATCACAGGTTCATCCCACGCTTTTCTGCTGCGCGGCCGGGGTGGCCGCGGCTTTGCGGATGGCTTCCTTGAGGACCTCGCGGTCGTCGAAGGGGCGGACGACCCCGTTGACGTCCTGGCCCTGTTCGTGACCCTTGCCCGCGATGAGCACGGTGTCCCCGGGCTCGGCGCGGGCGACGACGGCGGCGATGGCCGCCGCGCGGTCGGCGTCGACGAGGACGTCCCCGCGCTCGTGCACGGGCACCTCGGCGGCGCCCGCGAGCATCGCGGCGAGGATCGCGAGCGGGTCCTCGGAGCGCGGGTTGTCGGAGGTGAGTACGGCGGTGTCGGCGAGGCGCGCCGCGGCGGCGCCCATCGGGCCGCGTTTGGTGGTGTCGCGGTCGCCGCCGCAGCCGAGGACGACGTGCACGCGGCCCTCGGTGACGCGGCGCAGCGAGCGGAGCACCGATTCGACGGCGTCGGTCTTGTGCGCGTAGTCGACGACGGCGAGGTACGGCTGGCCCTCGTCGACGCGCTCCAGGCGCCCGGGGACGCCCGGGACGGCCCCGATGCCCTCGGCGGCGACGCGGGGGTCCGTCCCGGCCTCGGCGAGGGCCGCGACGGCGGCGAGGGTGTTGGCGACGTTGAAGGCGCCGGGCAGCGGGGCGCGGGCCGGGTAGCGGGAGCCGTCGGGGCCTACGACGGTGAACGTGGAGTCGGTGGGGCCGATCTCGACGTCCTCGGCGCGCCAGTCGGCGTCGGGGTGGCCCTCGGCGGAGAAGGTGACGATCGGCACCTCGGCCTCGGTGATGAGCCTGCGCCCGTACTCGTCGTCGTGGTTGACGACGCCCCTGCGGCTGCGCGCCCGGGTGAAGAGCTGCGCCTTGGCCTGGAAGTAGTCCTCCATGCCGGAGTGGAACTCCATGTGCTCCGGGCTCAGGTTGTTGAAGACGGCGACGTCGTGGACGACGCCGTCGACCCGGCCGAGCACGAGGGCGTGGCTGGAGACCTCCATGGCGACGGCGTCCACGCCGCGTTCGCGCATGACGGCGAAGAGCGCCTGGAGGTCGGTGGCCTCGGGCGTGGTGCGCTCGGACTTGAGGCGCTCGTCGCCGATGCGGGTCTCGACGGTGCCGATGAGCCCGGTGGAGTGCCCGGCGGCGCGCAGGCCGCCCTCCATGAGGTACGCGGTGGTGGTCTTCCCCGAGGTCCCGGTGATGCCGATCTGGAGGAGGTCGTCGCCGGGGTTGCCGTAGATGCGCGCCGCGAGGGCGCCCATCCGGCCGCGCGGGTCGCCGACGACGAGGACGGGGAGTCCCGCGGCGAGGACGCGCTCGGCCCCCGCGGGGTCGGTGAGCGCGGCGACGGCGCCGAGCGAGGCGGCCTGCGCGGCGAAGTCGGCGCCGTGGAAGCGGGCACCCGGGAGCGCCGCGTAGATGTCGCCGGGGCGCACGGCGCGGGAGTCGTGGGTGATGCCGGTGACATCGGCGGGAGCGGGGCCGCGACCGCCGCGCGGCTCGACCCCCAGTGCTTCCGCGAGGTCGTCGAGCGGGGTGGCCGCGGTCTTGGCGGGGCGCGGAGGGCCGGGGTACGTCACGGGACCGTTCTCCCGGGGGGTGTGGGGCTGATCGGGGCGTGGCACGGCGGTGAGCGTACCGGGCGGGATGGGCTCGCCGCGAAATGAGGGGCTCTGTGCGGGGGCTGGCGCGCCGTCGGGTCCCGGGGGTCGGCGGCGGTTCCCCGGATCGGGGGTGATCGTTGTCACGGGCGGTTCCTGGTGGGTCTCCGGGGGTGCGCGGGGTGCGGGGTCCGCCGGTCAGGGCTCGAAAGTGGTCGGGAGCCGCGCGGGTGCGGCGCCGGTGGGCGGGACCTGGAGGGTCTTCAGCGCGAACTCCATGACGCTCTTGTAGATGGGTCCGCAGATCTGGCCGCCGAAGTAGCCGCCCTTCGTCGGGTTCTGGATGGCGCAGTAGACGGTGACGCGGGGCTTGTCGGCGGGGGCGAAGCCGGCGAAGGAGGCGGTGTAGCCGCGGTAGAGCCCGGTCTTCGGGTCCACCCGGTTGGCCGTCCCCGTCTTGCCGGCGACGCGGTAGCCGGGGATGCGCGCGGAGGTGCCGGTGCCCTCCTTGTCGTCGACGACGGACTCCAGCATGGTCGCGAGCGTCTTGGCGGTCCTGTCGCTCACGACGCGGGTCTTCTTCGCGGGGTCGGTGGGGGCCCAGCGGCCGTCCGGGCCCTTGGTCGCCTTGACGAGGGTCGGCTCGGTGCGGACTCCGCCGTTGGCGATCGTGGAGTAGACCGAGGCGGCCTGCACCGCGTTGATCGACAGGCCCTGGCCGAAGGGGATCGTGTACTGCTGCGAGGTGTTCCACTTGTCCGGCGGCGCGAGGATGCCGGAGGTCTCGCCGGGGAAGCCGAGTCCGGTGGGGCTGCCGATGCCGAATTTGTGCAGGTAGGAGTGGAGAACCCGGTTCGCCTGCTGCTGCGTCCCGCCGAGCTGTCCGGTGGCGAGGATCGTGCCGATGTTGGAGGACTTGGCGAGCACCCCGTTGAGGGTGAGGTGCCAGGTGCCGTGCGCGATGTCGTCGTGGAAGATGCGGTCGCCGCGGCGCAGTTCGCCGGGCACGGTGACGTGGGTGCCCGGGGTCGCCTTGTTCTCCTCCAGGACGGCGGCCATGGACATGATCTTGCTGGTGGAGCCGGGTTCGTAGGCGTCCTGGAGGGCCGGGTTGCCGAGCGCGTCCACGTCGGCGTGCCGCAGGTCGTTCGGGTCGAAGCCGGGCGCGTTGGCGAGCGCGAGGATCTCTCCGGTACGGGTGTCCTGGACGATGACGTAGCCGCGGTCGGCCTTGGACTTCTTCACCTGGTCGGTGATGGCCTGCTGCGCGGCCCACTGGATGTCGCGGTCGAGGGTGAGCCGCACGTCCGTACCGGCCACGGCGGGGTGCTCGCTGCCACCCGCCGTGGGGACCTGGCGGCCCCCGGCCTGCGCGTAGCGCACCTCGCCGGGGGTGCCCGCGAGGGAGGTCTCGTACTGCGCCTCCAGGCCGCCCGCGCCCTTGCCCTCGGAGTTGACCCAGCCCAGTATCCCGGCGGCGAGGTCCCCGTTGGGGTAGACGCGTTTGCTCGTCGGCTCCTGGAAGACCCCGGCGAGGATGCTGGGCCTGTCCTTCGTGGCCTTCTCCTGGAAGGCGTTCTTGAGGTCCTTGATCTGCGTCCAGACCTGCGGGGTCTGCCGGGTCGCGAGGAGCGCGTAGCGGCCCGTGCCGCGCAACTGGGCGGCCACCTCCTCCTCGTCCTTGCCGAGGATCGGGGCGAGGAGGGCCGCGGCCTGCTCGGGGGCGTCCTTCACGTGGGTCTGCTCGCGGCCGAACATCGAGGGGTCGGCGGTGATGTCGTAGGCGTCGACGCTCGTGGCCAGCTCGACCCCCTTGCGGTCGGTCACGGCGCCGCGCTCGGGGGCGATCTCGTGGACGACGACGCGGTTCTTCTGCGCGGCCGTCGTGAAGGAGTCCGCGTCGACGGCCTGGATCTGGAGCAGCCGCCCCACGAAGACCGCCATGATCAGCGTGATCGTGACGCCGACGAGCCGGAGCCTGGGGCGCGGCGAGCCGAGGCGGATGGTGCGCGGCCCCTGGAGCCTGGGCCCCGGTCCTGAGGGGCTGCGGCGCGGCCGGGCGCCGGGCCCCGGGCGGGCTCCCGCCCGCGCCCCGGCACGCGGGCGTTCGGCGGGCCTGGCGGGGCCTGGCACCCGGCGGCGGGGCGGTTCCCTGTCGGTCACGGCGTCACCTTCCGGGGGTGGGGTCCGGGCTCGTGTACGGGGTGGGGGTGGGACTCGGGGAGGTGCTGGCGCCCGGGCCCGGAGTGGAGCCTGGGCCGGGGTTCGGGCTCGTGCTCGGGCTCGTGCTCGGGCTCTGGCTCTGGCTCGTGCTCGGGCTCGGGGAGGCCGTCGGTGTGGGGCTCGGCTTCGGGGCGGGCTGCTCCGGT